>CAZHPN010000057.1:8960-31935 GCA_964534375.1 uncultured bacterium | reverse complement strand
GGAAACCGGACTACCTGAAAAAGTTGCTCGGAATTTAGATGCGTTCGCCCTGGCGGTTCATCTTGACACCAGGGACCAAGAAAAAATATAGTGCCGCCACTGAATTCTCTCCGTAGCGACGGCCGTTAGCCGGGAGCGCAAATGACGATTGCTAAGTCGCGGGTTATTTTTGCGGTTTTCTTCATCCTCGTCGGGCTGGCTGCGGTCGCGCAGGCCGACACCCTGAGCAGCATCATGGGCGCGCCGTACGCCGCCGGCGACGGTCCGGGGTACAACTACGCGCACGCGCCGACCTACGGCGCGAATCCGATTCCGGCGCGCATCACCGCGATCGAGTACCCGGTGCTGGGAATGCCCGAGATCGTCGAACCGGCCGGCGTGCTGAACGTCGTCGTTTACGACGTGAACGGCGACGAGTATCCCGACCCGGCCGATTGGCAGGTCCGCCTGACGACTGCTTACGCCTATCCGGACGCCTCGTACGCGCACGTGGGCGACCCTGTCGCGCAAAATTACGACGCGGTCGTCTCCGACGTCGCGTACGACGCAACGCTGAAGGCCTATCGTCTCACCTGCGCGGTCCCGGACGGCGCGCCGGCGGACGTTTACGGCCTGGCGGTCACCTGCGCGACGATCGTCGATTACCAGCCGGCCGCGGTGGCGATTCGCGACACGATCGGCGGCACGTACACGTTCGCCCACCTTTCCGACATCCAATTGGCGGACCTGGCCGGCTATTCGACGGGCAACGAAGAGACCAGCGGCGATTACCCGGGCGCGACAACCGAACAACGCAGCGTGGCGATCTTCCAAAACGAGATTCTCAGCGAACTGGCGCTGCTGCGTCCCGATTTCGCCGTGATCACCGGCGGCCTGTCGTATGGCGACAATTACCAGACGGACATCGCGACGTTGGCGCAGATTCTGGCGAGCACGAAAACGCCGCTGTTCCTGGCGCCGGGCAATCACGACGGCTACGCGTATTACGGCAGCACGACCGTCCTCACCGACGGGCTCGAGTCTTACGGGCAATCGTGGGGGCCGCTGTATTACAGCTTCGACTACGGCTCGCTGCACTTCGCGGTGGCCAACAGCTACGACGGGTCGACCGCGCGCCGGCAGGGGATCGCCCTGGGCGTCTTTGCGGTGCTGGCGGAGAATGCGGGCGGGTTCATGGGCCCGGCGCAATACGGCTGGCTCCAGGCCGACCTGGCGGCGGCGACGCACGCCGGCCAGCGGACGATGCTCTTCATGAACCACGATCCGCGCGGGCCGTACAGCGCGGACATGCCCTTTTCGACGAATCCGTCCGATCACGCGGAACAATACTGGAACTTCGATTCGAGCGCCTGGGATTCCGACCCGACCGACGGCATCCAGAACGAGACCGCGAAAAGCAACACGGGCACGAAACTGCTGACCGCGGCGCTGCAGGCGGACGTGCCCTTTCTCTTCATCGGGCACAGCCATTGGGACAGCGTGTGGCAGTATGCGGCCGGCGCGCCGATCCTCGATCGCGACAACAACGTGTTGGACGTGCCGCTCCCGCAGCAGCCGTTCAACGTCGTGCAGACGACGACGGCGGCGGCCGGGGTCGCCTCCGGAACCGGCAAACGCGAATACAACGGCTATCGCTTGATCAGCGTCGAAAACAACGCCGTGACGAGCCTCAATGCGATCGACCCGGCGTCGCCCGAGCGCAGCGTGCCCGCCGGCAATTTGTGGTTCACGCCGACCAACAACGACGGGACGTCCACCTACGCGCAGATCCAAGTGACCAACGGCTTGCCGGCTGCGCTCCCGATCACGCTGCAATTCTTCGTGGCGGGCCTGCCGCAGGGTTACGAGATTGTCAACGAGAAGACCGGCGACCTCGTGCCGATCACGGACCTCGGCCTCGGCGACAACGGCGTCGCCGTGTTGTACGCCAAGACGACGGTCAACGGCGTCGATCCGGCGGCGTTCCCCGTGCCCGCCGGCAAACAAGTCCAGGCGCACTTCGCGGCGCGTCCGCTGCCGACCGGCGCGGCGCCGACGGCCGCGTTCAGCGTCACGCCGGCGACCCCGCCGACTTCGTTCAACTTCGACGCTTCGGCCTCGACCAACCCCGGCGGCGGCAGCCTGCGGTGCTTCTGGGATTTCGGCGACGGCTTCACCGGCGCGGGCAAGACGATCGCGCACACGTACACGCTGGGCGGGGAGTTGGTCGTCACGTTGACGGTGATGAATCAAACCGGCGGCAGCGCCACGACGCAATCGACGCTGGGCGTCTCGGATTGCTGCCCCGACCGCAAACATAAGATCGATCACTTCGGCTGCGGCGAATGCGACGCCGCCGGCCCCGGCTCGCCGTGGTCCGGGTTGGCGTCGATGCTCGTCGCGGCGCTGGCCTTGTTTTTGCTGCGCTTCGTTCTCGTACAGAGGAGAGGCAAATGAAACGGATCGCCGTCCCGATCGTCCTTCTCGTTTTGGCGGCCGGGGTCGCGGCCCACGCGATCGATGTGGAAAACATCGTGCCGGCCATGGGTCCGCAGAACTTGGTGTCGTTGTACACGAGCGAGCCGCTCGGGACGTGGCAGTTTGCGCTGGGGATGGTGGCCAATTACGCGACGTCGCCCTTCATTCTGAAGACCGAGCAATCGGGGAACAATATCGGCGTCGTGCAAACGTTGATCGAGGACCAGTTCTACGTCGCGCTCGGATTTTTCAAACGGGTCGATTTGATGATCGGCTCGTCGTTCGCGCACGCGGCCGGCAATATGAACAACAGCCAACTCAACTCCATCACGGGCTTGCCCCACGATTCCTTCACGTCCGGCTCCGAGTTCGGCGACACCAACATTGCCTTGAAGATCGCCATTCTGGAAAACAAGCCGGGCCTTGTGGGCCTCGCCCTGAAGCTCGACGGCACGCTGCCGACGGGCTATTCCCCGTTGTTCATCGGCTTGGGCGCTCCGGCTTTCGGCGGCGCCTTGATTCTGGATAAGCGCTTCGACCGCGTGAACATCGTGCTCAACGGCGGCCTGCGTTATCTGCTGCCGCAGAAAGATCTCCAGGCGTCGATGCAATTCGTCGGCGGGGTGGGCCTGGACGTGGCGATCGCCAAATGGGTCGGCGTCGGGGCCGAGTTGGCCGCGCGCACGGTCGATTACGGCTTCAAGGGCATCGCCGCCACGGCGCCGCTGGAGGCGCTGGTCGGCGCGCACTTCAACACGCCGGTCGGCCTCAATTTTCTGCTGGACGCGGGCTTCGGCCTCAACAGCGGCATCGGCAATCCGACCTTCCGCGTCATCGCCGGTTTGAATTTTGCGTATCCGCCGGTCAAATACGGGCCGCCCGAGCCGAAACCGGAGCCGCCGCCGGCCCCGCCGCCGCCGGCCGCCCCGCCGCCCGCGCCCGCGCCCGCGCCGCCGCCCCCGGTTGTGGAGGCGCCGCCGCCGCCGATCGTCGAGGCGCCGGAAACGATGATCGCCAAGAAAGACAGCGGCGTGGCGCTCTGGCCCAGCCAGATTCTCTTGCCGAACCCGCTGGTTTTCGGCGGCGCGGCCAGTTCGAAATTGACGAACGACGACCGGGCCGAACTGGATGACGTCGCCGATCTGCTGCAGCAGTACCCGAATGTCCAATTGCAGATCGAGGGGCACATCGCGACCGGCACGGCGAACGCGTTGCGGTTGAGCGAACTCCGCGCCGCGGCCGTGCGTACGTACCTGATCCGCAAGGGCGTCGCCGCGAGCCGTCTGAAGGCCGTCGGCTTGGGCGACCAGGTGCCGATCGCGCCGAACACCACGGCCGAGGGCCGCGCGAAAAACACGCGCATCGACTTCGTCGTCACGGCCCGCTGACCGCGAATGGACACACCCGCAATTTTGCGCGTCACGCACGTCGGCGCCGCGACGATGCTGCTCGAACTCGGTTCCCTGCGCCTCTTGACCGATCCGGTTTTCGACGCGGCAGACACGAAATACTCGTTCGGTTACGGCACGCATTCGCAAAAGACGAGCGGGCCCGCCATGGCCGCCGCCGACATCGGGCGCATCGACGCGGTGCTGCTCTCGCACGATCACCACGGCGACAATCTGGATGACGCGGGCCGCAGGTTGCTGCCGGCGGCCCGCGTGGTGCTCACCACCGTGGCCGGCGCCGCCCGGCTGGGCGGAAACGCCCGCGGTCTCCCCGCCTGGCACGAGCACCGGTTGCTGGGCGCCGACGGCTTCTCGCTGCGCGTAACTGCCACGCCCGCGCGGCACGGCCCGCCCTTGGCGCGCTTCCTCGTCGGCGAAGTGACGGGCTTCCTGCTCGAAGCGCCCGAGCTGACCGGAGGCGCGATTTACATCACCGGCGACACGGTGTGGCATCGCCGGCTGACCGAGATCGGCCGCGGCTGGCGGATCGGCACGGCGTTTTTTCACATGGGCCAGGCGTCGTTCGGATCGACGGGGCCCATCCGCTACACGATGAGCGCGAAGGGCGCCGTCAAGCTCGCCCGCGCGCTGCAACCGGCGCGCGTCGTCCCGATTCACTACGAGGGCTTCTCCCATTTCGCCGAGGGCCGCGCCGAGATCGAACGCGCTTTCGACGCGGCCGGCCTGTCCGCGCTGCTCTATTGGCTGCCGCTCGGCAAGGAAACAATTGTGCCCTGCTGAGCGATGCATTTTCGCCGGGCGATGTGCGGACGCCTTCGGCGCCGCACCCTCTCGCGGATTGTCAGCCGAGCCTCTTGCAACAACGGCAACACGATTATTGGCGTCTCGCGTAGACCTCGCCCCCGGGCCACGCCTGGCGTGGCCGCGCCCGGCCCCGCCACAGGGTGGGGCGAGAAGACACCGTGGCGGACCCGCGTTGCGGAGAGGCTTTCCTTCGGTCTATCGTCGGCTCAAATCTGACTTTTTTGGATTCGCCCAGCGGTCGGCGCAATTAAATAACAGCAACAGGTGATATTTTTCTTGACTTCCCCCCCCCTCTTAACTTACAATCGTGCGGCTAGTAGCCGACCGCACCACGATTTTTCACCAAAGAACCTCGGCGAAGGCGTCCTTGTATTCACGCGCCACGGCGACCCCACATCGCCTTGGCGATTGGGGATCGACGAGGCATTCGTTGTGGCCGATTTGCAAAAAACCACTTTTCGGATTAAGGAGGATCTATGCTTACGGATTACTATCTTGACGCGGTTCACGGCAGTGACTCAAACGCATCGCCGGTGTGGAACGCTCCCTGGAAAACCATCAGCAAGCTCCTCACCGACTCCACGAACGGACTATTGTCCGGCCCGATCACGGCCGACACGACAATCCACCTGGCCGGCTCTTTGACCGCGCCGTCGACCTATGATTACTTGGCGTTGGATCTTACCGGCGTTATTTGCATGCCCGGGGTCACGCTCGCGTGGCAACCCTATTTCTGGACGTCCATCGGATCCTCGCCGACCGAGTGGAGCGACCCGGATTATTGTCAGGGGAACGATCCCTATGGCGGTTCGAACGCTGTGGACCCCCTCAACGGCGTAAGGCCGTGCATGTTTTCGGGCGGCATTACCGTCGCCAACGGCGCGAACAACGTTTTTCGGAACATTGGCATCATGCCCGCGGCCGGGCCGGGCGCGTTGAGCTACGGCCTCCTCGCAGACGGCTGCGCCGTCTCGATGATTTATTGCGTCGTCGGCCCGCTGGCGCCGACGCCGGTCTCCGTGGGGTTCTGCGCCGTTGGCGGCGCCGTGCTCACCGTGGAAAATAGTCTTGTGTCGGACGTCAATGCCGGCGCGATGGCGGTGGGCGCGGCGCTGACGCTCGCCGGCAACAATTGGTTCGTCGACTGCGGCGCCGTGGGCGTGCAGGCCTGGGCGGACGCGCGGGTCGTGATTCAACCGTGGTACGGCCCCGGCCTGCCGTCTTGGCGCACGACCACGATTCAGACGGCTTCACCCCGCGCGGCGTACAAGGCAATCTGGGCTTCGGCGTCGAAAATCATCATTCTCGACATGACGCCGTTGGGCGTGACCAACCGCGCCCAGTTGCAGATCATCAAGCAGGACCTGCACGGCAACGACGAGTATTACGGCGTCGTCCTCGAGGCGCAGTCGCTGCTGCTCGGCGCCAAACTCGTGATGTTCACCAACCCGGCGCTGGCGACGACCCAGCCGGCGTTCGAGACCGTGCCGGCGGGGCAGCAGATTGTATTGAAAGCCGGGGAAGGGTGCGTCCGGGTCAATTGAAACGACGTTGATTCTTGACGAGGGCCGGTTTCCGGCGCAGTCTTGATTTGCCATGGCGACCGGCCTTCTGTTTTGCGAAATGGAGAGATTTGAAATGAGCGACTTCGAACTGAAGAAATATGTCCCGGCGCGGCCGCCTGCCCTTACTCCCGCGGAACGGAAATATCTCGAACAGCATCCCCGCGCGCGGTACGTGCCAGCTCTATCGCCTCAAAGGGACGCCGACGAAATCGCGCGCCGGGCCAAGAATGGGAACAGTCGATACGTGCCGGCCGGTCCTGCGCCTACAGTCGATTTCTATCCCGTGGGCCCGATCGACACGACGCCCAACACGAAACCTCAGAATTTCCTGCCGACCCAGTGGGTCGGGACGAGCGAGCCATGGTGGCATCGGGCGATATTTGAATCCCAAACGCTCGGTAATGTTGTCGTATATTACTACGTGCCACAGCGCCTCGATTCGACAAAGGGCTCCGCTGGAGGTGGTTCGGTCGCGCAGCAAGGGGCGCCGGGGAGCGGCGCCAGACCACGGCGGTTTGTCGTTGGCATCCCCGGGGCCGGGGCGGAGCACTATAGAGGCGGTGCAGTTCATATTCAAAACATGGGGCTCATCGACATAAACTACGATAATCTCGACAGTCAGAACCCCTTAATCGGAAAGTCTTTTGCTGATCTGAACAACACGATCATCATCGTTCCTTGTTTCGACCAGTGGTACGGACCGCTCAAACTCGGTTCAGATCCACCGGCATATCTTCCTTACCGGCCGTGGTGGGTGGCACAGGGTTCGCAGGAAGACTGCGCATTCCTTTTTGAATTCTTGAATTATCCACCCGTCGTGTTTCAGGATCGGGTGGCGGATTTTCAATTCAATCTCACCGACTTCTATCAAACAGTGGGTTGGCTCGACCCGTATCGGTCAGATCTCGTCTTAAATAATATCATTGATCAATTTCAACAAGCGTTCGCCGCAGCCGGCGATCCGGTCGAAGAGACATTTATGATTTACGGGCACTCGGGCGGAGCCCAATTCGTATCCCATTATATGTTGATGTGGCCCGAAAGGCTGGCGGGCGCCGCACTGTCATCGGCCGGGCACGTGCTCATGCCGCGTACCGATTACCGCTTTCCCTTCGGTATGGATGTTTTTATTAAAGACGGTGCCTTATACGGAGACCACGGCGCGATTTGGCCAATCGGCGATAACTCCGATCCCAACGGCGACAAGTTTCCAACAACCGATCTCACGCTGCTTACCGATTTCGCAGCCAACCCCGGACTTTGGTACGAGAAGATCCGTGACGCCTGCAAGTTCCCGAAAATTATGACCGTTGGTCTGGACGAGGGAGCTGACCCAAGTCTAAGGGACACTGGATACGGTGCGTTGCAGGGGGCCGATCCCGTCGACAAGGCATACAATTATTTTCTCGAAATAAATCGAGCAATCGTGATCGCTAGAGGCGCATATGGGGCCGACTGGCCGCCCGACGCAATTCACGACAACATGGCGTTCTTCCAATTCAATGTGGAGCATGGCGACAATCTTACAGATACTTGGAATTGGTTGAAACATTATTGGCTTGATTATCCATCAATAATTCCCTATCGCATGACGGATTATAGCCAAACGCCACCACTGGTGCAATGGATGCCGCGTCCGGATGGACCCGATTCGCCACCGGGCAATCCCTAATCGCAGGAGTCGCAAGATGAAAAAAGCAGCTTTTTTTTTCGTACTATTAATAGCGGCTTTGCAGACCGCGTGCCATGGCGCAAACAGCAATTCGGACCACGATAATTCCGGAATCGACGACGACCAATCGCGCGCTGACGACGATGACGACGACGATGATTCGACGCCAGACGATGACGACAACAATGACAACGACAATGATGACGACGCCTCGCCGCCGGACGACGACGACAACGACAATTTTACTCCCGATGACGACAACGACGACAACGACGACATGGTTTGGACGCCGATGAGCAGCGGGACGACGGCCGATTTGCACGGCGTTTGGGGAAGTTCCTCCTCCGACGTATTCGCCGTTGGCGTTGAGTCCGATGGTTTCCAAGGCGTGATATTGCACTACGAGGGTTCCTCGTGGTCGGTCATGGAACAGACGACGACGGGCGCTGAATTGTACCGGGCTTGGGGAACCTCCGGTGAGGATGTGTTCGTCGTCGGCGGCGATCTGGATACATTTTACGCGCTGGTCCTCCATTATGATGGTTCCCGGTGGTCGATGGTTGAGATCACACCATGGACGAACGCTTTTTGGGGAGTGTGGGGAAGTTCTTCTTCGGATGTGTTCGCTGTCGGCAACGACAATATTTACCAATATGACGGAACATCATGGTCGGAAATGTCGAGCGGAACCTACGCGGAATGGAGCGGTATTTGGGGAAGCTCGTCGTCAGACGCGTTCGCAGTTGGAGCCGCAGAGGAAGTTGACGGCACTGTCGACCCCGTGATCGTGCGCTATGACGGTTCTTCATGGTCGTTGATCCTGAGCGGGACAAAAGCGTCGTTGAGCGCCGTTTGGGGAAGCTCAAGCGGAAACGTGCTCGCCGTGGGCGCGAAGTTGGATAATCCTAATTACCCCAAGGAATTGATTTATCGCTACGATGGCTCCTCGTGGTCGGAAGTGACGAGCGGATCTACGGAGTGTTGTCCTTTGGATGTGTGGGGGAGTTCGGCCTCTGATGTATTTGTCGTGGGCGAACCAAAAGTTCTTCATTATGACGGCGCCTCGTGGTCGGAAATGTCGAGCGGAACGACGCCGCAATTCGATGGCGTTTGGGGAAGCTCGTCGTCGGACGTTTTCGCGGTCGGGTTTGGCGGCACGATCTATCATTACGGCCCAGCAAAATGAACCGCACGGAATTTCGGGGACACAATACTTAACCCTTCGAGAAAATGGCGTAACGTTCGTTACGACTGCTTAAACGAGGAGCCATACAGCACAAGCGGCCACGCAACCTCGCCTCAAAAACATCATTTATTGGATCGAAAAAAAGCTTGCAGAAACTCTCCCTTGCGTGGGCGGTCGCCGCGCGAGGCGCCGAAATCCGCCGAAGCCCGCATCAACTGCGGGGTCCGACGCGGTTGGGGCGGCAAGGGCCGCGATCGGCGGCGACTTGGCGCAAGGGGAAGGCGCAAGCGACCGCGGGGTCCGCGGCGACGCGGAGGATGCGGGACGGCGGCGATTCCGCCTGTGGAGCTCACGCGGAAGCGGTCGGTTCGCCGCATGATACGGCAGGACGTGATTTCGCGGCGGGCGCCGGCGGACCAGGAGCGAGTGAAATCGTGTGTCCGGAATTCTCCCGCCCGCCCGCCCCCCGGTGTCGGGGCGGGAAATTTCGGGAACCGAAATTTCCGGGGAGAGGTCGGCGCGTGACGCTGCTTGTCGAATCCCGTATTTTTTTGCAAGCGACTCAGCAGTTGCAGCCGCCCGTGCCTCGCTCAATGAGGATATACCCGTCGCCGCTGTTCATCGTCAGCGTGCCGGCATTGAGCGGCGTCAGCGTGTTGTCGGCGCCGACGCTGCAATAATCGGCGGCCAAGGCCACGGGCACGGCCGGGTTGGTCCCGTCGGCGCGCACGAGGACGAGAATTGTCTGGCCGAGCGAATTCCGGTAGGCGCGCGAGAAAACGCCGTTCGCGCCGGCGGTCGACGGCCCCAGGGGTTGGCCGACGTCGCGGCCGAACACCGCGAACCACGACGTATCCATAAACGGCTCGTACGGGCTCCAGGACGGCCGGACGATCAGCGCGTCCTGACCATTCTTGAAGTTGTAGTACGCGGCCAGAAAAAACATGATTTCCGGCGCGGTCGGATTGGCGCCGTCGTTGTAAAACGTTTCCAACGCCAGGAAACTGCCCTTGGCGGCCAGCGCTTGCGAAAAGCCGATCAGCGCCTGCAACCGATCGGCCGTGCCGAGCGGACCTTCCGACGGAACCTGCAGCGCGTTTTCGCACCAGACGCCGACGCCCTCGTTCGCCAGCGCGGCCTGCTGCGCCGTCGAGCCGTCCCAACTGCAATACGCCGCGCCGTTGAAGACGATCGTGGCGCCTGGGTTGACCGCGCGCGCCTTGTCGCGCACCGCGGTCAGGAACGCGGCGACCGTCGGGTAATACCAGCCGTCTTCCGCGGCGACCGACGTCTGCGCCGACGCCGGCAACTCGACGATGTCGATCGGGTCGAGCAGGGCCGGCAGGTAGTAGCCGTCGGCCGTCGGGCTGCCCAGGTTGTCGTACCCCTCGCCGCTCAGGCCCTGCTGGATGAACTGCTCGGCCTGCCACGCCGCCAGATCCTGCGCGCACGGCGACGCGAGGTTGAACAGCCACGTGTAGCCGTCGTAAACGATTGTCCAGAGGCGCGCGTCTTTCAGCACGCCCTTGGCGCCGCCGCTCAGCCCCTTTTGCTGGAGCGTCACCTGGCAACCGCCGCACTGCCATGTCGCCTGGATGCGGCCGTCGTTTTGCGCGTGCAGGAAGCAGCTCTCGCCGTCGCCGTATTGCGGATTGGCGGCCAAGAACGCCGCCAACCGCTGCGTGTCTTGCGCGTACTCCGAACTCGCGGCGCCGGGGGTCGGCGCGGCGCACGTGCCGCCGACGTCGTTGGTGTAGAACAGGTGCGTCGTCCGCCAATCGAGCCATTTGCCGCGCGGACCGTCGGCGTGAATCTGCTGCCACGCGGCGGTCATCGGGGCGTCGCCCTGGCCGATGATCGCCAGGTCGACGTGGCTCGCGAGAAATTCCTGATCGGCCAGGTATTCCGGCCCGGAGTAATAATTGAAATCGGTTACGCCGTAATTCAGGCTCGGCGAAAAATTCGGGCTCGCGTCGTCGTCGGCCGCCGGCTGGCCGCGCGTGGGCGATCCGCCGCAGGTGATCGCGCCGGCGAGCAGCGCCGCCGCCAGCAATATCCACCGACTCGAACTGGCGGGTTTCACAGCGGCGCCTCCGACGACGCGCCCCGGCCGAGTCCGAAATGACCCGGAATGACGCGCCGTCGCTTCAGACCTACGCCAACGCGGCCGTGTTTTCAAGTTTATTTTCGCGTTGCGCGAGGCGCGCTTGCGAGCCGTAGCGCACGCTCACGGAATCGACAGGTCCTCAGCGCAGCCCTCGGGGCCGCAACCAAAGGTTTTCCAGCCCCAGATGAACGCAGATGGCCGCCGACACGGCACGGGCCATGACCTGTTCCGCCCTGTCGAACGCCATTCGCGGCTCGTGCATCAGCGTAAATCGGCGCAATCTGCGGCTGCCCGAAAGATCTTTGCGCCAAGACAAGAAATCGAACGATCGTAGTGCGGCGGCGTTGGCGGGTTTCCTAGCTCATCGCCGGGCGCGCCACGGCTGAGCTGGTGGATTCCCTTGCCGCGACGGTTATGCCGAAAGTCGAAATGCCCGCGACCGTTGCGTGCCGCGGCCGCACACGCCGGCGGCCTCGACCGGCCTCGTTTTCAGCGTCGCCGACCCGGCGCGCCGCTTACATCGGGCATGGATTCTCGGCGCAGGTTTGACCGTACATCCACGTGCCGCCATCCACAACACAAACGTTGTATGTGTAATTGCCGAGGCAAACGCCGACGAGACAGCAAGCCGCGGTCGTCGAACAGACGTTCGAAGAGCAGGGCTGCCCTTCCCACCAGTAGCCGTTTGCGTTGGCGCACACGGCTTGCGTTTCGTTGTCGACGCATCCCTCCACATCCCCGCAACAGGCGCCGGTTGCGTCGGCGTCATCGTCCGCCGGCGACGCGTCATCGTCGGGCGAGCTGTCGTCATTGTCATTGTCGTTGTCGTCGTCATTGTCGTTGTCGTCGTCATCCGGCGAGCTGTCGTCATTGTCGTTATCGTCATCGTCCGCGGAGGAGTCGTCGTTGTCGTCGTCATCGTCGTCCGGCGAAGAGTCGTCATTGTCGTTATCGTCATCGTCCGGAGAGGAGTCGTCGTTGTCGTCGTCATCGTCGTCGGTCGGCGAGGCATCGTCGTCCGGCGAGGCGTCGTTGTTGTCGTTGTCGTCATCGTCGTCGTCTGCGGGAACCGTGTCGTCGTCGACGGTATCGTTGTCATCGTCGGCCAGGCGCGCGACGCCGACGGTGCTGCCGGAGCCGCAGGTGATGAGCGCGCCGGCGGCCAGCGCCAGCGTCGTAAGCAGCAACGAGATCCACACGATGCGTTTCATGGCCACACCTCCGCTGGCGATCCGTTTCCGAACGCGCGCGTGCGTCACGGAAAGATAACCAACTCTCTAATAGCTAGCTTCGCCGGACCTCGCCGTCAAGTTCGCGTCGGCGCACGGATCCCGCCGCACGGCCGGCGGCGGCGCGGCGGCCACGGCGGTCCGGCCTATTTCGTCTGCCGCCAGGCGGGGTTTTCGGTGCGCTGTTTCACGGCGCGCAGCACCATGATGCACGCGCTGAGGTTGACCGCGGCTTCGAGGCTCGTGTCCCGCGCCAGGTACTTGCTCAGGCCGGGGACGACGTTGGAAATGTCGGAATAGATCGAGTAAAACGCGGCGGTTCGCCGGCCGTCGTCGATCGGGTACAGCCGCCAGGAGCCGATCACTTCGCGGATCTTGCCGCCCTTGCTCGAGAGCAGCCGCCAGGTGATTTCCTGGCACGGCTTGAAGATGTGGCGCCAGACGTACTCGACCGACCAACTGAAAATCAGGAACTTGAATTTGATGACGTAGCGAATGTCCTGGACCGCGCCGTTCGTCGCCAGGACCTCGCATTCCTCGGTGCTCGGCATGAACTGCGTGTAGTGCGTGTAATCGGTGATCGTGCCGTACACGGTTTCGACCGGGCGGTCGATCCGGATGCCGCCGGTGATCATCTGCCCCTTCCCCGCGGCATTGTCGCGGATGAGCAACAGTTCGCCCGTCGTCATCAGCCGCGCCAGCGCGTCTTTGTCGACCCCGGGATCGTCGAGCGCCGTGCCGGCGTCGTTGCTTTCCTCGACCACCGGCGCCGCCGCAGTCTTAATATACGACCGTTGCGTCATTCGCTTCCTCGCTCCTTCTTCCCGCTCTTGATTGACAGGGAAAGGCTGGAATTGCCGACCTGCGCCTCGCCAAATTTCGCGTGTCCGCCCGTGGACTCAAGTTGTCTTGATCTTAGAAGATCGTCTCCGACCTGTCAACGCAAACGCGCAACTTGACCGCCCCAAATCGGTTCTGCGACGCGCGCCCGCGGCTCGCGGTCCGCCGAAATCGGCCGCGCGTTGCGGCCGCAAACGAATCTTGACGGCAAGGACCGGGTGCGCAACTATAAAAACAACTATGGCGTCTTCGGATTATTTGACTGAGCGCGGGATCGTTCCCGCCGCGCGAGGCAGTAGGTGAAGCGATTTACGGCATTCCTACCCGAATCGGCGACGCCGAGCGCCGCATTGTTGGTCGCGGCGCTGCTCGTCCTCGGTTCGCTCGCGCTCGCGGCGTGCGTCGCGGACCAGGCCAACCCCTACGCCGGACAAAACGGTCTGCCGATCAATTGGCCGTCGACCGACCCCAATCGCTACCACTGGAACGGCCTCGACGACCCCTATTTCGAGGAATGGTTCTTCCGCGTGATCGCGCCCAGCGGCGAGGCGTTCGCGTTCTGCTACGGAGTACGCAACCCGGGCGCGCTCGACGCCGCCGACAGCGAGGCGTTCCTCATCGCCATGGGCAGCGGCGGGCGGCTGGCGCAAGGAACTTTTCCGCTCGACCGGTTCGTGGCGAGCAATCAGGATCTCGAGGTGCAGGTCGGGGCCAATAGCGCGAGCCTGGAGCAGATCGGCGGTTCGTTAGCCGGCGACGACGGCGCCGTGCGCTGGAATTTGACCATCGAACTCGAAGAAACGTGGACCGACACGATGGGCGCGCTGACCAACCTGCCATTGTCGTCGATCAACTGGTACGTCGGCATGTTGCGCGGCCGCGCGACGGGGTCGGTGACGTGGGGCGATGAAACGGTCGACTTCGACGGCGCCGCGATTTACCAGGACAAATTCTGGGGCGACGCGCTGCCGTCGGCGTACGTCTGGCTGCAGGCCAGCGACTTCCCGAACCCGGGCGACGCCTTCGCCTTCGCCGGCGGCCTCCTCGGAGGCGTGCCGAGCGGCATGTTCGTCTGGCGCGTCGGCGCCACGCGTTATGAGGCGCGGTCGCAGGACTTGAACACGGGCGTGCAAATCGCCGTCAACGCCGACGCGGCGAGCGTCGCCGTCGGGCTCTTCCAGCCGGACAGGCAATTCCATTTGCGGGGCTATTTTGCCGGCGACCCGCCGGTCGCGCCGCCCGCGCCGACCGCCAACGGTTTCGTGCCCGACGCGCTCGTCGCGCTGCGCGGCCAGGTCTGGGCGCAGGCGGTCGCGGTCGACGACGGCCAGGCGACCGAGCAAGCGGCGACATGGGCGACCTCCGCCGGAGTCGAAATCGGCGGCGATTATCGGAACGCGAACGATCATTAGCCGGCCGATCGGGATACGGTCGCGATTCGCGGAAAAAGAACATGGATGCGATCGGACGCTCGACAACCGATTTGTTGTCGACAAATCTGTTGTTCTAGACGTCTCTTTGTTCGGGGCTCAGAACCCCCAGCGAACTTCCGTAAACACGCGGCTGTTGCCCGACATCTGGCCGATCAACGTGTAGTTGGCGCCGCCGAGGAGGTTGGCGCCGACGCTGACGCGCAACGGATCGGTGATGCTGTAGGTGAGCATCGGGCCGACCACCCAGCCGCTGTGAAAAATCTGGCCGTGGCGCCAGTCGCGATCGCGCATGTATGACAGGTCCACCAACACGATGCTTTCCCATTGGAACTTGCCGGCGAGGAACGGCGCGCGCAGGGCGAAGCCGGGGACGTTCGTCCAGGCGCGCTCCAGGAAGCTCGGGTCGCGATCGAACAGAAACGCCTGCAGCAGCACGGCTTCGAAGAATACGTCGTGCGCGAAGGTGTAGTCGGCGTTGAAACTCCAGCGCGCCTGCGTGCGCTGCGCCGCGGTGAAATCCGTGCGGTAGTGCCAGCGGCCGATGTCGACGCCGCCGTCGGCGCGCAGGCCGATGTTGTACACGCTGCTCGATAAGCCGAGCCCGGCGGTTTGCAGGCGATGGTACGTCAGTTCGAACGGCGCGGTCGCGGCCGAAGAGGTCAGCAGGCTCGGCGAGAACGGCGGCAGCGAATTCGGGCCGGCCGCCAGCGTTTCGCGTTGCAGCGCGCTCAAGAGCGGATTAAGGTGCAGCGTTGGCAGGTCGTCCCAGATGTAGTAGTACGCGGCCGAGACGTCGATCGCCGACGAGGTGAACTTCACGCGGGCGGCCGCTTGCGGCGCGAGCAAGTTCTGATCGGGAAGCTGCGTGTGGTCGGCGTAATAGCCGGGATCGTTGAGCAGCACTTGCAGCGTGTTCTGCCATTGCGGAACCCATTGGTCGATGAGTTTCAGCTCGCGCTGCCAGCTTTGGCTGGTCGCCATGTCGTGAAAGAGATAGCCGAGCGGGAAATTGCGGCCCACCAACGCCCAATCGTTGCCGACGATGTTGAAGCGCGACGGCGTGAACAGCGGCAGGTACGCCGCTTCGAGCTGCACCGGATCGAGATAGAGCACCGGCCGGATCATCGGCGTGCCGAGCCGCGCGTACGGCAGTTCCGAGTCGAGAACGCGGCTGTAGTCGTACGGATTCAGGCGATCGATGACGCTGAACACATCGGTCGCCGCCCATGACGTGATCTGCTGGCCGAAGAATACGTCGAGCTTGCCCAGGCGGACCTTGCCGTACAACTCGCGCAATTCCGGAATCGCCAGGCCCTGCGCCTTCTTGCCGACGTCGAGGCGGTACTCGAACAGCCCCGCGGCGCGCGCGCCGAAATTCGCCCCCCAGGCGGCCGACGCGGCGGCGAAGGCGTACACGTCGTTCCACCACGGGTCGCGGCTGACGGGGTCCCAATTGGTGTCGAGCGCGGTCTTGTAGGCGAGCTGCCCTTCGAATTTCGTGCGGACTTCGCTGTCGTCGGCCCGCCCCGCGCCGGCCGCGAGCGCCACGACGAGCAGCGCCAGGGCCAGCGGCCGGACCGACGGCGTCGAGCGCTTCATCCGCGCGCGGCTACTCGCGGTTTTCGTCGGCGAGGAACCGCTCGCTGAAGTACTCGTCGTCGATCGCCGCGCCGACCTGGTAGTCGCTGACTTCGAGCGTCGTCGAGGTTTTGTCCTGCACGTTGGTCATCTTCGTGCGCTTGGCGTACCACGTGCCGTCGGTGCGCTGTTGGAAGTCCGAGATTTCCAGCACCTTCAGCGGCGCGTTTTTCTTGTCGTAGAAATCGGCGCGCACGGGCATGAAGTTGTCTTTCCGCACCCAATAAATGAAGCGGCCGTAGACGTAATCATCCGGATTTTTCGACGTGCTCTCGACGGTGTAGCAGTCGAAGCCGCCCATTTGTTGGTCGGGCAGCCGCTTGTGCTTGCCCTTGTCGGGGTTGGGCGTTTGCAGGTCGGCGTAGGAAAACGTCGAGCCCATGAAGCTGCCCGATTTGTTCGACGAGGTGATGCGCCGCACGCGCTTCAACTCGGGCAGAAAAATGCGCTGATCGTCGTCGCCGTTCTTGTTTTCGATGACGAGAAATTTCACGCCGCGCACGTCCGGCGGCGAGAGGAACGTCGTCACCGAATTGCGCAGATTGTTCACCATTTTCGAACGCATGATCAAATCGCGGATGCGTTCCTTGCCGCCGGCGTCGACGACGATCATCTTCGCCTTCGTCACTAACGACGTGCTCTCGTTTTGCTTGGCCATCTTGCGGACGATAGCCGGGCCGTCGAGGTCGTCCGCCGCGGCCCACACGGCCGCAGCCAACAACCCCAAAACAACGAGCCACCACAGGCGTCGACGCATGACCAACCTCCCGGCGTTTGCGCGGATATTTTGGCTATTGTGCCACGTCGGATCGGCGGCGACAACCGCGCCCAGGGCCTTTCGCCGGCCCCACGGCCGGCATGAACGCGAAACGATTCAGCGCCGCGCGGCTCCGTCGCCGTTATCGCTTGTGCGTCCGCGCCGAAAACCGTACTATCCGCCGATCAACCGCGGCGATCGGCGTCAAAGGCATGGCCGAGTGTAAACGCAGAATTGGTTCTTTTCTGATGGCGTCGATCATGGTGTGCGCGCCGTGGGCCGCGGCGCACGCCGACATTCTCTCCGCCTACGGTTTTTCGCCGCGCGGCATCGGCATGGGCGGCGCGATGACGGCCGTCGCCGACGATTTCGCGGCGGCGTACTACAATCCGGCCGGCGCCGCGTTTCAGCCGCAGGCGAGCATCGGCCTCGGTTACATGTTCACCGGCTCGGCGCTGCAAGGGATCGGCGTGCGAGCGCCGAAACTCGATCAAACCCAGGATTTCATGATCGGCGCGGTGATACCGGTGCCGTTCGGCGGTTTCCTGAAGGACCGCATTGCGATCGAGGTCGCCCTGCAATTGCCGAACGCGGTGCTGCTGGGCATCAACGTGCCGTATCCGACGGCCCCGCAGCTCTTGCTCTTGCAGGAGTCGGGCCGCGGCGTGGCGATGTTTCCGGCGGCGAGCGTGAAAATTCTGGAAGGGTTGTCGGTCGGCGGCGGCGTCCAGATCTTCGACAACACGACCGGCAACTGGCACGGCAGCATCAATCCGGACGGCTCGATCGCAGCGACAGTCACGCAGGAATTGCGCGCGACGTACGTGCCGACGGCCGGCCTGCTCTTCCGGCCCGGCAAGATCTGGCCGGCGGTCGACGGTCTGCAGTTCGGGTTCGTGTTTCGCGACCGGTTTTTCACGAGCTACCAAGTGCCGGTGGCGACGTACCTGGCCGGCGTGCCGATGGTCGCCAACTTCAAGGCGATCAGCCTCTACACGCCGCGCGAGTTCGTCGCCGGCCTGTCGTACGCGTTCGACCGCTGGCTGCTCGCGCTGGACGGCTCGTACAACCAATGGTCCGATTTCCCCGATCCGACCCTCCACATGACGATCCGCCTGCACGTGCCGGTGCTGCCGATCACGCTGCAAAACAGCTCGTCGGTGCGGCCCGGATTTCACGACACCGTGTCGCTGCGCACCGGCGCCGAAGCGACGGCGTGGCGCGGCGGCAGCGGAACTTTTTTCACCCGGTTCGGCGCGGCCTACGAGCCTTCGCCCGTCCCGCCGCAACGCGGCGACACGAATTATCTCGACGCCGACCGCTGGATCGGCGCCGCGTCCGTCGGTTGGCGCTGGCTCAGCGCCGGCTCCTATCATTTTGCCGTGCCAGTGGTCTTCGACCTCGGCGGCCAACTCCAGTACCTGCCGCCGCGCGTGGCGTACAAAGACGCCGACGTCGATCCGAGCAATCCCGGCTATCCGAAAGTCGGGTTCCGCGGCTGGCTTTACGCCGTGGGCGCCTCGTTGAGCGTCCCGTTCGACTATGAGTAAGCGCATGCGCCGACGCCTTGTCCTGGGCCTGATTTTGCTGCTGCTTCCGGCGGCGGCCTGGGCGGGGCCGTTCGAATTTTTCGGCGCCGGCGCGCGCGCCGTGGCCATGGGCGGCGCGTACGCCGCGCTCGGCGACGACGCCGCCGGCTATTACTACAACATCGCCGCGCTCACGCAGGTCCACCGCGTGCAGTTCGACGTTGGGTATGCCGACGCGATCCCCAACATGACGTTGAACGGCGCGCGCTTCAACATGGAGAGCTGCCGCGGCGTCAACCTGGGAGCCACCGTCTCGAGTTCGGTCAACGAGCATCGCCTCAGCGGCGGCATCGACCTGTTCATGCCCGACGCGCATATGATGCGTTTCTCGCTGCTGCCGGCCAACCAACCGCACTCGCCGTTTTTCACCGACGCGGACCAAACGCTCGTCGCTCTCGCCGGCCTCGGGTTCGAAGTGTGGCGCTATGTGTCGCTCGGCTTCGGGCTGAACATGCTCGCCGGCAACAACGGCGGCGTCGATTTTGAGATCAACGAACGCCAGAAGAGTTCCGGTTCGTTACAGAGCCGGGTCAGCGGCCTGTTCTCGCCGGTCGCCGGAATCTGGAGCCGGCCGATGGATTGGCTGCGCATCGGGTTCAGCTACCGCGAGAAGCTCTTGTGCAAGTTGGTGCTGCCCGCGAACATTCACGTGCCGGCGCTCAAGGTGTTTCCCGGCTCCGACCTGTCGATCCTGCGGCCCAGCGACCTGCTGCTGCTCGCCGACGCCTGGAGCCACTTCTCGCCGCGCCAATTCGAGCTCGGCCTGGCGTTCGAACCGCATTCGCGCATCACCGTCAGCGCCGACCTGACGTATATGCAATGGTCCGAGATGAAAAGCGACGCGCCCAGTTCCGCCGTGTACCTGACCGGCGGCCTCGCCGACCTGTTCCCCTCGTTCAACGGTCCGTCGCCGCCGCCGCCGCATTTTCACGACACCTACAATCCGGCGATCGGCTTCGAAGGGCGGCCGATCGTCGATCCGCGCGCGACCCTGGCCTTGCGCGCCGGCTACCGCTATCGCCCGACGCCGGTTCCCGATCAGACCGGCTTCAGCAATTACGTCGATTCGGATACGCACATCTTCTCCAGCGGCTTCGGCGTGACGCTCGGCCGCTTTTGGGATGTGTTGCCGCGGCCCGTGTCGCTCGACGCGTTCGCCCAATACCAATGGCTGACCCCTCGCACGATGAACAAGTCGAGCGCGGCCGACGAGGTCGGCGATCTGCATTTCAGCGGCAATTGGTGGAATTTCGGCGGCAGCGTGACGCTGCGGTTCTAGCGGCTGATTTTCAACGGCTCACGGCTTCGCGCTGATCGTGATCGAGTGCGTCGCGGATTTCGGGTCGGCGACCACATACAGTTCCTGCGTTTGCGCGTCGTACGTTTGCGTCCAGGTTCCCGCCGGATCGCTCGATTCGACGGTGAAGCCGTTGGTGTAGTGCCGGGCGGACGGCACAAAGATGCGCGCGTCGGGCGCCGCGCCGGCGTCGTTGCGGAACGTCACCGTAAAGACCGCCGTGTCCGCGTTGAAGACGAACGACACGATCCGGCCCATGACCGCCCGCGGGTAGGGGCGATTCAGGTACTGCAGAAAAGTTTCTTTGTCCGTGCCGTCGGCGTTGAGCAGGCCCATCGAATCGTCGCGCCAGAAGCCCCACCACGTGAAGTGCAGCAGATATTGGTCGCACAGATCGGCGAAGTCGCGGGCGTAATCGCCGGCGTTCGCCGCGTCGGAATTGATGCCGGTTTCGCCGATGAAGGCCGGCGCCCCAAAGCGCGCGCCTTCATCGTTCGCCTTCTTGACGTACCAATTGAGCACGTTTTTCCCGAACGTGTAACCGGCGCTGCCGCCGATGCCGAGCGGGTAAACGTGCGGCTCGTACACGACCCGTGCGTAGGGCAGCGGGTCCATGACGAACGGGAGGCCAAGCTGGTTGATCGATGACGGCTCGACGAAGATGTACGGCGCCGGGTGGTTGGCGCGGATCGTCTGGATCGCGCGCACGAACAGCGGCCGCAACAGCGGATTTTCCATTGCCCACGGCAGCGTCCGCAGCCCGGCCCACGGCTCGTTGAACAAGTCGTAGGCGTAAACCGCCGGCTGGTCCGCGAAAAATTTCGATACGCGGTTCCACGCCTCGACCCAATCGTCGAGAAAATCGGGGTGATCCCAAAAATCGCCCGACGCAAAAAGCTCATTGAACGGCGCCGGCAGGTTGGCAAACTCTTCGCACGTCCAACTCGGCAATCCGTCGCCGCCGAAGGCGGGGCTCCATTCGTATTGATGCATGTCGATGATAATGTGCAGTCCGGCGTTGGCGGCATAGCCGACGACCGGCGCGACTTTTTCGCTCAAATAGGTGTCGTCCCAAACGCCCTGCTCCGGCTCCAGAAAGCTCCAGGCGATCGGCAAACGCACGATGTTGAAGCCCCACGCGGCCATGCGATCGAAGTCGTCCTGCGTCTGGCCGAACCAGCCGAATTCCATGCCCATGTAATTGCAGCCGCGCAGCATGATCTGCCGCCCGTCCGCGTCGAACATCGGCGGCGGCGCGCTGGAGTCGTCGTCGGCGGGCGAGGCGTCGTTGTCGTCGTCATCCGCCGGCGACGCGTCGTTGTCGTCATTGTCGTCGTCGTCATCGACGGACGGCGAAATGTCGTTGTCGTCGTCCGCGCCCGCCGACGAGGCCGCGCCGGCGCCGCAGGCGGCGAGCGCTGAAACAACCGCTAAAAGGACGGCCAGCAGCCAAATTTTTTTCATGAATTCGCCCCGGAAATCGTCCAATTAAGTGTAGACCAAAACGATGCGGGCCGCAAATCCGCACCGCGGTTGGGCGACGCGCTACTCGGCGGCGGACTCGATTCCGGTCGCTTTTACGGCCGGCGATCCCCAGAGGATGCCGACCCATTTCGTCACGGCATCGACCAGAATCACCAGCGCCAGACAGGCCATCACCGCGACCAAGGCGGCGTCGAGCCGCAGCGTGAAGGCGTGCTCCGGCTTGGCGGCGGCTTCGGTAACGAAGCGCGCGATCAACTCCACGGACGCCGTCAGCGTCGTCACGAACATGAACGTCATCGGCACGAGCGTGACCGGCGCGTACCTGGCCTTGCCCATGCGCAGCAGCACGGTCGTGCCGACCGCGAGCGCCAGCGACGCCAGCAGTTGGTTGGACACGCCGAACATGGGCCAGATCGTCGAAATGCTGCCGGTGTAGATCAACCACCCCCACGCCGCGACGACGAGGAAACTGGCGAATAGCGTGCCCGGCAGCGAGGCGCTGCGGCCGAACGGCTTGTAGACGCGGCCGCCGACCTCCTGCACCAGAAAGCGCGCGACGCGCGTGCCGGTGTCGAGCGCCGTGAGAATGAACAGCGCCTCGAACATCAAGGCAAAATTGTACCAGTACGCCATCAGGCTCTTCATCCCCGGCAACGCGGAGAAGACGGAGGCCATGCCGACGGCCAGCGACACCGCGCCGCCCGGCCGGCCGGCGACGTTCGTGCCGACCATCGCTGAGAATTCCGCGATGCGCACAGGCGCAAAGCCCAGGCGGGTCAGCGCCTCGACGCTGAGGGTCGAGTTGATCGCGAAGTAGTCGCCGGGAATCAAAATGCCCGCGGCGATCAACGCCATCATCGAGACGAATCCTTCGACCAGCATGGCCCCGAAGCCGATCGCGCGGACCTCGGTCTCGCGGCTGACCATCTTCGGCGTCGTCCCCGACGCCACCAACGAATGGAAGCCCGACACGGCCCCGCAGGCGATGGTGATGAACACGAAGGGAAACACCGAGCCGGGGAACACCGGCCCGCCGCCGTGGATGAATTGCGTCACCGTCGGCATTTTCAGCTCCGGCGCCAAGACGATAATGCCGATCGCCAGCAGCGTGATCGTGCCGATTTTCATGTAGGTGCACAAATAGTCGCGCGGACAAAGCAGCATCCAGACCGGCAGCGATGAGGCGACAAAGCCGTAAATCGCGATCGCCAGCACCAGCGAATTGCGATGCAGCGTAAACCAGGGTTCGACTTGCGTGCCGATGATCTCGTGCCCGACCACGACGGCGCCGATCAGCAGCGAGACGCCGATGACCGTCGTCTCGACGATTTTGCCGGGGCGGATCTTGTAGAGGTAGAGGCCCATGAGCAACGCGATCGGAATCGTCAGGAAAATGGTGAACGTGCCCCACGGGCTGTGAGCCAGCGCGTTGACCACCGCGAGGCCGAAGCCGGCCAGCGTAATGATGAGAATGAACAGCGTGGCGATCGCCGCCGTGCCGCCCGCC
>CAZHPN010000057.1:0-8950 GCA_964534375.1 uncultured bacterium | reverse complement strand
GCGGCCCGATTTCGCGACCGGCGATCTCCGCCAGCGACCGGCCGTCGTGCCGCACCGAGGCCACGAGCACCACAAAGTCGTGCACGGCGCCCGCGAACACCGCGCCGATGAGAATCCACAGTGCGCCGGGCAGAAAGCCGAACTGCGCCGCGAGCACCGGCCCGATCAGCGGCCCGGCGCCGGCGATCGCGGCGAAATGGTGGCCGAACAGCACCCATTTATTGGTCGCGTGGTAGTCGCGGCCGTCCGCGAACCGCACCGCGGGCGTGGCGTTGCGGTCGTCGAGCGCAAACACCTTCGCCGCCAGAAACGCGCCGTAAAAGCGGTAGGCGAGCGTGAACGAGCACGCCGCCGCGATGACGAGCCACAACGCATTGACGTTTTCGTCCGGCCAAACGACGTTGCTGACCACCGCGATGGCGAACGCTCCGAGCAAAGCCACCGCGACCCACATCGCGATCTTGAACGCGCGCACGGCCTATTCCCCCCGACTTCAAGCGGTTGCCGGACTGCCCGGCGAGGATAGGACAAAAATTCTGCCGCCGCAAACTGGACCGGCCGGCATTGCGCGGCCTGTCGTCGATCGGGCGTCGCCGGAATTTGCGTTCTGAAATGGAAGAATTATTCTCCGTAAAGCGAAAGCGGAACGTCGCGGTCGGCAATCCGACGGAGGTTTTGGAGGGAGGCCGCGGCGGCGAGAACAACCGAATAAGACGTCCCGTCAGAGGAGGCGGTGGGTGATGAACAAGAAATTCTTGGTTTTGCTGATTGCGGGGTCCGTCGCGGCTTTGATTTTGGGACTTTGGGCCTGCGCAAGCACCAGCAGCAGCAGCAGTAGTTCGGCCGTGGACGACGACACCAGCCCCGCGGATGACGACGCCAGCCCCCCGGATGACGACACCAGCCCCGCGGATGACGATGTCAGTCCCACCGACGATGATGACGACGACAACGACGACGCCAGCCCGGCCGACGATGACGACGACGGATCGCCGGGCACGACGTGGACCGACGACAGCACACACTTAATGTGGCAGGTCGGCTATAGCGCTCTGCGGGACTGGGAAAGCGCTTTGTCGCTCTGCACCGACCTCTCGCTCGGCGGGTTCGGCGATTGGCGCCTGCCGACGATCGACGAACTGCGGACAATCGTGGCGGGTTGTGCGGCGACCGAAACCGGCGGCGCGTGTCCGGTGACCGATGCGTGCAGCGCCCCCACGTGCAGCAACGCGAGCTGTCAGGGCTGCACGTCGTTCCAAGGGCCGGGGACAAACGGCTGTTATTGGCCGACCGAATTGGCGGGCGATTGCAATGCCGCTTTCTGGTCCGACACCATTGACGCAAGCAACGCGACGTATTGGTGGGCGCTCCAATTCGCCTACGCCGGCGTCGTGATTCGAATTCAGACCGAGGCCAACTTGAACGTCCGGTGCGTGCGGTCCGCATCCTAAATGACGACGCGTTCGCGGATTTTCGCCAAAAACACGGCGGCCCTTCACGGGGCCGCCGCAAATGTCAAAATAATTCAACAACGGCCGGCCGCGCCGCAACCTTTCCTTTCGCAAAAACGTGTTTACATTGGCGACCCTTGCGACGGTCGCGGGACCGCGCGGGAAATGGTGGAACGAAACAGGAAAGGGTTCGACCATGAAGAAAATGCCCATCATTCTGCTGATCCTCTTGCTCGGCCTTGCCGCCGGCGCGTTGTACTCGTGCAGTTCGACGAGCAGCAGCTCGACGAGCACGGCCGACGATGACACGTCGCCGATAGACGACGATGCATCGCCGATGGACGATGACGCGTCGCCAACGGATGACGATTCGGCCACCTACGGCGGCGGGTACTGACGATAGCGCGGCGATGACGGCAAGCCGTGTCGAACTGGGGGGCGCTCGCCGGAGCGCCCTCGCCGGCGACTGCCGGAACTCGGCCGGCGACGCGGATATGCGCGCCAAAGAGTGCTTAACGTCAACGGGAGGAGCGCGGGAAAGTCGCTCCCGTTGTTGATGGCAACGACGACAGAAAGGGTTCGGAGACATGAAGACAAAACCGTTCATGCTGCTCGTGCTCGCGCTGGGCTTCGCGGCCGCGACGGCCGTGTTGTTTTTCGCGTGCAGCACGACGAGCAGCAGTTCATCCCCTGCGGCCGACGACGATGTGTCGCCCGACGATGACACGTCGCCGGCCGATGACGACGCTTCGCCTGACGATGACGACAACGACGACGCTTCCCCGGCCGATGACGACGACGACAATGACGCTTCGCCCGACGATGACACGTCGCCGACCGATGATGACACTGCGGTCGATGACGACACCATTCCGGTCGATGACGACACGTCGCCGGCCGACGATGACGCCTCACCGCTGGAGGAATGACTTGCGGACGGCCATAGCTCGGTCTGACTGACGATGGGGGAATGTCCCCCGTCGCGCGACGCGCCGCTCTGACGGCGCGTCGCGTTTCCGGATCTCGGAGAATACGAGACGTCGGTTCCGGCCCCGTGCGACAGTCACGCCCTTTACAAAACCCGCGGAATGTGTTTAATGCCGTCACGCTTTTCGTTAGTCAGATAACGAACATGGAATTGATTGCGCTGTATTCCTGCGGGAGCGCCCGTGCAGCGGGCGCCGCTGGTTCAGCTCAAGAACAAACGAGCAACACTTGAAAGGAGAGCGGGCGATGAAGAAGGCTACGTTGATTCTGTTGGCGGTGTCCCTGCTGTTGATTTTCGCCGTGGGCACGGCGTTGGCCATCGGCCTGCCGGGCGGCGCGACGGGCAAATCGAAGCTGAATAAGGAAACCAAGACCTTTACGTTGTCCAGTCTGGACGCGAGCCTGAAGGCGCTCGAGAATACCGCCCTCGATCCGGTGACCAAGGACAAGAAATTCGCGGCCACCGTGTTCGGCGACGCGGAATACGACAAGGTGGCGGTCGCCGTGGCCAAGATGGAATTGGGCAATGCTTTCGCGCAAAACGTGTTGAAAGATGCACAGGGGAAAATCGATGCGGCGAAGAAATTGGAAGATCTGAAGGACACGCAGAAGAACCTGGAACTGGCTACGAAAGTGACGAAGTCCCTGGTGACCGAAAGCCAGTCGCTGGCGGGCGGCGCGCCCGCCCTCGCCGGCGGCCTGGCCGGCAAAGCGAAGGGCGACCCGCTGGGGTACGGCGCGAACCTCAAAGACATGACCGGCATCGTCAACAAGCTGCCGGATTTGGTCACGGGTTTGGGCAAGACCGTCGGCGATCTGGCGACGATGGCCGGCAAGATCAAGGCGAAAGCGGACACGTTGAAATAACGTTGAACGAAATCTCTGAAGTCCGGGGCGGGTGAGAACCCGCCCCTTTTGCTAACGCCCGATTGAGCGACGACGCGAAATGCCTTATGCTTCCCCGATTTTTGACGTTGCGCCGCCGGCTCGCCGCCGGGTGAGACAGGGGATCGTGAAAAAGGGAACTATCGTTGTCGTATCGCTCGCCGCCGCCGTGGCCGCCTTGGCCCTGACGGCGGGGCTCGCCTGCTCGAGCATGCGCACCACGTGGGCGGTGAGGAGCTTCGCCCGCAACGCGGGCGGGAAGGCGGCGCAATACTACGCGCCCGACGTCAAGAAGGGCGACCGCCTGGCCGACAGCCTGCGCGACTTGCTCGCCGCGCGGCCGGGCGACGGCGCAGCGCTGCAGGCCGTCTATGAGGCCGACCACTACCAGTTCCGTTTCGTCGTCGAACAAAAGACGACGGCCGAGCATCGGGCGCTGCACGAATGGCTCGCCAAAGAGATCTTCGCGCACGGCGTCGACGTCGAGCCGTTCCAACTCGAGAAAATCAACGGCGACGAACGCGCCCTCGACGAGAGCCTCAAGACCATCGCCTCCTTGCACGACGCGTCGCTCACCGCCCCCGAGAGCCAGGCGCTGATCGACGCGATGAAGAGCGCCGGCGCCGAAGACGTTTCCCCCGCCGGCATTTTCAATTTCGTCGGCCGCCCCGCGAATGAAGGCAAATTCCCCAACCTTCAGGAATTGGTCGCGAAGCTGCGTGCCGCCGCCGAGGCGCGCGACAACGCCATCCTGAGCATCGAGTCCGGCGACGCCGCCAATCTCCACCGCCTGTTGGCCGAGATGGGCATGAAAGCCGCCGAATGGCCGACATTCTGGAACGACAGCAAGGGAAATCTCGCGGGCGTCATCAAGCCGTTGATCCCGGTCACGCCCGTTTACGCCGCGTTGTTCAAGGAATTGGCGCGCTACCGGGAAATGGCCAAGCAGCCCGCGCCGCCGCGGCTCAACAATCCCGCCAAGCGCGGCGCGACCGGCGAATATGTCGCCCAGATTCAACGGCGGCTGCAGCTCGAAGGCTTCTGGGGCGGCCCGATCAACGGCGTCTACGACGCGGCGCTGGAAGACGCGGTCAAAATTTATCAGGACGATCATCAGGTCGTGTCGGACGGCAAGGTCGAAAAAGTCACGCTGGAGCGGATGAACGTGCCGATTCCCGAACGCGTCAAGCAGCTCAAACTCGCGCTGCACAAGCTGCGGCAGTCGGATTCGCGCGGCGAAGACTATTTCGTGCGGGTCAACATCGGCGCCCAGGAACTCGAGGTCTACACCGACGGCGGCACGAAGCTGGCGCGCAAGCATCGCATCGTCGTCGGCAGCCAGATGGAAAAGAACCACACTCCGCTGTTTTCGGCGGCGATCACCGATTTTATCTTTTACCCCGCCTGGCACGTCCCGCAACGCATCATCAAAGACGAAATGATGCGCGACTACGAAAAAGACCCCGAGTACTTCGACAAGCACAACTACGAAGTGAAAATGCAGTACAACAAGGACGGGTCGCTCGACAAAATCATCTCCGTCACCGAGCCGCCCGGGCCCGGCAACGCCCTTGGCGTCGTGAAAATCAACTTCCCGAACAAATATGACGTGTACCTCCACGACACCAACCTGAAACAACTGTTCAGCCGCTCGCTGCGCACCTTCAGTCACGGCTGCATGCGCGTGCACAAACCCGTCGAACTCGTGCGCTGGATGCTCGAACGCGACAAAAACGAATTCGCAAGCAAGGTCGACGAAACGCTGCAACACCAACGTTCCATACCCGTCGAGCTGCACACCAAAGTGCCGATCCACATCGAATACGTCACCGTCGGCGTCAACGAGCAGGGCAAGGCCGTCTTCAACACCGATCCGTACAACATGGACATCGAGGCGCTGGCGCAAATCTCGCCGGAATAACGCCGCGGAGTTGACCGAGGCCGGCTCTGGGAGTTATGGGAATTATGAGAGTTATAGGATTTTCGACACGTCGCTAACGGCGCATTTGTTCGCTTCAACGTTGAGAAAAGCCAGAATGGCGTCCCATTCCTCCCATGATTCCCATACTTTCCATAAGTCCCACGTTTCGCGCCCGGTTCAGCCGGTCCCCTCGGCGCCGCCTGCCGACGCGGCCGTTTCGTGGTGGTGCCGCACTTCACGGCCCTGGGCAAGATAGATCGCGTCTTCGGCGATATTCGTCGCGTGATCGCCGATTTTTTCGAGATTTCGCGAGATGAGAATCAGTTCGAGCGACCGGCCGATCGTCGTCGGATCGGCGATCATGTAGGTCAGCAGTTCGCGCAGGATCTGGTCCTTGAAGGCATCCACCTGGCTGTCGGTTTCGAGGACTTTTTGCGCGAGCAGCGCGTCGGCGTTGGTGAACGCGTCGAGGCTCTGGCGCAGCATGTCGCCGGCAATGCGGGCCATGTTCGGGATGTCGACGAGCGGCTTCAACGGCGGATGCTGCAGATAAAATCGCGTGTTCTGGCCAATGTTGCAGGCCTGATCGCCAATGCGTTCGAGTTCGCCGGCGGTCTTGGAGACCATGATCAAAAAGCGCAGGTCCGAGGCGACAGGGTGATGCAGCGCGATCAGTTTGACGACCGTGTCGTCGATCTCGATCTGCGCTTCGTTAACTTTTTTTTCTTCGACGAAGATCGCGTCGCATTGGTCCTGCCGGCCGGCGAGGCCGTCGACCGCGCAGGCGACCATTTTCTCGGCAATGCCGCCCATGTCGAGCAGGCGATTCTTGACGTCCCGCAGTTCTTCGTCGAAATGGCGCTGCACCCGCCCTCTCCTTCTAGCCGAATCGTCCGGCCACGTAGCCTTCCGTGCGCTTGTCCTTCGGTTTCGTAAAAATTTCCTGGGTCTTGTTGAATTCCACGAGTTCGCCGAGCCACATGAAGCCGCAGAAGTCCGACGCGCGCGACGCCTGCTGCATGTTATGCGTCACGATCACGATCGTGTAGCGCTTCTTCAATTCCTGCATCAATTCTTCGACGCGGGCCGTCGCCACCGGGTCGAGCGCCGAGCATGGCTCGTCCATCAGCAGCACTTCCGGATCGACCGCGAGCAGGCGCGAGATGCACAGCCGCTGCTGCTGCTCGGGCAGCAGCGCGAGCGCGTTCTCGTTCAGACGGTCTTTCAGGTCGTCCCACAGCCACGTCGCCCGCAGGCTCTTTTCGACGATTTCGTCGAGAAACGCTTTGTTTCGCAGGCCGTGCACCTGCGGGCCGTACGCGATGTTGTCGCGGATCGACAGCGGAAACGGATTCGGCCGCTGAAACACCATGCCGACCCGTTTGCGCAGCGCCGTCAAATCGACGCCTTTTGCGAAAATATCCTGACCGTCGAGCAGGATCCGGCCGTTGATGTGAAAGCTGGCGATGCGGTCGTTCATGCGATTGAAGCACCGCAGCATGGTGCTTTTGCCGCAGCCGGACGGCCCGATGATCGACGTGATCGCCTGCGGCGCGATGGCCATCGTTACGCCGATCACGGCCTCGAACTTGCCGTAATAGACGCTGAGCTTTTCGGTCGCCACCTTGGGCGCGACGGCCGGGGCGGCCCCCGCGGGGCTAACCGAATCTGCCGCTGATGTACTCATTGGTTCTCTTGTCGCGCGGTTTGGTGAACAGTTCGGACGTGACGCCGACCTCGACCAGTTCGCCTTGCAGGAAAAACGCCGTCCGATCGGACACGCGCGACGCCTGCATGACGTTGTTGGTCACCAGCACGATCGTATAATTTTTCTTGAGCCGGACGAGCGCTTCTTCGATCTTGCCGGTCGACAGCGGGTCCAGGCCCGAGCACGGTTCGTCGAGCAATAACACGTCCGGCTCGAGGGCCAGCGTGCGCGCCAGGCACAGCCGTTGTTGTTGGCCGCCCGAGAGCGCCATGACCGAAGCGCGCAAGCGGTCTTTCACTTCGTCCCACAGATACGCCGCCTTGAGGCTGCGCTCGACCCGGTCTTCGAGGTCCGACCCACGCGCCGTATGGTGCAGCCGCGGCCCCAGAGCCAGGTTGTCGAAAATCGTGCCGGGCAGCGGCACGGGCACGGCGAAAACCATGCCGATGCGGCGGCGCAGCAGCGACACGTCGACGTCTTTCGCGAAAACGTCGATGCCGTCGTACAGCAGTTGACCGGAGGCGACGACCGTGCCGACCAGGTCGTTGATCCGGTTCAGCGAGCGCAGAAACGTCGTCTTCCCGCTCGCCGCCGGACCGATGATCCCGTAGATTTCGTTCGCGAAAATCGAAAGATTCACTCCGCGCAACGCCGGCTTGTCCCCGTACTTCACGCCGAAGTTTCGGGCCTCTATTTTAGTCTTCATGCGCCGCGCCCGGGATTGGGGATTGGAGGTTCGGCATTCCTCATTCGGCATTCCGCATTCCGCATTTTCATGAGGCCCTCAGGCGGCGGCGAATCTGCGAGCGGATGATGACGGAAACGAAATTCAACGTGAACGTCAGCAGCAACAGCACCAGCACCGTCGAGTAAAGCAACGGCTTGGTGGCCTCGACGTCGGGCGACTGGGTCGTCATCACGTAAATGTGATACCCGAGTTCCATGAACTGATCGTTGAGTTGTTTCGGCAGGTACGGCAGGAAATACGCCGCGCCGGTGAACATGATCGGCGCGACTTCGCCGGCCCCGCGGCTGACGGCGAGAATGCCGCCGGTGAGAATGCCGCCGATCGACTGCGGCAGCACCAGCCGCCGAATCACCTGCCAACGCGTCGCCCCCAACGTGTACACGGCCTCGCGATACGACTGCGGCACGGCGCGCAACGCTTCTTCCGTCGCCACGACGACCGTCGGCAGAGTTAGCAGCGCCATGGTCAGCGCGGCCCACAAGATGCACGGCTGGGCGAAACTCAGCCGGCCGCCGTACAGCACCTTGTCCAGGCCGCCGCCGACGAACTGAATGAAAAAGCCCAGGCCGAACAGACCGAAGACGATCGCCGGCACGCCGGCGAGGTTTTGCAGCGCCAGTCGCACGATGTTGACGGTCCGCGAGTCGGGCCGCGTGTATTCGTGCAAATAGACGGCCGTGGCCACGCCCAGCGGAATGACGACGATCGTCATCAGCAGCACCAGCGCGGCCGTGCCGAAGATGGCCGGGAAAATGCCGCCCTTCGTCATGCCGGCCTCGGGCGCGGCCGTCAGAAATTCCCACGAGAGCATCGGCAACCCGTTGACCAGGATATTGCCGAGCACGATGACGACCATCGCCAGCACCAGCAGGCAGGCGAAGCCCGTCAGCGAATAGAAAAAGCCGGCGAAGGCTTTGATCAGCCCTCGGTTCATCGCGATGGCGCCGCGGCCGCTCATTTGCGTTTACCCTGCAATTTTTCCCGCACCCGCTTCACATATAGGTGGCCGGCGAAATTCGTCAAAAACGTGATGACGAACAGCAGCACGCCGAGGAAAAACAGCACGTGGTAATGCGCGCTGCCGCGCGTCACCTCGCCCAGTTCCGCCGCGATCGTCGCCGAGAAGCTGCGGAACGACTGCGCCGGGTCGAGCGACATCGTGGCCGCGTTGCCGCTGGAGATCAGCACGATCATCGTTTCGCCGATCGCCCGGCCGAAGCCGAGCACGCACGCGGCGAACACGCCGGGCA
>CAZHPN010000056.1:0-32219 GCA_964534375.1 uncultured bacterium | reverse complement strand
CCCGCCGCGGCGTCGCACGCCTGACCCGCCTGCAACGCGACGCGCTCGGTCCGCTGCCGCGGTAGGAATTGCCGATGACCACGATTCTCGTTGCGACGCGCAACCAGGGCAAACTGCGGGAAATCCGCGAATTGCTGGCGCCGTCCGGCTTCGGGGTCGTCGGGCTCGATGAGTTGCGGATCGCCGGCGACGCGATCGAAGACGGCGAAACGTTTGAAGCCAACGCGCTGATCAAGGCCGCCTTTTTCGAAGCGCAGGCCCGCGTGCCGGTGATCGCCGACGACTCCGGCTTGTGCGTCGAAGCGCTTGGCGGCCGGCCGGGCGTGTTCAGCGCGCGCTTCGCCGGGCCGGGCGCCGACGACGCCGCGAATAACGCCAAACTGCTGCGGGAAATGGCCGGCGTGGCCGATCGCCGCGCGACCTTTGTCTGCGTCGCGGCCTGCCGGCGCCCCGACGGCGCCGTGCTGACCGCGCGCGGCGAATGCGCCGGCGCGCTGCTCGACGCGCCGCGCGGCGTCGACGGCTTCGGCTACGACCCGCTGTTTTTCGTGCCGCACTTGAACGCCACGTTCGCCGAATTGCCGCTGCCGGTGAAAAACGAAATCAGCCACCGCGGCCGGGCGTTGCGCGCGTTGGCGCGCAAGCTACCGGAGTTCTTGAAGTGATGGCGAAAGTGGGAATTCTGGGAGTTCTGGGGATTCTGGGAATTCTGGGAACCATGAGCCTTGCTGGGTTCGCTGTCGGGTTGCCAACGTTCTCATCGGTCTCATCACTCCCAGAATTCCCATAACTCTCAAGATTCCCACGGACCCGCAGTTTCGTGAAGCGCCACGCGAAGCCCCGACAAGCTCGCGCGGTTCATTCCGCATTCGGCATTCCGCATTCCGCATTCTTCCCTCCCGAGGGTCTACCAATTCCTCGTGCCGTATGGCAGATTTCGTTAAGATGAAGCTCGTCATTCAAATACCTTGCTTCAACGAAGCCGCCACGTTGCCGGCCGCGCTGGCCGATCTACCCCGGCAGGTCGCCGGCTTTGACGAGATCGAGGTCCTGGTGATCGACGACGGCAGCCGCGACGGCTCGGCCGACGTGGCTCGGGCCCACGGCGTGCGGCACATCGTGCGCTTTCCGGCGAATCGCGGCCTCGCCGCCGCCTTTCGCGCGGGCCTCGACGCCGCGCTCGATCTGGGCGCCGACGTCATCGTCAACACCGACGGCGACAATCAGTACCCGGGGTCGGCGATCGCCGAGCTGGTTCGCCCGATCGTCGAGGGCCGCGCGGACCTGGTCGTCGGCGTGCGCGACATGGACGCGATTCGCGAATTCTCGCCGCTGAAAAAACGCCTGCAACGCTTCGGCTCGTGGGTCGTGCGGCGGTTTTCCGGTTTGCAGGTGAGCGACGCGACCAGCGGTTTCCGCGCCTTTTCGCGGCGGGCGGCGGCGCGGCTCAACGTGCTGTCGCGCTACACCTACACGCTCGAAACGCTGATCCAGGCCGGCCGCGAGAACCTGGCGGTGGCGACGGCCCCGATCCGCACGAATCCGCCGACGCGCGAAAGCCGGCTGATCCGTTCGACGTGGCGTTACGTCGGCCGCAGCGCGGTCACGATCGTGCGCATGTTCCTGATTTACGAGCCGCTCAAGGCGCTGGGCGCGGTCGCCGCCACACTGCTCGGCCTGGGCAGCCTGATCGGCCTGCGCTTCCTCTATTACTACCTGGCGGCGCGCGGTCAGGGCCATGTCCAGAGCCTGATCCTGGCGGCGATCCTGACGATCATCGGTTTTCAGACCGCGGTGCTGGGCGTGCTCGCCGACCTTTCGGCGGCCAATCGCCAACTCATGGAAGACCTGCTGGCGCGCGCGCGGAATCGGAACGACCGCGACCCGCACTCGCGATGACGCCGAAACCGAAAATCCTCGTCCTGACCACGACCTTTCCGCGCTGGGCCGGCGACGCCGTGCCGGCGCGGTTCGTATTCGACCTGTGCCGCCATCTCGCCGACGAATTCGCGATCACGGTTGTCGCCCCGCACGATCCAGGCGCCGCGCTCGCCGAGGAACTGGCGGGCCTGCGCGTCTGGCGCTTTCCCTATTTCGTGCCGGAAAAGCGCGAATTTCTGGCCAACGGCGTCGGCCTGCTGCCCAATTTACGATCGTCGTGGCTGGGCAAACTCCAGGCCCAGGCGTTGGTCGTCGCGCAGCAACGGTTCCTGCGGCGCATCCTCGCCTGCGAGCGCTTTGCGGCGATTCACAGCCACTGGCTGGCGCCCAGCGCGCTCAACGCCGCGCTCGCCGGGGCCGACGCCCCGCCGCGCATCGTCACGATTCATTCGTCGGATTTGCACCTGTTGCGCCAGCTTCCGGGCGGCCGGGCGATCGTGCGTTTCATCTTGCGGCGCACGGAGCGGGTGTTCGCGGTCAGCTCGCACCTGCGGCAGATGTTGACGGACCTAGCCGGTTTCGATCCGGGCGCACAGACGTTGCCGATGGGCGTCGACCTCGCCGATTTTTCGGCCGCGCGGCGCGACGCCCCGCCGCCGGAACTGGCCGGCAAGCGCGGCGTGCTTTACGCCGGCAAGCTGATCGAGGTCAAGGGCGTGGAATACCTGCTGCGGGCGTTCGCGCTGGTCAAACGCGAAGTTCCCGAGTTGACGCTGGCGCTGGTCGGCGACGGCGATCGCCGGCCGCGGCTCGAGGCCGAGGCGGCGGCGCTGGGCCTCGGCGATTCAGCGTTGTTTCTCGGCGCGCGCCCGCACGAGCAGATGAACGCCTTCTACCAATGGGCGGAGTTGGTCGCCGTGCCCTCGATCGTCACCGAACGCGGCGAGACCGAGGGCACGCCGGTCGTGATGCTCGAAGCGCTGGCCGCCGGCCGCCCGGTGCTGGGCACGAAAATCGGCAGCCTGGACGAGCTAATCGTCGCCGGCGAAAACGGCTATCTGGTTCCGCCGCAGGACCCGGCGGCCCTGGCGGAGGCGATGCTGGCGATCCTGCGCCGGCCGCCCGACTCCGCCCTCGGCGCCGCCGCCGCGGCTTCGGTGCGCCGTTACTCCTGGCCGAATATCGCCGCCGCGTACGCTGCTTGCTATCGCGAAATCGCCGGCGCGACATGAAGTCGGTCCGCCGCGACCCGCCTTGACAAACCCGTGGAAAACATTATGTTTCTAGCGCTTTGGGGAGCGCCCAGAAGGTCGAGGATTCAGTCGATGCCAGTCTACGAATACCGGTGCGTCGCGTGCGGCGCGCACGTTGAGCGAATGCAGCGGTTCTCGGATCCGCCGCTGACAGTGTGTCCGCAGTGCGGCGGCGAGTTGCACAAGCAGGTCAGTTTGTCGTCGTTCCAGCTAAAAGGGAGCGGTTGGTATAAGACCGATTACGCCCGCAAGACCGGCGGCGACAACGGCAACGGCCATCACGCCCACAAGAACGGCGACGAGGGCGCCAAGGCGGAGAAGACCGACGCCGCGGCGGGGAAAGACGGCGCGGCCTCGACGGCCAAGACCGAAACCAAATCGGAAACCAAAACCGAAACGAAGCCGACCGAGTCTAAACCTTCTTAGACCTGCCCGATCTACCGGCAACTGACCACTGGCGACTGGCCACTGCCGACCCTGCCTACCTCGCCCACCGCGCATACCAATAGGCCCAGCGCCAATCGACCGCCGGCAGCAGGCGCGTGCCGTCGCTGCCGCCGTTCGGATCAAACGGGTTCGACCGCCACTGATAATCGCTCGGCGGCCGATAGGTCTGGGGGAACGGCTGTTCGGTCATCAACTCTTTACTGCGCCCGACGTCGCCCAGTACGGTCACCCACTGGCCGTTCGGGAACTGGCACATTCCGCTCTGGATCGCCTGCGCGCTGCAGTTGGTGACGGTGACTTCCCAAAAGGGCGCTTCGGCATATTCCATCAGGCTCTGGACGCCGCGCTGCACCGCGTCTTCGTCCGGCGGATGCTTCGCGGGGTGATAGGCCGACATGTCCGCGATTCCCGCCGCGTAAATGAAATCGAAGAGGCTGTACGAATATTGCTTGGGCATGCGCGTCGCGTCCGGCGGGTAATCGTACAGCTTGTACGCCAGCGTATGCCGCAGCTTGTCGATCGTGTCCTCGTCGTCGATATAGCGTTGCGCCAGCAACATGCCTTGGAACGCCATGTTGACGCCGCTGTAGTTCGTGTCCCACCACAGGTTGATGCCGATGATGTTGTTGTAGGTGATGTCCTGGAACCGCCGCGGCCCGAGCAGCGTATCGTAGAGATAATCGACCACGGTTGGGTCTTCCGACGCGTACGCCAGCGCCGAAATGGCCCCCAGCGACATCAGCGTGTAGCCGCCGTCCTTGATGCCGAGCCACGGCAGATAGATGGTGTCCCACGCGTTTTCGTTGAGGTAGCCGTTGATCGTCGTCCGCCCGTCGGCGTCGCCGATTTCCAGGTCGTAGCCGTCCGGCTTCACCTGCATCAGGTTGTGCGCGAGGTCGCTGGCGTACTGCTGGTGCAGCGCCTTCAGGCCGGGGTCGATCGTCGGGTCGTCCTTGATCACTTCCCAGACGCCGCCGAAGGCCGCCGCCCAGCCCAGCAGCATGTCGCGGCTGCAGCCGTCGATCCAGATGTAATTGGGATATTTATGATCGGGGGAATTGTCCGCGCGGGCGGTGCCGTTGGTCTTCACCGTCGGCAGGGGGTTGCCCTGGTCGTCGAACAGCGGCGTCGTCTGCGTCGTGGCGCCCGAACCCGGAATGTCCTTGCGCATGTAGCCGCGCGCGATCACGCCCTTCACGCCCGTGATTTCGATGGCGATCCGCAGGCCTTCCATGCCCCGCAGCAGGAATTGCCGCGCCCGGTCGACGTCCTCCTGCGGATACCCCTGATCGCGCATGAGGCCGTAGCGAAAGGCGTCCGCCGCGATGCCGGAGCCGGCGTACAGGCCGGCCGTCGCCTCGTTGTCGGAGATGACGTCTTCGGGGTTCTTGCCGGACCAGGCTTCGAAATCCCAGCTATCGCTGCTGTGCAAGAAATCGTAGATCAATTGCCGATCGGCCGTGGCGGTGAGCGGCACGCCCACGTCGGCGTTGATCAGCAGGCCGTAGGCGTTGAAGTTTTGGAAGCTGCGATCGTACACCGTCGCCTTGGCCTCGAGCGCGGCGTCATAGCCGGGTTCGTTCGGGCCGGGCAGCAGATGCGGCGTGGGCGACGCGTCATCGTCATCGTCCGCCGGCGAGGCGTCGTCGTCGGCCGGCGACTGATCGTCGTTGTCGTCATCGTCGGCGGGCGACCCGTCGTCGTCGGCCGGCGTCGTTTTCGAACTGCTCGACCCGTTGCCGCAACCGAGCCAACACGCCGCCGCGATCAGAAGCAGCGACAAAATCAGGAAGCTGTTTCGTGGCATGCGAACCTCCCGCGCTGAAGGCAACCGTAAAATGGTACCGCGCGCGCGGCGGCAACGCAAGTTGCCGGCGTTTCCCAAGTCGCCGGCGACCGAGTTCCGGCTGATTGCCCGGCGCGGGCCGTCTTTACCTCCTGGCGGAAAAGCGCCAGAATCGGGGCCTGAAACTCTCTCGTTCAACGGAGGCTCCGATGAAAACCAAATTATTGGTCGCCGCGCTGTGTTTGGCGACCGCGTTGTTGGCGTGCCCGCTGCACTCGGCGGCGAAAGATGCGCTTCAGGTGATTCAGCTCCCCGCGCCGCAAACCGACGGCGGCAAGCCGCTGATGCAGGTTTTGAAGAATCGCCAATCCGGCCGCGAATACGCCGACAAGGCCATGCCCGACCAGACGCTGGCAAATTTGTTGTGGGCCGCCGACGGCGTCAACCGCGCGGATATCGGCAAGCGCACGGCGCCTTCGGCCAAGAATTGGCAGGAAATCGAAGTGTACGTCGCGCTCCCGGACGGAATGTACGTCTATGACGCCAAGGCCAATCAGCTAAAGCTCGTTCTCGCCGGCGATCTGCGCGGCGCGACCGGCAAGCAGCCCTTCGTGAAGGATGCGTCGGTCAATCTCGTCTACATCGCCGACCTCGCGAAAACCGACGGCGGCGACGAAGACAAACTTCGGTACACGTCCGCCGACGCCGCCTTCATCGCCGAGAATGTTTACCTGTTTTGCGCGTCCGAAGGCCTGGTGACGGTCGTCCGCGGCAACGTCGACCGGGACGCATTGGCCAAGACGTTGAAGTTGAAGCCGACGCAGCGGATCGTTCTCGCTCAGACGGTCGGCTATCCGAAGAAATAGCGCCGCCGCTTCGTTTGCGACATCCCGGTTTCGGCGATCCTAGTGGAGGCCGATCATGACTAGATTGCACATCGACCGCGACTTGCTCGACCGCGAATTGGACGGCTTTTCGTTTCCGGAGACGTTCGACTTCGGGGCGTCGACCTCCGGCTATCAAGTCGAAGGCGGCTTCAACGGCCCGGACGACCCGAAAAACAACTGGTTCGGCGCCGAAGTGCGCGGCGAAAAAGCGTGCACCGGTCCGTGCGCGCGGTTCCTCGAAAACTACGGCGACGCGCTTGACCGCGGGGCGTGGATCGGGTTGAACGCCTTCCGGATGGGCGTCGAGTGGGCGCGGTTGCAACCGGCGACCGACCCGGCGGCCACGAACCCGCCGCCGTTTTCCGCCGCAGCCGCCCGGACCTATGCCCGCATCATGGCCGCCGCCTACGATCGCGGGATGTTCCCGGCGGTGACGCTTCACCACTTCACCAACCCGCTGTGGGCCGGGCTCGACCTCTGGCTCGATTGGCCCAAAGTCCGCGAATGGTTCGGCGCCTACGTCGAGTTCGCGGTCGGCGCGATCAACGACGCGCTCGTCGGCGAGTTCGGCAAGCCGCCCATCCCGTTTTTCCTGACGATCAACGAGCCTATCTCATCGACGATGGCCGGTTACCTGGGCGGCGTCTTCCCGACCGGCGGCGCCAAGGGTTTGCGCCCGGCGATGACCTGTTACGAAAATTTGCTGCTGGCGCACGTCCTGGCCTACCGGACGATCCACCGGATCTACCGCGAACGCGGCTGGCCGCGGCCCACGGTGACGCTTAACACTTGGTGCGCCGGCATCTACGGCCTGGACAAAATCGCCCCGGATCTTTTTCTGGCGCGGGCCAACGGCGCCGCGCGCGCCGACATCCCGACCTACGTCGCCGACCAGCGCGCACGGTTTCGCGCGCACGTCCGCCGCGCGCCGTATGTGAACGGCCCGCGGGCGCTCAAGCACGTCATCGACAGCGTCCTCGACCGCCTGCTGCAGCGCGGCTTCCGGCCCGAGCCATTTTCCCGGCTCGCGGATTTCATTTACGAAGGCGACGAGCCGCGCCTGATCGACGTGCTGGCGTTCGATTATTACGACCCCTTCCCCGCCGACAACATCGATTTCTCGTTTCCGCGGCTCGTGCGCATCGGCGCGCAGCCGTACGATTGGCATTTCCACCCCGGCGTGCTGCGCCTCTTTCTCGAATCGTATTCGTGGACCGCGGGCGATTTGCCGATTCATATCGTCGAACACGGCATCTGCCATCGCTTCGCCGACGGCCGCGCCTGGCCGCATCCCGACGGGGTCGGTCGGGACGGGGCGCTCAAGGAGTTCCTGCTCGAGATGGTTCGCGGGATCCGCGAGGGCCGGCGCGTGCATTCCTTCTACTATTGGAGTTTGCTCGACAACTACGAGTGGGGCAGCTTTGAGCCGCGGTTCGGGTTGTTCGGGGTCGATTACGACAACGACGCGCGGCTCCTGCCGACCGACATCGCCGGCGCGAACGCCGCCGGCGCGTACCGCTTGTTCGTCGAAGCGTTCCGCGCGCGCGATGCCGCGCTGTTGCGCGACGCGTTCCTGGCCGACCGATATCCGCCATTCCCGCGGTGACGCGCGCCGCTCGGCCGGCGTCAGTCGCAAAGCGGAAGTTCGCGAACCGCCGGCTGCAGCGGATCGTCCGGACCCCGGCAAAAGTAACTTATCACGCGGTCGCTGGCGGCGAACGGCCCGCCGCAGCGGTCTGGCCGGGCCAGCGCTTGTTCGGGCGTCCGCAGAAAGCTCGTCACATCGTCGGCCCGGGCGAAGCCGAACGTCGCGAGACGGATCGTCTCGCCGCGGCCGGCGGCGCCGCAATCCTCCGGATGCTCATAACACAACATGGTGTGGAACAGGTTGGGAAAATAGGCGCGGCCCGGCAGGGCCGTACAGCGCTCGCCGTCCTGGTCGATTTGCCAAACGCCGGCGACCTCGGAGACGCGGTCGACGCCGGCGGTCCGCAGCCAGCGGTGCAAATTCTCGACGTTGTTCACGTGTACGAGAAGCATTGCGTGCGGTCGAAAAGGCGACAAATCGCGGCACGCGCCGGCCAGGCTGAGCATGATCGGCACGAGCGCGGCGCCCGCAAAGAGCCGGTCCAGCCGCCCCGGGCCGACGCGCGGCGCCCGCTCCGCCAGGCTCACGGCCGCGGCTAACGTGAGGCAAAGGAACGGTAATTCGATCAGAAAAAAGCGGTCGCCGGTGTGAATGCCGCGCAGGCCATTCAGGGTCGCCGACAGCAACGCGTTCACAACGACCACCGCCGCCGTCTTGCCGAGCAGCGCCCGGCTCGCGGCGCCCGGCGTCGTCAACCGGAGGAAAAACACCGGGGCCGCAACCAACAACGGCGCGCCGAAGTGCACCTGCGCTGTGAGCAGGCCGAAAAAAACCGACCAGTCAAAAGCCGCCGCGTGCGGCGCGGCGGAATGGCTCGCGGTCGCGAAACCGAGGTCGGCTCGCAAGAAGACGTCCAGCAGCACCGTCGCGTGCATCGCCGCTACGACGAGCAGGCCCAGCAGATGCCACGGCAATTGCACCCGCCACTTCTGCCGGCCGGGCCACAAGAACACCAGCGAATAAGGAATCAGAAAAACTGCGGTCATGTGCAATTGCATGCACAAGCCGATGGCCGCATAGAGCGGCAGCAGCGCCGATTCCTGCGGCTGGCGCAAGAACAACCATGTGTAAAAGGCGAGGAACAACGGCAAATACGACGTATTGAGCATTAAGCCCATCAATTCTTCCTGGGCCGAACCGCAAACGCCGAACCACAAGGCGGCCGCGAACGCCGCCGTCGCGCTCCGAAAGAGGCGCCAGACCGCCGCATAAATCGGCAGCGGCGACAATACGTACAGCAGCCACAAAAACGAATACGACGAAACGAAACCGTGGCGCGCGACTTGCGGCAGCGCCGTCAGCAAATAGGCCAGCGGTCCCAGCCGAAAAGCGTGAAACACCGGATTGCCGGTCAGCGGAAACGTGTGGTCCACCACCAACTGCTCGGCGCCCCAGAACAAATTAAAAGAGTCGTTTTGCAGTTTGATGTTGCCGCTGACGTATGTGGATCGCACGAGCAACAGCGGAAAATACAGCGCGACCAGGCAAAAAAAAGCGTGCCATCCGAAACGGCGAAACGGCGGGCGCGCCGTCAACGAAAAGAAACTCAGCGGTTCCGGGTTCACAACAGCCCGACCTTCGCCAAATCTTCGTACAACTCGTCGGCCGCGAGTTTGAAGGCAACGGCGTTGGGGTGCGTGTCGACGAGCGGATCGACGATCACATCGCGGTTGTCGGCATATTGCTTGAACAAATTGTGATATTGGAAAAAGCGAATATCCGACCCGGCCAGCCGCTCTTCGAGCGCCCGGCAATTGCGGCCGTACTCGGGCCAGCAGACGACGATGAATCCGTCCGCCGTAAATTTCTGGCGGAAGACGCGATTGGTCTCGGCCAGGATTTGCGCCGTCAAATCCAGGTCGCGGTCGCGCGGACCGAGGTATTCGTCGAAATGGCTGCCGTGAAAATGCTCCCCGAGGTACGCGTTCAGGCGCGCCGCCGCGTCGCTCGGATCGCGGACCTGCGGCCCGGCATAACTCTGGAGCCGACCGTGCGAAATCCGGTAGCACGGGTTCCCGCGAACCCGGGGGTGGTCGTCGCAATCGCCGCGGGCGCGAATGACATGGTGATCCATGAACAGATAAATCCACAGGCCGCGTTTCTCCGCGATGTTCTGCGCATATTCCGGTTCCTCGATCAACGTCAGCAGATGATTGGGCCCCCAGCCGATCGCGCTGTGATTGTACACGTGGATCTTGCGGCCCACGGCGTCCTCCGCGAACCGCGCGGCAAACGTCTCGTTGTCGGCGACAGCGGCGCCAAAGTCGAACGAGCAGCCCGCGAAAATCGCGAAGCGATCGTACGGCCCGGACGCCGGTTGGGGCGTCGCCCGCCAGCCCAAGGCGTCGGTCGTATAGACGACGTCGTAAACCATACGGCCGTCCAACGTGGCCCGCTCGTGTTGCTGCAAATTGGCGCCGTTGCGGTAGCCGAGCCGGGCGTCGCGCACGAATAGATCGGCCATGATGCGTTCGATGCGGTGACCGCCGTTCGCCGGCGGCGCCGCGCCGCGCCGCCACGCCGCCCACCGGGGCGCCGCGAGCACGCCCGCGACGACGGCGGCCGCCGCAACGCCGACGAACGCCGCCGCCAGCAGGCGTCGACGAGCTTTCGACCAGGCCCAGCGCAATTCGTCTGCGATTCTACCCACTTGTTCTCCGCAGGGGGACGCGCCGGCGCGGTGACGCCGCGCCCGTCAAAGCGCGCCCGCTACTTCGAGGTCGTCGTATAGCGCGTCCGCCAGAATCTTGTACGCGACCGGGTTCGGGTGGTTTTCCACGCCCCGAAAAATGCACAGATCGCCCTTGTCGTCGAACGACGTAAACAATTTCTGATAATCGAGCACGCGGATGTCCGCGTCGGCCAAGCGCGCCGCCAGCCGCGGGCCCGAGCGGTTGCCCGGATACAAGATCACGTAAAAACCGTCGCTCGCGAATTTCTGGCGAAACAGGCGCTGCGATTCCTTCAAGATTTTCGCCGTCAGTTCGATGTCCTGGTCGAGCAGCGCCTGCGGCATCTGCAAATCGTACCGCTCAAACTGATTTCGCATGAAATAGCCAAACCGGCCGAATTCCCCGGGCGGATGCGCGACGCCCGCCGCCGCGAGGCGTTCGAGCCGGCCATCGGCGGCGACGCGGTAGTACGGGTGCGTGAAGAGGCGGGAGTCGTCGCGCACGCTGCCGCCGGCGCGCTGGAGATGATGCTCAATGAACAAATAAAGCCAGATGCCGCGTTTTTCGGCGATGCCCCGTGGATAGGCGGGGTCGCTGAGCAGCGCCAGCAGATGGTTGGGCCCCCAGCCAACTGTGCTCTCGTTGTAAACATGGAGCTTTCGGCCAACGGCGTCCTCGGCGAACCGCGCCGGCAACGTTTCGCCGCCCTGCACGCCGTAACCGAATACGAAGGAACAGCCGGCGAAAATCGCGAACCGCTCGTAGGGCCCCGGCGGCTGCGGCGTGATCCGCCGGCCGAATTCGTCGGTGTCGTACGTGACGTCGAAAAGCGTGCGGCCGTTCCAGGTCAATCGTTGCGGCTCATGGAGGCCCGGGATGGTTCGCAGTCCGAGTTGCTCGTCGCGCTCGATGAAACTTCGGCCCGACAAGGCGCCCGGCGGCAGGGCCGTGGCGCTGGGCGCGCGCCGGCGCATCTGAACATGAAACGCCGCGACGATGCCCGCGCAGGCCGCCAGCCCGAACAGCGCCGCCGCCAGCCGCGGTTTGGCCAGCGCCCAAAACCGCCGCGCCCTGGCTTTTCGTTTGTTCATACCCTTCCCGCGCGGTCGCCGGCGCCGCGGGCGATTCCGCACGCGTCGCCGCCGCGGCCGTTGATTCTGCCGGTCTTCGTCGGCGTTGTCCAATCAGCGCCGTTCCGGACCGCCGCGAACGCGGGTCGCCGCGGGCTGGCCGGTTTGCTAGACTTCCTCGTGGCCCCCGCAACCCAGGCGCCGACATGGTCCGAAGCGACAGAAAAAACCAACGACTGCGGATCGCGCTCGCGATCGCGCTCGCCTTTGCGCTGGCGCTGTTTCTCGCGGGCCGCTGGTGGTTTGCCGTTCCCGCCACGGCCCGGCCGCCCATCGTGCTGATCGTCGTCGACACCGTGCGCGCCGATCACGTCGGCGTCTACGGCGCGGCCCATCCGACGACCCCGAACATCGATCGCTTCGCCGCGCGGGCCGTGCGGTTCGACAACGCCCAGGCGCCGTCGAGTTGGACCGTGCCGAGCATGGCCTCGCTCTTCACCGGCGTGTATCCGTGGCGGCACGGCGTGAACACCGCGGAATCGACCGGCCCGACGGGCGTCAAAGGGCAGCCGGTGCTCAGCGAGCGTTTCGTCACGCTCGCGACCGCGCTGCGCCAGGCCGGCTACGCCACCTTCGGCGTGACCGCCAACGGGCATCTGGACCCGAAATTCGGCCTGGCGCGCGGTTTCGAGACCTATCGCTTCTTTTCGTTCGTCAAACATGAGCCCGTCGACCGGGCGTTCGCGGCGACGGCGCCGGAATTGCGCCGCGCGCTGCGCCGCGGCCAGCCGTATTTTCTTTATCTCCATTATTTCGATCCGCATCATCCGTATTTGCCGGTCCGCCCCTGGATCGACCAATGGCGGCCCGACGTCGACCCCGAGCGGATCAAGACCCTGACGCAAACCGAGTTCAACCGCCTCGTGCTCGAAAATTATTTTCTGCAACACCGCGACGCCATGCGCCTGCTCGCGGACCTCTACGATTCCGAAATCGCCGCCGCGGACGCTTCCGTCGGCGCCGCGTTGCGCGCCCTGCCCGGCGCCGACCGTGCCCTGATCGTCATCACCGCCGACCACGGCGAGTCGTTCGGCGACCATCGCAACATGCTGCACGGCGGTGATTTGTTCGCCGAGACCCTGCGCGTGCCGCTGCTGATCCGCTGGCCCGGCGCCACGACGGCGACGGTCGTGCCGGCGCCGGTCAGTCTCGTCGATTTGTATCCGACCCTCGCCGCGGCGGCCGGGGCCGCGCCGCCCGATTACCTCGACGGCGTCGATCTGACCGGCCTCGCCCGCGGCGAACCGGCGCCGTCGCGCGCCCTTTTCGCCGCTACGGAACGCGATCCGCGGCTGAGTTGGAGCGCCGTGCTCGCCGACGGTTGGAAATGGCTGCGCAACGAAGAGAACGGCGACGAATTGTTGTTCCACGTCGCCGCCGACGCGGCCGACAAAAAAAACGTCGCGGCGGCGGAACCGCAACGCGTGCAGGCGTTGCGCGAGCTTTGGCTCGGCCGCCCGACGCCGGATATCCTGTTTCCGCCCGCCGCCGGCCCCGACCTCGACCCGGCCTATCGCGAAAAATTGCACAGCTTGGGATATCTGTAGAGGTCAGTGAACAGTGAACAAATGTTCGCCACGTTCCCACGCGACGAAGAGTTCGTGAAGCGTTCTCGTTGATCTTGTTGATCCTGTTGATCGTGTCAAAAAACACCGCATCTTCGTGTTCATTGTTCACTGTTCGTCGTTCGCTGTTCGCTGTTCGCAGCTCGCTGTTCGCTGCTCGCTGTTCGCTGCTCGCCGACCCTGATGATCGTGTCAAAAAACATTTCGATCTGCGAGTCGGCCGGGGCTTGACCCGCCGGGCGCAAGCGGCAAACTCCACCGTATGCCGGAACGGGAAAACAACACGGCGCGCCCGCGGCAGCCGCTGTACGTGGTGCTGGACAACATCCGCAGCGCGTTCAACGTGGGTTCGATTTTTCGCACGTCGGACGCGGCGGCGGTCGCCGGCCTGCACTTGTGCGGCTGCACGGCGTATCCGCCGAACGTCAAACTCGCCAAGACCGCTCTGGGCGCGGAGGAAACCGTGCCGTGGACCCACCACCAGACGACCACCGAGGCGCTCGCCATGTTGCGCGCGCGCGGCGTGCCGGTCGTCGGCGTCGAGGCCGTCGCGAACGCCGCGTCATACGTGGCGTTCGCGTGGCCGACGCCCGTCGCCGTCGTTTTCGGCAACGAGGTCGACGGCCTCGACGACACGACGTTGGCGCTATGCGACGCGGTGGTCCGGATTCCCATGCTGGGCGCAAAAGAAAGCCTCAACGTGGCCACCGCGGCGGGAATCGTCCTCTTCGAAATTTTGCGGCGGCGCGGCGTCCTCGCGGAGCCGACGACCTGAGTTCGGCTGCGGCCCGCGGCGGCTTGACGCGCAGCCGTCGTCCGCACTAATTTGCCTCAATCTTTTCAGCAAAAAAGGTGAGACACATGGCGCAGGACGAGACCCGCCCCGAGGCGGCCGGCGACTTCATGGGCATCGATCCCGTGGGCCGCGCGGCGGAAGACATCGAGTTGGAATGGTTCGAAAATCATTACCAGGGCGACGTGCCGCAGTTGACCGTGCGCGCCGTCATCATGGGCATGATCCTCGGCGGCTTCATGAGCCTGTCGAACCTGTACATCGGCCTGAAAACCGGCTGGGGCCTCGGCGTGGCGCTGACCGCGTGCATCTTGTCGTATTCGATTGGCGCGGCGCTGAGCAAGGTCGGCGTTCTCCGGTCGAACCTGACAATCCTCGAAAACAACTGCATGCAGACCACCGCCAGTTCGGCCGGCTACTCCACCGGCGGCGCGCTCACCAGCGCCATCTGCGCGCTGTTGATGATCGAGGGCCACCACCTGCCCTTCTGGACCCTAATGCTTTGGACGATCTTTCTCGCCGCGCTCGGCCTAGTGATGACCATCCCGATGAAACGCCAGATGATCAACGTGGAGCAGTTGCGTTTTCCCTCGGGCGTGGCCGGCGCGCAGACGCTCCGCAGCCTGTACGCCGAGGGCAAGGAAGCGACAAAAAAGGCCCGGGCGCTGTATCTGGCCGGCGGCATCGGCGCCCTCGTCGCCTTCCTCCGCGACAACGAGATTGCCTCGTACCCCGACTGGCTGCGCATTCCGCAATTTCCGGGCGTGCTCGACAAAATCAAGTACTACGGCCATTCGTTGCAGGAATGGACGATCAGTTGGGAAAACAGCGCGATCATGATCGCCGCCGGCGCGCTGATCGGCCTGCGCACGGGCTGGTCGATGCTGTTCGGCGGCATCGTCAACTACGGCATTCTCGCGCCGTGGATGGCGTCGCTTGGCCAAATCGTGCCCAACGCCAAGGGGCTGCTCGGCTACCGCCAGATCGTCGACTGGTCGCTCTGGTTCGGCGCCGCGGTGATGGTGACCAGCGGCCTGCTGACGTTCGCCTTCGGCTGGCGCACGATCGGCCGCGCGTTCGCCGGGCTCAAGGGCATCATCAGCGGCAGCGAGGACCTGGCCAATCCGCGCGTGAAAGCGATGGACGAAGTGGAGATTCCGGGCTCGTGGTTCATCACCGGCATGCTGCTGGCCGGCGGCGGGTGCATCGCCCTGGAGATCCTCGCCTTCTCGATCACCTGGTGGATGGGCATCATCAGCGTCGTGCTGACGTTCTTCCTGGCGATCGTCGCCTGCCGCGCCACGGGCGAAACCGACACGACGCCGATCGGCGCGATGGGCAAAATCACCCAATTGACCTACGGCATTCTCGCGCCGGCCAGCAAGGTCGCGGGCGGCGCGGCGGCCGCTATGAAAATCAACCTGATGACCGCGGCGGTCACGGCCGGCGCGGCCGGCACCTCGGCGGACCTGCTGACTGGCTTGAAGACCGGCTATCTGCTCGGCGCGAACCCGCGCAAGCAATTCATCGCCCAATTCCTCGGCATCTTCGCCGGCGCGGCGATCGTCGTGCCCGCGTTCTACGTGCTGGTGCCGTCGCCCGACATTCTCGGCAGCAACAAGTTCCCCGCCCCGTCGGCGCAGGTCTGGTACGGCGTCGCCAAACTGCTCAGCCAGGGGCTCGCCGCGCTGTCAGTGACGAAGCGCTGGGGCCTGGCCCTGGGCGGGTTCACCGGCATCATTCTCGCGTGCCTCGACAAATTCGTGCCGGCGAAATACCGCATGTATTACCCGAGCGCGATGGGCATCGGCCTGGCCTTCGTCATCCCCTTCTGGAATTCGCTGTCGATGTTCATCGGCGCGCTGATCGTCTGGATCATCACGAAAAGAGCCGAAAAATGGGCGGACGATTACGTGATCCCGATCGCCAGCGGCGTGATCGCCGGCGAAAGCCTGATGGGCGTGGCCCTGGCCATCGCCACGCTGAACTTCCACGAGATCTGGGCTTCGGTGAAGACCGGCCTCCAATCCGGCCCGCCGACGCCGCCCGCGCCGCCGACCATGCCGTAAGCCGCGGCGGCTTGACCGGCGCCGTCGACCGCCGCGTTCGCGTCCGGCCGCATGATCCTGGCGCGGGTTGGCGCCCGCCCGCGGTTGTTATATAAGACCTTGCCTTCCACAGGACTACGCGGATGAAGTTGCGAAAAGCGGTGATCGACAATTTTAAGGGCATCAAGCACCTGGAGTTGGGTTTCACCACACCCGACGGCGGCGTGCGGGATCGCACGTTATTGCTCGGCGACAACGGCTCGGGCAAGACGACGGCGCTGCAAGCGATCGCGCTGACGTTTGGCTTGGCAACCCAGAAATTCAATAATAAGAGCGACTTCACTTGGCCCGGCTTTGTTTTGGAGCGCATGAGTTCTTTGGGCGCGACATCGGTTGACCTGGAAGTTGATCTTTACGGCCAGGAGTGGGATGCCATTGTTAAGTTGAGCAAACTCGGATTTTTCGCAATTGACTTCGACAAGCGTAACAGTTCCACGTCCTACGTGAGTCTGAAATATTTTACCGAACCTAGAGAAAAGGATCCTCAGTATAAATACTTGGCCGTCCGAAATCGCTTGCTCAAATTCGAGAAAGAATCACCGCAAGTAAGTCGTTTCATCGCAAGACTAGGCGACGTATTCTGGTTTGACCAGTTTCGGAGCTTGGGGGCATCAAACGCAGCAGGTTGGACCGATGCGGTCGAATCGCTGAGAACCAAGCTCGTCGGTTTGTGGGGTCTCCACACGTCGACGCCGCCACCCGAAAAGGACCATGTTGTTCTTATTCAAGAGCACATGGCGCGGATCTTCCCGGGGTTTGAATTCGTCGGCGTACAGCCGAAGAACAACAAGAATCAGCCGACGCCGACAAACATGTACGTCATGGTCAGGCGCGACGGTTGCGAAGTCCCGTACGATATTTCGGAAATGTCTTCCGGCGAGCAGGCGGTTTTTCCGCTGGCGTATGAAATCGTTTGGCAAGACATCGCCAATTCGGTCGTGCTGCTCGACGAGTTGGAGCTTCATCTTCATCCGCCGGAACAGCAGGGCCTTTACACGTTCCTGCCGAAGCTGGCGCCGGGTTGCCAATTCATCGTCACCTCGCACTCGGTCGCCCTGGAAGACATCGTGCCCGAGGACGAAAAAATCCGCCTCCAAGGAGGCGGGCTGTGCCGATAGAGACGCTTTACGTCGAAGGCGGTCTCGACGCGCAAGTGCTCGGCGTGTTGTTGGCGGGAGTGCCCAAGATCAAGCGCGGGGGTTCCAAGAACAGCCTCAAGCCGATCGTCGACAGGGAACGCCGAGAAACCAAGCTTTCCAATGTTTATTACATCCGTGACCGCGACTTCGATTTCGACCCGCAACCCGCCGATGAACCGCAGGCAGAAACCGCGGGCAAAACACCTGTGGTTCTGGGCTGGCATTGGCGGCGTCACGAGATCGAGAACTACCTGCTCGATCCGGTCCTCGTCCAAGCGGCGCTGCCTCAATGGAAAATTGACGGTTATCGGGCGGCGCTCAGCGACGCCGCCGATGCGATTCGCGAATACCAAGCGGCGCGCTGGGCGGTAGGTTGCGCCCGGCGATCGTTGCCCCCGCATTACGAGCTGCGGACGCGCCCGGACGATGTGACGGATCACGAATATCGACTTCCGGCCGCTCTCGACCTTGCGGCATCGCGGGATTGGGCGTTGAAAACCGCGGCTGCTCACGGCGCAAGCATCGCCGGCGCACTCGCGGCTGAAGCAGTGGCCAAAACCTGCGACGATTTCGCGGCTCGTTTCACGGACGGATTTTGCCGCAGTCTCGGCGACGTTTTGGTTTGGTTTTCGGGAAAAGACCTCATCGCCGGATTGGGTCCATGGCTTGCCAGCAAAGGTCTGTCGGGCGCCGGGTCGTTTCTTTATGTCCTCCGCGAATGGATTCGGGCGAATCCCGACCGGGCGCGCGATCTCCTGCCCGAGTGGGCGTTCTTCGTAAACGCGGTACGAAACGTTTGAGGAACCGCCCGACTCTGGCGTTTTCCGGTCAATTGGCATATCCTGCTGGCGGTCCGTTGCGCGTCAATTAAGCAAAAGGATTTGAACCAGACGTTTCCCGGAGGCGGCGATGAACCATCTTGTCCCGCGGATGTTGCTGCTCCTCGTCGTTGCCGCGTTGCTCTTCGCCTGCGGCGGCAGTTCCAGCAGTTTATCTACGCCGAGCGACGATGACAACGACGCGTCGCCGGACGACGACGACGATGACAACGACGATAACGACAACGACGACGCCTCGCCGGACGACGATATCTCGCCGGACGACGATATCTCGCCGGACGACGACGCCTCGCCCCTGCCCGACGATTACGTGGCGCCGTGGCCGCAGAGCAACGTCGAACCGCGCGATTACAACGAGAACGTCGCGGCCGGGCCGCTGCGCGCCAAGGGCAATGACTACGACGCGTGGCACATTCAATGGCACGAGCCTTATCACGGCGGTTCGCTCGACACGAACTTCACCGACGCGACCCACACGACCGTCGCCGGCTACGGCGACTGGGGCGACAGTTGCATCTGGACCGGCACCTATCTCGGCAGCCAGGCGATGCGCTACTACGTGACCAACGACGCGGCCGCCAAAGCCAGCGCCATCGCGATGGTCCATACGCTCGACGGCTTCCTGCACGTCACCGGCCAAACCGGATTCATCGCCCGCTATTGGGGTTCGCAAAACTCCTTGATTTATCAGAGCGCCGCGTGGTGCCAAAGCCAGGACCGCTGCCACGCGGTGAATTCGGGCCAGTACGCCGGCGATTTCTGGTGGGGCGACACGAGCCGCGACCAATACACCGGCTGGTTCTTCGGCATGGCCATGGCCTACGATTTGGTCGACGATGCGCCGACCCGCGCGATGATCGCCGCCGACGTGGCCGAGGTCGTCGACGCCCTGATCGCCGCGAATTGGGTGATCATCGACAACGCCGAGCAACCGCCCGATGGCGGCGCGCCCGTCCTCGTGCCGCAGGAGATGGATTGGTTGCTGATCGCCTATCACCTCACCGGCGACGCGCGCTACAAGACCGCTTTGCAGCAATGGCTGCCCGCGAACAAGCGCGACATCATCGTGCTGTCGAACATCAGCTTGATGAACCGCTACGCGCAGTATTACGGCAACAACCTCGGCCATACGAATTGGTATAATTTGCTGCGCCTCGGCAAGGTTTATCTCAGCCCCGCGGAGTACGCCTTCCTGCAACAGACCTACAATACGCAGACCGAATCGTTCACGCGGCTGTCGCACAACCCCTGGTTCACCGGCATCTACATGAGCCAGGGCCCGTACGCGCCGCAGCCGCCGATCGATCCGTACCAAACGCAGCTCGTCGACGACCTGACCGATTTCTCGCCGGCGCCCAGCGTGAATTACGCCCTGGCGGCCCGCACGAATTTCACGATGGACCCGCTCTCCGAGTTGCTGTACACGCTCGAACAGGAATTTTCGTGGCTCTCCGGCCTGATCGGGACCATTTCGGAGCAGGCGCTCGAAGCGTTCCCGATTCCGCAGCAGTGCTCGGACGACTTCCTCTTCCAGAGCAACCCGTTCCAGTTCGAGGCCTGCGGCGTCGACGACCCCGCGGCCGTGAACCCGGGCGTCGACTACCTCGTCGCTTACTGGCTGGCGTCATATCACAAATTTGCGACGAAAAATATGTGATATCGGCCGGGCGGGCGTCGCCGTCCGGCGGCCGGCTCGCGGCAAAATAACCACATGATCTTGTGGGCCGGACGCCCGCAGCGCCCCACCTATTGACGCCCCGCCGGCATTGTGTTTTCATGACACCGAACGAACCAGGAAAAGAGAACCGAATCATGTGGCGAAAATTGGCGAAGTACGCAATGCTGGTCGTGCTGGCCGTCGCCTTCGTCGCGCCGGGGACGGCGCAGGCGAAACGCCAGCGCGCGGCGACGGACGACGGCGCCGTCGCGGCGCCCGAAAAGAAACCCGCGAAGCACAAGAAGACCCGGAAACACCGCACGCATCACCGCCACGCGGCCGCCGGCAAGCGTCATCACGCTCGCAAGAAAGACGCGACGCCCGCCCCGACCACGCAGCAATTGCTGCACGAAACCGGCCTGACCGGCTTTTCCTTCGACCGCGCCTAGGCCGCCCGCCGGCTGAAGACGAAATCAGCGGAGCCTCGGGCCGTTGCCGGGGCGCCCATGAGGTTTGTGCGCGCCGCGCCGATCTTTCGGCCATACCTATGCGGATTTTCTCATCCGAGCCGTTGCAAAATTCCGTATTGACGCCAGCCCCAGCGGGGCGACCGGGAATGAATTCCCGGGACGGCGCCTACACCCATTCCACGGGTTGTGGACAACGCGCGAGAGACGCGGGGAGGCGCCCGAAATCCCAGCAATGAATTGCTGGGCTAATCACCTGCGCCCCGCCGGGGCTTCGATCGCCGCGAATTTCTTCGCGGCACGGAAGGAATTCGCGAATTGCAGTCAGGCGTGCGCGAGCAGCCGAGGCCCGGCGATCAATTTGCAAGAGGCTCATCCGACATTCCGCATTCCGCATTCGCCATTAAAAAAAAGACTCCCTCAGGAGTCTTTCAAATTTCATCGAAAAGCAGAAAAAACGGCGAGGCGAACTACTTGCCTTTTTTCGCCGGTTTCTTGGCCGCCGCTTTTTTCGCGGGGGCTTTCGCGGCGACTTTCTTCGCCGGGGCCTTCTTCGCGGGGGCCGCTTTCTTCACCACTTTCTTCGGGGCAGCTTTCGGTTTCGCGGTCACGGTCTTGGTGCAGTTCATCTCTTCCTCCTCCTGTTCTTTCGCGGTTTTGCTTTTGCCGAATTTGCGCAGCGCGGTTGCCATCTCGCGCAAGCGCTTGTCAACCAAATGGTTGATGGTCCCTTCCGGATACTCGCCGCTGGGCAGGCGTTCGCCGGCCGGCATCCCGGTCAGCACGGCCAGGCCTTCGTCGACGGTCTTCACCGACCAGATCGCGAATTTCTTCCGTCGCGCGGCTTCCACAATCTCTTCGGGCAACATCAGATCGTCGACGTTCTGGTGCGGGATCACCACGCCCTGTTTGCCGTCGAGGCCACGGGCCTTGCAGATCTCGAAGAAGCCTTCGATCTTTTCGTTGACCCCGCCAATCGGCTGGATCTCGCCCTTCTGGTTCATCGAGCCGGTCACGGCGATGTTTTGCGCCAAGGGCGCGCCGGCCAACTCGGACAACAACGCATACATCTCGGTCGAACTGGCGCTGTCGCCGTCGACGCCGGAATAGTTCTGCTCGAAGCAGATGCTGGCGCTGACGCTCATCGGCTTGTCCTTGAGATACTTGCCCCGGAGATAGCCGCCGAGGATCAGCATCCCTTTGTCGTGGATCCGGCCGGAGAGCTTGCTCTCGCGCTCAATGTTGACGATTTCGCCGTTGCCCAGGCCCACCTGCGCGGTGATGCGCGCCGGATGGCCGAACGCGTAATCGCCGAGCATCGCGACCGCCAGGCCGTTGATCTGCCCGACGACCGCGCCGCTCGAGCTGATGAGGATCTTGCCTTCCTCGATCAGTTCGTTGAGTTTGTCTTCGTAGAGGGCCAAGCGTTCGCGCCGCGCCCGCCGCGCCTGCGCGATATGGGTTTCGGCGACCAGCTTTTTGTTTTCCTGCGCCGCGTAGTAACTGGCTTCGCGTACGATGTCGGCGATGATCGAGAACCGGGTGGAGAGTTTCTTCTGCCAGCCGGTCATCCGCACGCCTTCCTCGACAACCGCCGCCATCGCCTTGGCATTCAAATGGAGGAGGTTTTCGTCGGTGATGATGCGGTTGAGGAACGAGGCGTAGCGGATGATCATCTCGCCGCTTTTTTCCATTTCGTAGTCGAAGTCGGCTTTGACCTTGAAGATCTTGTTGAAGTCCTCGTCGTAGCTGTAAAGATAATGGAAGAGCCAAGCGTCGCCGATGGCGACGATTTTCAGGTTGATCGGAATGGGTTCCGGCTTGAGGCTGGAGACGAGCATCCAGTAGACGGCGTCCCAGCCTTCGATTTCCAGTTCGTGGGTTTTCAGCGTGCGCTTGAGGTTTTTCCAGACGCCGGTCTCAGAGACGGCGTCGAGCAGATTGATCACCAGCACGCCGCCGTCGGCCTGCAGAATGCTGCCGGCGCGAATCTTGGTGAAGTCGGTCGCCCAATTGCCGCTTTTGTTGATCTGCTTCTCGACGAAGCCGAACAGGTTTTTGTAGGTCGGCGTGTTTTCGATGATCACCGGGCGTTTCTGGGTCTTCGAGTTGTCGACGACGACGTTCACCTGAAACTCGGTGAATTCATCGGGACCCATCGGCTCCGCGCCCATTGGCGAACCGGCCGGCGCCGCGGGCTGCTCCTCGCGCTCTTTGAAACGCGAGAGGTCGCCGAGCACCGCGTCTTGCACCTGGTCGAAATACCGCTGCGCCCTTTCGATCTTCTTGTACTTCTCGCGCAGGTCGGACAACAAATCGGCGACGAGATTCGAGCCGAAGCTCTGCTCGAGTTCGTTGAGCGCTTCGCGCATCGCCCGCTCGATCTGCCGGACTTTCTTCATCGTCGATTCGAGTTCGTTGCGCAGGACGGCGTGCTGCTCTTTGAGGCGCTCCAGCGTTTCGGTCGGGAAATTGCCGTTCGCCGCCAAGTTCTCGAGTTGCTCGAACTGCACCGGCTGATTGTCGATGAGCGGCAGAATCATCGGCCGGGTGAACGGCCCCATCTGCACTTGCACCATCGCAAAATTCTCGTTGCGGATGGTCGTCTCGAGTTGGCGGAAGTGCTCTTTTTGCTGATTGCGGTGCTCTTCGACGAGCGCGTCGCGGCGGTCTTTGAATTCCTGGTTGTCGAAAACATTGGGCACGGCCCGCTGCAAATCTTCCACCACCAGCGACATGTCTTTCTTGAATTCGCCGCCCCTGCCGGCCGGCAGCTTGAGGCACGCCGGTTTTTGCGGATCGCCGAAATTGTTGACAAAAACGATGTCCTGCGGCGGCTCCTTCGCCGGGCCCAGCCGCTTGAGCAGCGCTTTGATCGTCGCCATCTTGCCCGTGCCGGGCAGACCGCTGACGTAGATGTTGTAGCCGGGCGCTTCGAGACTGAGGCCCAACTCGATCGCTTTAAGCGCGCGGGCCTGGCCCAGCACGCCATCGAGCGGTTTCGCATCTTTCGTTGTTTTGAAGCGGAAGCAGGAGGGGTCGCACCGCCAACGAAGTTTCGCTAGGGGCACTCGGTGCGGTTCCCGGTCAAACTTCAAATCGCGCTCCTGCATTTCAGATGGATATTATTTAGCCCGGTCGGTTTCTTTTCGCAAGAAGAAAATTAAAAAAATCGACAAAATGTTGCGCGCGTCGCGCGCGCGGCGCGCGCGAAACCAAAAGACGCGACGCAGCGGGGCCGCGGCGGCGCGTTGTGATATTGCGCCGGCAACGCGCGAATCAGCGCGGGGCGCGGCGTTTGACGACGCCCTCGACGTGTACGGCGAACGCGTCGGGTTTGCCCGGCGGCGCGATCTCGAAGCGCACGAGCATTTCGTCGGAGCTCTGCTGCACATACGTTAAACGAAAGCGCGGCGCGTTCGCCGCGGCGTCGCTGACGAACGTCGCCGACCTGCCGTCCGGCGCCATGCCGACCGTGTAATCGATGACATGCCCTTCGTTGTCCAGGTAAAGCGCCCGCTGTTTTCCGTCGCGCGGTTCGGCATAGACAACAAGCAAATCCTCATGCGTGAACGCCGCGCGCGCCGGCGTCGCCGGGAAGTCGGTCTGGCTGCGGCGCAGCAACGCCTTGCCCGCGAGTGCGATTTCAAACGTCGTAATTCCGCGGCCCTGGCCGGGCGCGCCGTTGGCCTCGCCCGTCCACGAACCCACCAGAAAACGCAAGGAATCCAGGCCCGCGGCCGGCGCCGCCTCGGCCGCCGCCGCGCCGGACGCCGCGGCGCCGGACGCCGCGGCGCCGAGCAAGAACATGGCGAAAATGACGGTGATCGCAAACCGCATGTGACGACTCCTCTTGCGCGGCCGCGCGATCAACGATCGCGCAGAAAGGCGAGCGAGCGCGCCCGCGCCGCGTCGAGCTCGCGATGGGCGTCAAACCACTCGATCTCCGCGTCGCCGCCGAACCACGTGCGTTGCCGTTTGGCGAATTGGCGCGTGGCCGTTTGGGTGCGCTCGACGGCTTCGGCGTACGTCGTCTGGCCGTCAAGATGGCGGTGCAACTCGCGATATCCCAACGCCGCCTGGCTCGGCAATTCCGGGCCGTAGTTCAGCCCGCGCAGTTGTTTCACTTCGTCGAGCCAGCCGTTTTCCATCATCGCCAAAACGCGCCGGTCGGTGGCCGCGGTCAATTCTTCGCGCGGCAACGACAGGCCGATCTTGCACACGCGGTACGGCGTTTCGTTAAAGCCGTGCGCCTTCTGCCATTCGCTAATCGGCCGGCCCGTGAGGTCGTAGACCTCCAACGCGCGCTCCAGCCGCACGAAATCGGCCGGATGCACCTCGGCCGCCCGCTCGGGGTCGACGGCCCGCAGGCGGCGATGCAGGCTGCCCGGTTCGGCGGCCTCGGCTGCCTTGTACGCCTGCCGCAGGCGAGGGTCGGCCGACGGGCCGCGCCACAGGCCCCGCGTCAAGGCTTTGATGTAGAGGCCGGTGCCGCCGGCGACGATCGGGGTGCGGTCGCGCGCGAGGATTTCGTCGATCGCTTGCGCGGCCAGCGTCTGGAAGCGGCCGGTGGAAAAAGTGTCGTCGGGATCGGCGACGTCGAGCAGATGAAACGCGGCGCGCTCGCGTTCGGCGGCGGTGGGCTTCGCCGTGCCGATGTCCATGCGCCGGTAAACCTGCATCGAATCGGCGCTGACGATTTCGCCGGCGGTTTCTTCCGCGATGCCGATGGCGAAGGCCGTCTTGCCGGTCGCGGTCGGTCCGCAAACGACGAGCAGCCGAGGCGGTCCCGCGGTCACGGGTTTTGCGCGCCGACGACGGTAAACGTGTCGGCCACGGGATCGTAGATTTCCGCCGTCGAGGCGGGGTCGGGGGCGAACATGGCGATGGAGCGGTTGCCGCCGGTGACCAGCGCGCGGCCGTCGACGAGCGTCGTCATCGCGGCGACGGTGCGCGGCGTATTCATGGCGGCCGCCGGCCCGAACGCGCCCGTGGCCGCATCGTAGATTTCCGCGCTGTTAAGGATGACGTTCGCGGGCGTGATGCCGCCGCAGATAAGGGCCGTGCCGTTGCCGAGGATGGCGGCGACATGGCCGCTGCGCGCCTGTTGCAGCGAGCCGGTCGCGGCGAAGAACGGGTTGCCGGCCGGCGCGAACAGTTCGGACGCGGCGGTCGCGGCGCCGGTTTGCAGCGTGCCGGTGAAGCCGCCGGCAATCACGCTGTCGCCGCTGGGCAGCACGGTCAACGTCGCGTCGAGCCGGCCGAGGATCATCGGCGTTTCCTGGCCGGGGATGTCGCTGAGGTCGGTCACGCGCAGGTTGTCGAGCCGCACGACCGCCGCCGACGGCACCGTCTGATATTGGCCGAAGCCGCCGAACACCACCACGCCGGTCGGGATGAGTTCGGCGATGTGGCCATAGCGAGCGTTCGGCAAAATGTCGCCGCCCAACGTGAACTGCCCGGTGGCCGGGTCGAAGATTTCGTACGAATTGATCGGGTCCACGCCGTCCGTGCCCCCGATCAGCAGCACCGTGCCGTCCGGCAACGCGGTCGCCGTGTGCAGCGCGCGCCCGTAGTTCAATTGGCCGGTCGTCGCCGTGAAGGTCTGCGCCGCCGGGTCGAAGATTTCCGCCGTGTTCAAAATCTGCGTGAGGCCTTCCTCGTAGCCGCCGGCGAGCAAGACCGTGCCGTCGGACATCAACGTGGCGGTGTGCCCGAAGCGCGTCGTGGTCATCGTCGCCGCAACCGGCGAAAACGCGAGGGTCGTCGGATCGAAAATTTCCGCGAGGTCGAGCGGACCGGCGGCGCCGAGGCCGCCCGCCAGCAGCACCCGGCCGTCGGCCAAAACCGTCTGCGTGTGCGACAAACGCGCCCACACCAGCGAACCCGGCGTCGCGGCCACCCGGGACGACGTCGAGTAATTCGGTATGCTGTCGTACGACATCGCTTCGTAGTAATAGGTGCGCCCCGCAACGACGTCGCGGTCGACGAATTCCTGCGCCAGGCGATCGAGATTGGCGATCACGACGCCGCCGTTTCCGAGCGGACTACCGACCGCGTACTGCATGCCGCGCTGGGGTAAGGCGTTGGGATAATCGTTTTCGGCGCGCACAATCAGAAAGCCTTGCAAATCAATGTTGACGTCGTGGATCTGGTTCCCGTTGTCGTCATTGTCGTCGTTGTCGTCGTCGTCATCCGGCGGGGTCCAGGTCAGGTCGACCTTCGGCGCGCTGGCCTCGGCGATGAAATCCGCCGGTGGATCCGGCGCGTTGTAATTCACCCTGCCGTTGATGACGTTCTGCACTTTCTCCGGACAACCCGTCACCAGCGCGGTCAACGCCGCGAACGCCAGGCACAGGCCCGCGACGAGCGCCGCGCGCCGCACATCGAATCGCCGTTTCGCCATTGCCCGCTTCCTCATCTAGCGCTCCGCTCTCGTCGCCGCATCGGCGAACAGGTCTTTCAACAACGCCGGGTTGCGCAACACCTGCAGCGCCGCCAAATACGGATTGACGCGCCCGCCTTTGACGCCGGCGAGCAAGGCGCCGAAATCGGCGGCCGCCGCGCCGTCGCGCAGGCGCACGCCGATCTCGTCGACGATCACCTCGACGAATTCGGCCAGGCTCGCCTGCTCGCGCCGCTGGTCGTAGCGGCCGTCGGCGACGGCTTGCGCATAATGACTATCGATCGCCGCCGCCAACTCCGCAATCCCGGCGCCCTTGTAGGCGGTCGTCAGCAGCACCGGCGGCCGCCAGCCTTCGCGGCCCGAAATTTCGATCGTGCGCCGCAACTCCAACGCCAACCCGTCGGCCCCGTCGCGGTCGGCCTTGTTGACGACGAACAGGTCGGCGATCTCGATCAGCCCCGCTTTCATCGTCTGGATCACGTCGCCGCTCTCCGGCACCAGCGCGACGACGATGGTGTGCGCCAACTCCATGATGTCCAACTCGGTCTGGCCGACGCCCACCGTCTCGACAAGGATCATCTCGAAGCCGGCCGCGTCCAGCAGACGCACCACTTCGCGCGTGGCGCGCGACAGGCCGCCATGGCTGCCGCGGCTGCCCAGCGAGCGGATGAAGACGCCGGGGTCGGCCGCATGGCGCATCATCCGCACGCGGTCGCCCAGCAGCGCCCCGCCCGAGAACGGGCTGGAGGGATCGATCGCGACGATGCCGACGCGTTTGCCTTGCGCGCGATAGACGGTGGCGAGTTGGTCGACGAGCGTCGATTTGCCCGCGCCCGGCGGGCCGGTGACGCCGATGACGCGCGCCTTCCCGGCGAGATCGTAGATCGTTTCCATGATCGCCGGCATTTCCGGCCGCCGATTTTCGACGAGCGTGATCAGCCGCGCCAAGGCGCGCTGATCGCCGGCCAGCATGCGGTCAACCAACTCCACGCCTATCTCCTGGCGAACGTCCGCTCAATTTCGTCGAGGGGGAATTCGCGCACCGTCGGCCGCCCATGGGGGCACGTCGTCGGCTGCTCGCAATCATCAAGGCCACGCAATATCTCCCGCATCTGCGCGAGCGTCAAGGCCTGACCGGCCCGCACGCTGCCGTGGCAGGCCGCGAGCATGAGAATCGCGTCGAGCCGCGCGCCGGTCTGCCCCGCGCCGCCGGTCTGCCGCGCGTGTTCGATCGCGTCGAGAACGAGGTCGCGCGCCTCGGCGTCCGGAATCAACGCCGGCACGGACTCGATCCGCCACGCGTCCGGCCCAAACGGCGCGACGACCACGCCGACGCGCGCCAGCTCGTCGACGATCGACGCCAGCGCCTTGGCTTCGACCGGCCGCAATTCGAGCGCGATGGGAAACAGCAGGTTCTGCACTTCGACCGCGCCATCGGCCAAGCCGCGCCGGAGGCGCTCGAAATTGACGCGCTCGTGCGCCGCGTGCTGATCGATCAGCAACAGGGAGCCGGCGCCGCGCCGGTTTTCGCAAACGATATAGCTGTCGGCGAGTTGTCCGATGATCGCCAGCCCGACGAATTTGCCGATCTCCAATTCCGGCGGCGGGCCGGCGATCTCGATGTCCAGCCGCGTCGGCGTGTGCGGCCGCAACGGCATCGGCATTTCGTGTTGGACGCGCGGCCCGCCTACGCTCGGGTTCGGCGCGGCGAGCGGGGCCGCGACGTCCGGCGGCGGCAACGGCCCCGTTTCACTGCCGAATGCCGCCGGCGAACGGCCGAACTGCGTGAGAAAGCCGCCCGACGGCTGCGTGAATCGCGCGGACAACGCGCTGCTCAGCGCGCGCCGCACGCCTTCGAATACGCCGGACGACGCGCGAAAACGCACCTCGGCTTTCGTCGGGTGCACGTTGACGTCGACCAACGCTGGATCGATCTCGACGTTGAACGCGGCGGCCGGATAGCGGCCTTTGATCAGGTGGCCGCCGTAGGCGCTGCCGACGGCGCTGAGCAGGACCTTGTCGCGCACGCAACGGCCGTTGATGTAGGGGAAAATATGGTGCGCGGCGCTGCGGCTGAAATCGGGATTGGTCGCGTACCCTCTGAGCCGGAACGCCGGCGACTCGCCTTCGAAGGCGAACAGATGCTGCAGCGTCTCGCGCCCGAGCAGCGCGCCGATGCGCTCCGGAATCGATTCCGTCGCCGGCGCGCGCAAGGCCGAACGGCCCTCGTCAAGCAACTCGAAAAACACGCCTGGCCGCCACAGCGCCAAGCGCACGAGCGTTTCCGCGATGTGGGCAAGTTCGGTCTTCGGCGACCGCAAAAATTTCCGCCGGCCCGGCGTGTTGAAAAACAGATCGTGCACCTCGATGCGCGTGCCCTCGGGCAGGCCGGCCTCGACGATCTCGCGGGTTTCGCCAGCGTCGGCCCGGACCAGCGTGCCGGCGAGCGCGCCGCGTTCCCGCGTGGCGACGGTCAGCCGCGAGACTGAGGCGATGGCCGGCAAGGCCTCGCCGCGAAAGCCGAGCGTGGCGATGCGCCAGAGATCGGCCTCGGTGCGGATCTTGCTTGTCGCGTGACGTTTGAGCGCGGTCGGCGCGTCCTCGCGGCTCATGCCGCAGCCGTTGTCGGTCACGGCGGTCAGGTCGCGCCCGCCGCCCTTGGTTTCGACGACGATGCGCGTCGCGCCGGCGTCCAGCGCGTTTTCCACGAGTTCTTTGACGACCGACGCCGGCCGCTCGACGACCTCGCCGGCCGCAATCTGGTTGGCGAGCTGCTCCGGCATGACGTGAATCACGGCCACGACATTCTCCCCGCGACCGAATTGCGCGACCTGTCGCGCCGGCGGCCTTCATTCCGCATTCGGCATTCGGCATTCGTCATTGCAAAAAGGCCCCCGCAGATTTCTCCGCGAGGGCCGGCGTTGCGAATCGGTTCAGCCGCGGACGCCGCGGCGGGGTTCCGCATCAATTGACGAGATCGAGATAGCTCTTGCACTGTTCCCAGCATACAGTCTGATCGGTGACGTTGGCCCCGCAGAGGCTGACGCAACCGAGGATGCACTCGCCGTAGCCGTGGAGATCCGCGTAGACCGGGTTGATGTTGCCGGCCATTTCCTTCTCAAGCAAGGTGTCGCAGAACTGGACGCAGGCGCCTTCGCTGCTGTTCTGCCCGACGTCCTGGTTTTGGAAGCAGCACGAGCAGGCGTCCAGGCAATCCTGGATCACGATGTTCTCCTGGTCGCACGACGTGCCCGGCGGCCGATCCTTCGCCTCGACGCTGCCCGTGTACTCGGTGAGGCTCGCTTTATGCTCGTTCGAGTTCGAGTAGCAGGCGCCGATCAACAAGCCGAGGGCCAGGGGCAGCAGGATCGCCAGGATGGGCCAACACCGTTTCATAGGCATCTCCATAGGTATGATTCGACTGAAAAACAAGACGTTCCGTTTAAGTCGCACCTGTTTAGCAGGAAGCCGCCGTCAAATCAAGCGGATTTTTTTGGAGAATTGTTGCCGCGGAACCGGCGGTCAACCCGGCAGCGCAACGCGCTCGATCGAAGTGTAGACCGCGCCCGCCGGTTTGAGTTCGGAACGGTACAAAACCAGCGCTTCCGCCGCAAATTCCCCAAATGCCATCTCCGCCACGCGCGGCCACGCCTTGTGCAATGCCCCCAGCATTTTCGGCTCTTTCAGCCGGCCCAGCGTCAGGTGCGGATGAAAGGCGCGCTCCTCGCGGGCAAACCCGAGCCGCTCCAGGGCGCGCTCCAGTTCGCGGTGCAACGCGCCGAGCGCCTCGGTGTCGCCGCTCAGCCCGGCCCAGAGTACGCGCGGGCGATCGAGATTCGGAAACGCGTCCGTGCCCGCGCAGCGCAGGCGGATCGGCGCCGCGACCGCGGCGGCCGCGCTTTCCATCGCCTTGCGGATGGCGCCGATTTTTTCCTCCGGCGTGTCGCCGAGAAACTTCATCGTCAGGTGAATGCCGGGCAGCTCGACGCCGCGCACGTGCGGGTTCGCGTGCGTCAAAATCTTCTGGGCGGCGACCAATTCTTTCTTGACCTCGCCGGGAACGGGAATCGCCAGAAACAGCCGCAACATCGTCATGCGAGCAAATGCCTCCGCAGCCGGTCGAGGGCCATTTCGGCGGCGAACGTGCGCACCCGCGCGCGATCGCCGAACAAGGCGTCGCGCCAGTGCTGCACGCCGTTCGCGTCGGCCAGCGCCATGTGCACCGTGCCCACGGGTTTGTCGGGCGAGCCGCCGCCCGGGCCGGCGACGCCGGTGACGCCCAGGCCGATGTCCGCCTCGGCGGTCTGGCGAATGCCGACGGCCATTGCCTCGGCGACTTCGGCGCTGACCGCGCCATGCGCCGCGATCAACTTGACCGGCACGCCGAGGCGGCGGACCTTGGCGTCGTTGGCGTAGGTGACGGCGCCTTCTAAAAACCAGTCGGAACTGCCGGGCACGTTCGTGCAGCGGCCGGCGATTAAACCGCCGGTGCAGCTTTCGGCCAGCGCCAGCGTCAGCTTTTTGTCGGTCAGCAACGCGGCGACGACTTCCTCCAGCGTGCGGCCGTCGTCCGAAATCGTCGACGCGCCGAGCACCTCGTCCACCTTCGCCCGCGCCGCGGCCACGCGCCCGGCGGCGACGGCCGGGTCGGCGTCGCGGGCCGTCAGGGTGACCATGATTTCCGGGATCGACGCGGTGAACGCCAATTCCACATCGCCGAGATCGAGGCGCGCCAGCCGGTGATCGAGGCCGCTTTCGGTGAAGCCGAACGTCCGCAGGCTCACCAGCGCGATGGTTTCGCTGACTTTGAAGAAGCGGCGCAGATAGGGCGCGAACTGCTCGTTCGCCATTTTCTCCAGTTCGCGCGGCACGCCCGGCGCGAAGAGCGCCGCCCGGCCGCCCTGCTCCACCAGGAAGCCGGCCGCGGTGCCGATCGGGTTGGGCACAATCGTCGCGCCGCGCGGGAACTGCGCCTGCCGGCGATTGTTGTCTTTCATCTCCCGGCCGAAGCTCTTGAACCACGCCGTCAGCGCGGTCAACGTCGGCTCATCCTCGACCAGCGGCGCGTCGAAAACCTTCGCCGCCGCGTCGCGTGTGCGGTCGTCGACGGTTGGGCCGAGGCCGCCGGTGACGATCACGGCGTCGGCGCGGGCGAGCGCTTCGCGCAAGGCGCCGGCGATGTCGGCGAGGCCGTCGCCGACGACGGTCGCGCGGTCGATGCGCAGCCCGATCGGCCGCAGCGCGCGCGCCAGCAGGCGGGCGTTGGTGTCGGCCCCGCGGCCGTCGAGCAATTCCGCGCCGGTGGCGATTACCTCGAGCATCCGAACCACCTCCAGCGGCACATCAGATACAGGACGAGCAGGGCGTAGAGGGCCGCGAAGAAGTCGTCGGCCATGACGCCGAGGCCGCCCGCTTTGGCCTCGTCGATGCGCCGCGCCGGAAACGGTTTGATGACGTCGAAAATGCGGAACAGGATGAAGCCCCAGAAGAGGTTCCAACCGTGCGCCGGGATCGTGAACATCGTCACCATGTAGCCGACGA
>CAZHPN010000055.1:0-33085 GCA_964534375.1 uncultured bacterium | reverse complement strand
AAACGCCAGCCGCCGCGCGTGCAGCGCCGGCCGCTCGTGCGCGGCGCACGCGGCTCGCAGTTCGGGATCCCGCAAGTCGCGGATCGGCCGCACGCCGCCGTAGGTTTCGTCGCCGGCCAACGGCCAGCCGCTTTCCGCGCAGTGCACGCGAATCTGGTGGGTACGGCCGGTCAGCAGGTCGCAGGCGAGCGCGGTCACGTCGCCGCAGCTTGCTTCGATGCGCCAGGCGGTGATCGCCGGCCGGCCCTTGGCCGTAACGCTGCTGATCTTCTTGCGATCGCGCACGTGGCGACCGATGGCCATCTCGATGCGCCCCGCCGATTTGGCCGGCCGGCCCAGGACGATCGCCAGGTACGTTTTCGCGACCTCGCGGCCGGCGAATTGCCGTTGCAAGCCTTGCAGCGCCAGACCGGTTTTGGCGACGACGAGCAACCCGCTGGTGCCCTTGTCGAGGCGGTGGACGATGCCCGGCCGCTCGTCGCCGGCAAGGTCCGCCATCGCCGGCGCGTGGTGCAGCAAGGCGTTGACCAGCGTGCCGTCGGGGTTGCCTGCGGCGGGGTGCACGACCATGCCGGCGGCTTTGTCGATGACGATCAGGTGCTCGTCTTCAAAAACGATCCGTAGCGGCAGCGCTTGCGGCGCGAGGTCCATCGTCGGGCGCGGCGGTATCGTCGCGGTGATGACCTGGCCGGCGCGCAGAATGGCGGCCGGTTTGCCGGGGCGGCCGTCGAGCTGCACCAAGCCGTCTTTGATGATTTGCCCGGCGCGACTGCGCGTAAGGTCGGGCGTTAGCGCCGCCAACGCCTGGTCGAGGCGCTGTCCGGCGTGATCGGGGCCCACGTCAAACCGATGCGTTTCCATGGGGCGGCATTCTAGCGGACTTCCACACGATTTCCAAAGCGCCGGCGGGCGCCAAGAAAAAGGCGGCGGTGGAAACCCACCGTCGCCATGCCGCGTGACGTGCCGTCACTCGGAGGAATACCGAATCCTCGCCCGGCCGACCTACCAGCCGACCGAATTGGCGAACGTGATTAAGCGGTGACTCCGATCCGCGTGATTTTGAGGCCATCCGTCCGCGGCCCCCGCAAAACATTGCGCCGCCCTCTTGGCGGACGCTGCATCCTCGCTCCCGGCGACTTTCGCGCCGCGAATCCAATTCTGTTTGACGGAAGAACCGGTCGTATGTTCCTGCGGTCCCATGTCCGCGTCGTTTTGGTCGATTTCTCCGCTGCCGCTCTGGTCTGCCATCGCGGACGGCGAGAAGGGCAGGCTCAACCAGAGAATCGCCTTGACGACCATCCATATCCGCCATATTTCCCTGCGACCGCTCTTCCGATTATTACGCCAATCCATTTTGCCGAACCTCGCAAGCCCTGGTTTTCACTCGTGTACGCCGCTGCAACCCGGAGAGGAAACCCGCCGCTCTCGGTCCTGGCCCATCACCCCTCCCACAATTTATAAGTGCGCACCGCGCGGGCCCAAGTCAATCGTGTTTTGAGATTAAATCGCGAGAACGCTGCCGACTTTACAGCGATGATCGACTCGCGTAACCATGCAAACGCAACAATTGCCTTTCCAGGCCTTCGATGAAGTTCGGGTCAGGCTCATCGCGACCATAACCCGTTGATAAAGGACAACCCGATGAATGCCAAACGGATCCTGCTGGCCTTCCTGGCGCTGACGATTTGCGCACTGTTCGCTGCCGCCGCGTTCGCGGAGGAAGCCAAGACCAAGCCGGAATCGGCCAAGGTCAAGAATATTCGCAAGATTCTGGAACTGACCAGAACGCGCGAATTGCAGTTGCAACTCCTGCGGCGACTGGCGGGCGAACTGAAAAAAATGACCCCGGACGCGCCGGCGTCGTTATGGGATGATTTCATTGAGGAAGCGAGCAAGGGCGACACGTTGATCGAGATCATAATTCCGATCTACGACAAATATCTCGACGAAAAAGACATTCAGGATTTGCTGGCGTTCTACGAGTCGCGCACCGGGAAAAAACTCATCAGCGTCTTGCCGCAGATCACGGCCGATTCGGCGACGGCGGGCATCAACTGGGGGCAGAAGCTCGGCGAGGAGATGATGCAGCGCTACCAGCAGCAGCAACAGAAGAAACAGCAAGAGGATCAATCGCCGCAACCCGCGGCGCAGGAGGACAAGTTGTTCTGAAGTTCGCGCCAGCTTTACATCCGCGTGGCGTGGGATTAAAAAAGATCCAGCGCAAACCGAGACGAGGCAGGCCACGTATGCCGATTGCCATCCCGGAATTCCTCAAGAGGTTGGCGATGAAACGTCGTGAATTCATCAAAGGAACGTTGGCGGCGGCCGGACTGGCGGCCGTGGGCGGCGCGGCGGGACGCGCGAACGCGGCGCCGGCGGCGCGGTCCGCCGCATCGTCGGCCGACAGGTTGATCGAGCAAGGGGCGCGCGTCATGTGGGTCGCGCCGCATCCCGACGACGAATCGATGGTCGGCCCGATTCTCGCCAAAGCCGGCCCGAAGCAGCGCAACCCGCTGTATTTCCTCGTGTTGACGCACGGCGATGGCGGCGAATGCGCCGCGCCCGAGGGCTGCAGACCCGATCTGGGCACGACGCGCGGCCGTGAAATGCGCAAGGTCGCCGAACTCTATGGCGCGACGCTGCAGCACGAACATTACTGGAACGCGCCGCTGCCTGGCTCGTCGTTTCCCAAACGCCATTTGATCGCGCAAAAATGGGTGGACGAGCACGGCGATCCGACGGTCCTGATCGCCAAGGCCGTGCGCGACTTCAAGCCCGATCTCCTGCTGACCTTCTGCCCGCTCGTCGGTTTCACCGGCCACCCGGAGCACCAGGCGGGTTCGCGGTTCGCCACGGCGGCGGTGCGGCTGGCGGCCGACCGCACGGCGAAGCTGCCGGGCGAGCCGTTTCGCGTCGCCAACGTCTATTTCGGCATCAACCACTATTGGTTGTATCGCATGTTCGGCGGCGGCGATCCGCTGCCTTATACCGAGACCTTCAACGTCCGCCAGCCGTGCCTCGGCGGCAAGTCGTGCGCCCAGATCGCGGCCGAATATACGCTGCCGCACCGTTCGCAGAAGAACGACATGGAAGCCGTACGGCGGATTTCGCCGCATCTCGACGTCGCTTATCTGCGCCGCACCGATCCGTTCACCGAGATCTTCGATCCGTTCGAGCCGACCGACCGCACCGGCATGGCGTGAGATCGGGGATGGATGGGTTGATTTTTGGCGGTCAGCCGCAGATTTCTTAGCGCTGCCTTCGGCCGCAACCAAATGATTTTTCTTTAGCCGCAGATTGCGCAGATTGGCGCAGATTTGCGGGCCGGGAAATCGAAATTTCGGCGGCCGAAATTTCGCCCCGGCCCGCCACGCTAATCTGCGTTCATCGGCGTAATCTGCGGTTGTATTCAACTTTCCAAATTCTTCGCGCCGAGCGAAGAAATTCGCGGATAGTAGTACGGATGACACGGAAATAATATCATTTCATGAATTCGTCTGTGTAATCTGTGTAATCTGTGGACAACCCCTCATTCATTCAACCGTTCATTCCTTCGATCCCGAATCAATTCATCGCCGCGAAGACGTACGGCACGGTCGCCGTGATCGACCGGCCGAGCGGCGCGGCGGTTCTGGCCTTGCGCAGCGCGTCGGCGATGCACGCCGCGGCGCCGGCGTCGCCGAGGCCGTCGTACGACAGCGCCGCGGACTGCACCGCCCCCGACGCGTCGAACGTCGCCTGCGCCGTGATCTTGCCCTCCAATTTCGAGTTCGCGTTGAGCGCCTTCTCGTAACAGTGTTTGACCGCCGGCATCCGGGCCAGCAGGGCCTCGCGGACCAGGCGGTTGGCGTCGGCGTCCGTCGAATCTGTTTGCGGCGCGTGCATCGTCGAGGTCACCTCACGGCGCGCCCGCTCGCCGATCGGAGCGCTCGCCTTGGGGCCAATCGTGTTCGGCATGTCGATCCGCTCGCTGTGCGGCGCGTCCGTCATGACGGGCGAATGGTCGCCGGCCGACGCGAGGCGCACTCCGTTTTGCGGCGTGGCGAAAGGTCCAGCGCCGGTGTTCATTCCCGGCAGCTTGGCGTTCAAGCCGCCTTCGTGCGTCAACACCGACAGCAGTTGTTGATTGTCTTGCAGCACGCCTAGCAGACCGCCCGATTTCGCCGACGCCCGGGCGGTCGCCGCCGGCGCGCCGCTCGCCTTGGAATTCCCGGCGACCGGGTTCACTTTTGGCGCGGAAGCGTCGACCGGCGGCTTGAAGTCGGTGATTGGCGGCAGAAACACCCACGGCGTCGCCGAGTCGGTGTCCAGATATCTCCCGACCACGTCGCCGGTCGCCATGTGCGAAACGACCACGAGCAGCGCGAGGTGAAACAAAAACGACGGCAGAAACGCCAGCAACAGATTGCGGTCGCCGAAATAACGCCAATTGCGCAGGGGAAGGGCCTTGGAAAAAGTCGCCGCCGTCATCGTCGTCCCTCCTGCGCCGCGGCGCGGACGGCGGGACGAGAGCCCCCTCGGGCGGCGTCTCGAAACCCGCCTCGGCCGAGGCGCGTTCGTTCGCCGTTGGCGAACCGCCGACCGGCTCGCTGCACGGCTGCCAAGCCAACCCGGGCGACACGGTCGTGCGATTCGGTCGCCATTAAATGTGACAAAGGCCGCGCCGGCGAAGTTCCCAAATAAAACAGCAGGCGTCTTATTTTCTTTGGCGGCGCGTGGGCCGGGTCGGCCTGAGCAGGTGGGAATTCGAGAATAGGACTCATAGAACCTATACGAACTATAGGGCCTATACGTCCTACGGCGACAACCGCCGCCAACTAACGCCGGGCCGTTTTCTCTGTGCCCTCGGTGTTTAAGTTTCCGCTCCGCCGATTTGCATCGCTCCACCGAATTGCATAGCATGAAGAATCTAAACGCGGAGCGACGTTGGCGCCGGAACCGAAGCGAATACTCATCGTCAAACTCGGCGCCGTGGGCGATTGCCTGCACGGCTTGTCCGCGGTCGGCGCGTTGCGGCTTGTTCGGCCGGACGCGGAGATCGACTGGCTGGTCGAGACGAAGAGCCAGGAAGTGGTGCTGGGGCATCCGGACCTCAACCGCGTGCACGTCTGGAACCGCCGTGCCGCGGCCGCCGATATGAAAAAAGGGCAGGTCGGCGCGGCGTGGTCGACGATCCGCGAGGTCGTCGCCGCCGTGCGCGCGGTGGGCTACGACGCGGCGGTCGATCTGCAAAATCTCTTCAAATCGGGCTTTTTCACCCTGCGTTCGGGGGCGCCGCTGCGCATCGGCGTCGGCCGGCCGCGCGAGGGAAATTTCCTGTTCATGAACAAGTGGGTCCGGCCGCGCGAGGCCGATTATCACATGGTCCGGCGCTACCTGGCGCTGCTTGCGCCGCTGGGCGTCGACCCGACGGTCGCGCCGCCGCCGCCGGCGACCTTCATTCCGGCGGACAAAATGCGCGTCGCCGACGAGTTCTTCATCGACGACGTGCCCGCCGGCCGGCCGGTCGTGGCGATCAACCCGGCCGCCAGCCTGCCGCGCAAGGTCTGGCCCGCCGACCGGTTCGCCGCCGTGGCGGACCGGCTGGTCGAGACGTTCGGCGTGAAGCCGCTGCTGATTTGGGGTCCGGGCGAAGAACCGGCGGTGGCCGCCGTGCGCCGGGCGATGAAACGCGAGGCGCTCGTCGCGCCGCGCACGAGTCTGAAGGAACTGGCGCATTTGCTCAGCAAATGCGTGATGTATGTCGGCAACGATTCCGGCCCGATGCACATCGCGGCGGCAATGGGCGCCGCGGTCGTCGGGCTGTTCGGCCCGACCGATCCGCGCCGGGTCGCGCCGCTCGGTCCGAACGTGCGCGCCGTCGAGCCGTTCGAGCCGTTTTCGCAAAGCCGCGCCGTCGACGGCATCGCCGTGGCCCAGGTCTACACCGCCGCGGCGCAGTTGCTGGAAAAACTATGACCGGCAATGCGGAATGCGGAATGCGGAATGCGGATTGCGGATTGCCAAACGCCGCGCCCCGAACCCCCGACCCCGAACCCTGGACCCCGGACCCCGGACCCCGGAACCCGAATCCCGATTCCCGCACCCCGGATCCCGATTCCCGGAGGCCTCGCTAATGCACGTCCTGTTTCTGCTCGCCCAGCAGCATTGGACGGGCGCGGCCGAGCCGACGTTGCAACTGGCGCGCGGCCTGGCGGATCGCGGCTGGCGTTCGACCGTCGGTTGGACGCGCACGCCGCCCGGCTCGCTGGAAGAGCACGTGGCCGCGCTGGGCCTCGCCGCGCCGCCGGGCGTCGAGTTCGTCCGCAAGGGCTTCCACCCGCTGGCGCTGTGGCGCGACGTGCGCCGGTTGCGGCAGTTCGTCGCCCAGGAAAACGTCGACATCGTCTTTTGCAACCAGAGTCACGATCACTGGCTCGGCTGGCGCGCGGCGCAACAGGCGCGGCGGCCGGTCCTGGCGCGGCAAGTTCACGCCAGCCGGCAGTTGGCGCCGCGGCCCGGCCGGCGCTGGCTGTTCCGCCGCACCGATGCGTTGGTCGTCGCGTCGCGGCGCTGGAAAGACGCGCTGCTCGCCACCGACGGCCTGCCCGCCGAACGAGTTTTCGTGCTGCCGCCGGCCGTCGACACCGACCGCTTTTCGCCCGCGCAGAACGTGCAGGCGATTCGCGCTGAAATCGGCGCCGCGCCGGACGACCGGCTGATCGGCCTGGTCAGCCGCATCAAGGCCGGCCGCGGCCACGACCTCGCCCTGGCGGCGTTCGGCCGCGTACGCGAGCGCCTGCCGAACGCGCGGCTGCTCTTCATCGGCCACGGCGAGGGGCAGGCGGCGGTCGAAGCCGCGGCGCGTGCGACGGCCTTTGCGGACCGCGTGCACTTTCTCGGCTATCGCCGCGACGATCTGCCGGCGGCGACGGCGGCGCTCGATGTCGCGCTGCTCCTGGGCGAAGGCGCCGACGGCGCGTGCCGGGCCGCGCTCGAGGCGATGGCCTGCGGCGTGCCGGTCGCGGCGTTACGGGTCGGCGCGCTGACCGAAACGCTGCTCGACGGCGAAACCGGCCGCTTTGTCGAGCCCGACGCGGACGCGCTCGCGGCGGGCATTCTGGAAATTCTCGCCGCGCCCGCGTGGCGGCGGCAGGCGCGCGAGCACGCGGTGCGCGATCTATCGCTGGCGCGCCGGCTCGACGCCGCGGCGGCGATGTTCGGCGAAATGGCGGCGAGACGATGACCGACGGCCAGTCGAACAAATTCGATCTCGGCCTCGACCGCGCGATTCGCGGCGCGTTTTACGTGATGGCCTGCAGCCTGACGTTTTCGATCAGCCTCGCGCAAATCGCGTTGGCGCTGCTGATCGTCCTGACCGCCGGGCGCGCGATTCGCCGGCGCCGGCTCGAGTTGGCGATTGGTCCGGCGGGCGTCGTCTTGCTGATTTTTCTCGGCTGGGTTTTGCTGACCTGGCCGCTGTCGCTGAATCCGGGCGATGCGTTCCGCCGGCTGCCGAAATATTGGGCGTGGTTTGTCTTCTTCGTTTCGCTGGCGGCGCTCGACAGCCGCCAGACCGCGCGGCGCGCGCTGTGGGCGATGGTCATCGGCGCAGGCGTCACGGCGATCTACGGCATTGCGCAGCATTTCTTCTGCGAGGCCGTGCCGCGCATTCTGGCGCCGCCGGTCCAACTGCGGCAGCCCAACGGCAATTACTGCCACGCGGTCGGTTTTTTCGATCATCATCTGACGTACGGCAACAGCCTGGCGATCGTGCTGCTGCTCGGCATCGGTTTGTGGCTGGCGGAAACGGGCCGGCGCGAGCGCGCCGTGCTCGGCGCGGCGCTGGGGTTGGGCTCGCTGGCGCTGCTCTGGAGCTACGGCCGCAGCGCCTGGCTGGGCATGCTCGCGGGCCTGCTGACGTTCGGCGCGCAACTCGGCCGGCGCGTGCTGGCCGCGGTCGTTCTCGGCGCGTTCGCACTCGGCTCGCTCGCGTATGTGGCCAGCCCGTCGCTGGCGCATCGCATGCGGCAGGCCGTGCGTTCCGAGGACAACCTCGAGCGGCTTTACATCTGGAAAACGTCGCTGGCGATGATCGCCGACCACCCGCTGTTCGGGATCGGCCCCGGCGCCTACCGCCGCATGACGACGGAGTACCGCGCCGGCTACAACATCCATTGGACGGCGTGGGGCCACGCGCACAACAGCTACCTGAGCTACGCCGCCGAGTCGGGCATTCCGGCCGGGCTGCTGTTCACGCTGTTTTTGGCGACGCTGATCGCCCTTGGCGCAAAACCGCCGGATGGGATAAAAGAGGATGACGCGGCGCGGCGGCTGCGGGCCGGCGCGACGGCGGCGGCGGTCGGTTTCGCCGCGGCGAGTTTGTTGCAGCACAACGGCGGCGACACGGTGGTGGTCATGACGTTTCAGATCGCCGCGGCGCTGATTATTTTTTGGACGGCGCCGCCGGCCGGCGAAGAGGCGGAACGATGAATTTGCGCGAACGAAAAAAACGCTTGTCGGCCTTGCTGAAACGCTACGCGGGCGCCCGCATGCTCGTCATCGGCGACGCGATGGTCGACCGCTACATCTGGGGCGACGTGGCGCGCATCAGCCCGGAAGCGCCGGTGCCGATCGTGCGGGTCACGCGCGAAGAACTGCGGCTCGGCGGCGCGGCGAACGTCGCCAGCAACCTCCGGGCGTTGGGCGCGTCGGTCTCGTTGTGCGCGCTGGTCGGCGACGACGAGCCCGGCCGCGAGCTGCGCGCGCGCCTGACGGGCGTGGCGGTGGACGACTGCTGCCTCTTTACGGCGGCCGGGCGGCGCACCGTCGTCAAGGAACGCGTCATCGCCCAGCACCAGCAGGTCGTGCGCGTCGATTGGGACGACGACCGCCCGCCGGCGCCGCGCGACCGTCGCCAAATGATCGATTTTCTCGCGGCCGCCATGCCCGCCACCGACGGCGTCGTGGTCAGCGATTACGCCAAGGGCGCGATCGGCAAAGAGTTGCTCGACGCCCTGCGGCGCCTGGCCGCGTCGCGCCGCGTGCCGGTCGTGGTCGATCCGAAAATTCGCAACGCCCATCATTACCGAGGCTTCGCGTCGATGACCCCGAATCATCATGAGGCCGGCGAAATGCTCGGCGTGCGGCTGCCGAACACCAACGAAGCGATTCACCCGGCTGGCCGCCGGCTGCGCAAAAAACTGCGGCTCGACACGCTCGTGATTACCCGCGGCGAAGAGGGCATGACGTTGTTTTTCGAGGACGAGTCGGTCGTCGATCTGCCCACGGTGGCGCGGGAGGTGTACGACGTCACCGGCGCCGGCGATACGGTCATCGCCGCGCTCGGCTGCGGGCTTGCCGTCGGCGGCAGCCTGCTCGACGCCGCCCGCATCGCCAATTACGCGGCCGGCATCGTCATCGCCGAAGTCGGCGCGGCCAGCGCGCCCGCGGCGAAGATCGCCGAGGCGATTCGCGAAGCGAAAACGGTAAAGTAGTGGTCGGTGGCCAGTGAACAGTGAGAAGTGAACAGTGAACAGTGAACAATGGTCAGTGGTCGGTGCTCAGGTTCGGCGCCGCGTTGGTCCGACGGGTCCGACCGGTCGGACATGTCTGACCAGTCCGACAGCCGTTCCGCATTCCGCATTCCGCATTCCGCATTCCGAGATCCGCCGATGAGTCAGCCCCGCCCCACGCCTCCGGCCTTGCTGGTCATCGGCGCGCTCGTTGCGGCCGATCTCGATTGGCCCACCGTGCCGGCGGCTTTGCGCCAGGCGCTGGGGCCCGAGGCGGCGATCCGCGGGCCGCTCGCGTTCGACCAAACCAATTATTACGAGCCCGAAATCGGCCCCGGCCTGCAACGTTATTTCATCGCGATGGCCGACCCGTTCGACCCCGGCCGCCTGGCTGAAACGAAAATCGCGACCAACTGCCTCGAAGAGCGCTTCCGCCGGCCCGGAGCCGGGCGCCGCGTCAATCTCGACCCGGCCGCCCTGACCCTCGCGAACTTCGTGCTGGCCACCGGCAAGGGCTTCGCGCACCGGCCGTATCTGGGGCAGGGCATCTACGCCGATCTGACGCTTATGTGGAAACAAAACGGCTGGCAAGATTTGCCGTGGACGTATCCCGATTACCGCACCGATGCGGTCAAGGCGATCCTGACCGAATTCCGCAATTATTATCGCGGCCGGCTGCGCGCCGACTGGCGGACCGCCGTGCAGGCGCCGCATCCGCCGGATCCGTCGTGCGCCGCCGGCAACGACTTGGAGGGTGAATGATCCGTTCGATGACCGGCTTCGGCCGGGGCGTAGCCGCCGACGAGCACGGCCGCGCGCAAGTTGACGTGCGGACCGTAAATCACCGGCATCTGGATTTGCAGGTGCGCGTGCCGCGCAATCTGGCGCCGCTCGAAATGGAACTGCGCGATTGGGTCAAAGAGCGCTTCTGGCGCGGGCGCGTCGAGGTCAGCGTCTTGTACGAGCGCACGCGCCGCGACGCCGATCAGCTCCAGGCCGATCCGGGATTGGCGGCCGTGTATTACGCGCGGCTGGAAGAAATCGCGGCGCGGCTGAAGCTCGAGCAGAAGCCGTCGCTGGATACGATTTCCCGCCTGCCGGGCGTCTTCGAGTTGCGCGAGGATGTCGACGATTTCGAGATCGCGCGGCCGGCGCTGCGCGACGCCTTCGCCCGCGCGACGGACAACGCCTTGCAGATGAAAACCCGCGAAGGCGCCTCGTTGCGTCGCGACCTCGCCGACGGTCTGGCGCGGATGCGCGTGTTGCGCGACCAGTTGGCCGCGACGGCGCCGCAGGCGCAAGGGGAAATCATGAACCGCTTGCGCGAGCGCGCCGTGCAACTGGCGGCCGAAGTCAAACTCGACGCGACGCGGCTGCACCAAGAGACCGCGCTGTGGCTGACGCGGCTGGACGTCAACGAGGAACTGGTGCGGCTGGTCAGCCATTTCGATCAATTCGCAACGCTGCTGGACGCGGGGGAATCGGTCGGCCGCCGGCTCGATTTCCTCGCGCAGGAAATGCACCGCGAGATCACGACCCTGGGCAACAAGCTGCAAGGTCTGCCGTTTTCCGGGGCGGCGCTGGACTTGAAAGTCGAAATCGAAAAGATTCGGGAGCAAGTGCAGAATGTCGAATGACGCACGCGGCGGCGGCAGCCTGATCGTCGTCTCCGCGCCGAGCGGAACCGGCAAGACCACCCTGACCCGGCTGGTGCTGAAGCGCCTGCCGGCCGCGCGTTTTTCCGTCAGTCACACGACCCGGCCGCCGCGCGGCGCCGAGCAAAACGGCGTCGACTACCACTTCGTCGACGACGCGGAGTTCGACCGGATGATCGCCGCGGGCGAACTGGCCGAGTGGGCGGAATACCAGGGCCGGCGCTACGGCACGAGCAATGCGCAAATCGCCGCGGCGGCGGCCGAAGGGGCCGATCTGTTTCTCGACATCGAGGGGCAGGGCGGCATGCAGGTCAAGGAGCAGCACCCCGACGCCGTGCTCGTTTTCGTGTTGCCGCCGAGCCGCGAGGAACAGGAACGCCGCCTGCGTGGCCGCGGCGTCGATGCGCCGGAGGCCATCGCCCGCCGGCTGGCCAACGCCCGCCGCGAGGCGGAGTTCGCGCGTCGATATGATTATATTATCGTCAACGACGAGTTAGAGGACGCCGCCTGCTCGCTGGAGTCCATTGTTCGCGCCGCGCGCCAGCGGCGAGAGAAAATGCACGATGCAATCGCTCGATTCGCTCCTGCCGAGAAAAGTTAGGCCGGACGACATCATCCGCGAGGTGCGGAAATATCTCGGCGAACCCGACGTGGAGCTGATTCGGCGGGCGTATGTCTTCGCCATGCACCACCACGAGGGGCAGGCGCGCTACAGCGGCCACCCGTACATCGACCACCCGATCAATGTCGCCTATATTTTGGCGCAGATGCGGATGGACGAAGGCACGATCGCCACGGGCCTGCTGCATGACACCCTCGAAGACTGCCCGAGCGTCGATCTCAATCTGATCTCCAACCTTTTCGGCGAAGACATCGCCAACCTCGTCGACGGCGTATCGAAAATCTCGCAAATGAAGTTCCACAGCCAGGAGCACCGCCAGGCGGAGAACTTCAAGAAGATCCTGCTGGCCACCGCGAAGGACATCCGCGTGCTGCTGGTCAAGCTGGCCGACCGCTTGCACAACATGTACACGCTGGAGTTCGTGCCGCGCGAAAAACGCGGGCGCATCGCCATGGAGACGATGGACATCTACGTTCCGCTCGCGCACCGGCTCGGCGTCCAGTGGATCAAAGCGGCGCTGGAAGACCTGTCGTTCCGCTTTTTGAATCCCGAGGCGTACTACAACCTGATCATGAAATTGACGAAGGGTCGCCGGGCGCGCGAATCGTACGTCGAAGAGGTGATCGCCGTCCTGCGCAACCTGCTGACCGAGCACAATATTCAGTCGGAGATTGCCGGCCGGATGAAGGGCCTGCATTCGATCTACAAGAAGATGCAGGCGCAGAACCTCAGCTTCGAAGAGGTGATGGATGTCATCGCCTTCCGGATCATCCTCTCGTCGGTGGCCGAATGTTACGAAGTGCTCGGCCTGATTCATTCGATGTGGCGGCCGGTGCCGGGGCGGTTCAAGGATTACATCGCGTTGCCCAAGGCGAACATGTACCAGAGCCTGCACACGACGGTCATCGGACCGAAAAACGAGCGCATGGAGGTGCAACTGCGCACGCAGGATATGCACCGCATCGCCGAGCTCGGCATCGCGGCGCACTGGCGGTACAAATCGGGCGAGTCCAACGAACGCGACGGGCGGCAGTTCGACTGGTTGCGGCAGATCATGGAGTGGCACAAAGAGGCCGACGACCCGCGGGCGTTTCTCTCCGGGCTGAAAATGGATCTCTTCTCGGAAGAGGTGTACGTGTTCACGCCCAAAGGCGACGTCATCAATCTGCCGAAGGGCGCAACGCCGCTCGATTTCGCCTATCGCATCCACACGCACATCGGCGACACCTGCTCCGGCGCGCGCGTCAACGGCCGGATGGTGCCGCTGAAATACGAACTGCAGAGCGGCGACCGCGTGGAAGTGACCACCAAAAAGGACCAGCGCCCCAGCCGCGACTGGCTGCAGATCGTCAAAACGGCCACCGCCCGCGCCAAAATCCGCGCGTTCCTCAAGGACGAAGAGCACGAGCACAGCCTCGACGCCGGCCGCACGATGCTCGAGAAGGAGTTGGCGAAGTACAAGCTGACCCTGAGCAAACTCGAGAAATCCGGCGAACTCGACAAGGTCGGGGTCAAGCTCAATTACAAAGACGGGCCGTCGATGCTGGCCGGCCTCGGGTACGGCAAACTGTCGGTCAAATACATTTTGGCGGAATTGGTCGAACCCGACAAACTCGAGGAAGGCCCGCAGGAGACCGCGATCGACCGCCTGCTGCGGCCGTTGAAGCGCAAAAAAACCGGCGGCATCAAGATTCAGGGGATCGACGACGTGCTCTTCCGCATGGCGAAATGCTGCAACCCGGTGCCGGGCGAATCCGTCGTCGGCTTCGTCACCCGCGGCCGCGGCATTACGGTCCATTCCGCCGACTGCGCCATCGCCCACGACCAGCCCGAGGAGCGCCGCGTCGATGTCGAATGGGACCTCGGCAACGACGGCAAAGTCGTGTCGACCGAAATTGTCGTGCACGTCAACGACCGCAAGGGGCTGCTCGCCGAAATTACCAGCTTCATGAACGCCATGGAAGTCAACATCGACGAAATCCATTCGGTGCATCGCCACGACGAAACCGTCGATCTGAATTTCGTGCTGCAAATCCGCGACATCGCGCAGCTCAATCGGCTGATGGCCGAGATGCGCAAGGCCAAGGGCGTCATCGATGTCGACCGCGTGAGACACTGAGAAAAAGTGCGGAATGCGGAATGCGGAATGCCCTCAACGCAGCCCTCTCTTAAGATGAGCGGCCTATTCCGCCTATCCTGATAAATAAGTAAGATGTGACTCGGTCGATCGCCGCTATCTCATTTCTCGGGGCCGGCGAATTTCCAGTTGCCGAGGCGGCGATTGCCGAAGCGCCGGCGGTTGTCCGCGACATATTCCGCGTGTTTCTCGAACGGGAACTCCGCCATTTCCGGCGGCAGGGCGCGCCAGCGTTCGTACGCCGGGTCGCCAACCAGATCCTGGCGCAAAAACGCGTAAACGCCGGTGCGCCCCGGCTCGCGCACCGGGAAATATGTGAGCCGGTAATTCGCGCGCAATTCCGGATGATTGTAGATGTCGTATTCGTAGGGGTTGATCGTCGTCTTGCGCAGCCACGATTCCAGGCCGTTCAGGTCGTCGGCGAACAACGCCGGCAACTGCACGATGATCTCCGGTCGGCGCCGGAAGACGTAATCATAATCGTATTTTTCGTGGCCGATGACGCGCTCGCCGGTCGGCATCGGCAAATGGCCGATGTGCGCGTCGACCAGGCCCAGCAAGTCGAGAATCGGCCGGTCGGACCGGAAGCCGAAGGCGCCGATCGGCACCGTGGCGATTGTCGCGTTCGCTGGCGTCGCGCCGGGCTGGCCGATCGCCTGGCCCGCCTCGGCAAACTGCGGCACCACGGCCTGGAAAATCCGCTGCCAGACGATTTGCATGCTCGGCACGAAACACGACCAGAGCATGAGCGCGACCGTCGCCGCGGCGCCAATAAGCCAACCGAATGGACGCGCCGCCGGCGGCTGGCCGTTGCGCCAGAAACGCCACAGGGCCAGCGCGCAAAATGGCAGCGCGGGCAGCAGAAAACGCTGGAACGGGAAATAGTCGCCGCCGACGCGCACGAGATAGATTGCCAACACGGCAATGAGGCCGAGCGCGGTCCAGAGCCACCGCGGCTGCTCGCGCCAGGTTTTGCGCCGTACGATTGCGGCGACCACCATCGCCAGCGGCGTCACGCTCGACAGCGCGCCGAGGCCGACGTACCGCAGCCCCTCGCGGAGCAGCGACGCGCCGCCGCCGCCGACCTTCACGTGGAAGGTGTTCGGCATGAACTCGCCAAAATAACGCCAGCGCCAGAGCCAATAAACGCCGAAAAGCCCCCAGCCGATCGCGAGGTACGCCGCGCCCTGCCGCAGGCGCCGCTCGCGCCACGGCAAGAGCCAGCCGAGCCCGAGCGCGACGCCGATCAGCGCGCCCTCCGGATGCAGCAGACCGGCCGCAAACGTCAGCAGGCCCGAGCGCCACGGCAAGCATGATTTCTTGTGCTCGGTCAGGTGCGCCGACCAGGCCGCGACCCACGCCAGCGCAAACGGCGCGGTTTCCATGCCCGACCACGACCACATGACCGCCGGCAGGCAGAGCGTGAGGTTGAGAATGACGAACCATTCGAGCGCCCCGGGCCGGGCGTCGCCGATCTCGTCGCGAATTCGCCGCCAGATCAACGCGATCACGCCCGCCCAGGCCAGCAGATCGAGCAGCGTCGCCAGCCGCGGCGTCAAGACTTTGCCGAACAGGGTCAGCGGCGCGGCGACGAGCAGCCAGCCGAAACTGGTGCAGCCCTCGATCCGTTCGCCTGCATTGAAAACCAGGCCGCGGCCGTGCATCAGGTTCTCTGCGTAACGGAAGGTGATGTAGGCGTCGTCCACCGGGTGCGCTGACGTGAAGAACCAGCCGGCGGCGAGCAGCAAGGCGAAAGCGAGCAGGAAGGCGCGGACCGGGAAGCGGGATTCGGGATTCGGGACTCGGGGCTCGGGTTCCGGGTTCCGGGTTCCGGGTTCCGGGTTCCGGGATTCGGGGTTCGGGATTCGGGATTCGGGATCGGGCACCGGGCGATCTCCTTTGATGGCGCAAAAAATTATTCTTGTGCATCGCCTCCGCCATCGCAAGCGCGTAATGGTCGAGGATAAGATCTCACGCGGAGGTGCGGAGGTCGCGGAGTTCAAGACTCTAGAAGCCTTGTCTTCTCTGCGCTCTCCGCGACTCCGCGTGAGTTTCCGAAATTTTCTTCGCGTGAAACTGCCGTTCATTCGCGGTCCCAATATTCTCCGTCTCTGGCCATCACCGTCGGCATGGGCTATGTTTCCGCCGCACCAAACGAGGAGCCGCAAAATGGCCGATTCGGATCTGGCGTTGGCGCTCGATGTGGCCCGCGAAGCCGGCGAGTTGCTCATGTCGTATTACGGCAAGGCGGAAATTTCGAGCAAAGGCGAATTCAATCTCGTCACCGACGCCGATCGCGCATCCGAAGATCTGATCGTCAAGCGCCTGAGCGCCGCGCGGCCGGGCGACGCGGTGGTTGCGGAAGAAGGCGCTTTCGTCGCGGGCGGCGCGCGCCGTTGGTACGTCGATCCGCTCGACGGCACCAACAACTACGCACACAACTTCTGGGCCTTCGCCGTCAGCATCGGCCTGGCAGTCGACGGCGAGCCCGTTCTCGGCGTGGTGCACGCGCCGGCGTTGAAGCAAACCTTCGTCGCGGCCAAAGGCGGCGGCGCCACGCTCAACGGCGCGCCCATCGCGGTCAGCCGCACCGCGCGTCTGGCCGACGCGCTGGTCGCCACCGGCTTTCCCTACGCCCGCCGCACGCTGGCGAACAACAACCTCGCCGAACACAACCGCGTGCTGATGGCCGTGCAGGGCGTGCGCCGCGTCGGCGTCGCCTCGCTCGATTTGTGCTGGACGGCGGCCGGCCGCTGGGACGGCTACTGGGAAATGCACCTCTCGCCGTGGGACGTCGCCGCCGGCATCGCCATCTGCCGCGAAGCGGGAGGCCTCGTCACCGACCTCGCCGGCGGCCCGGTCGATCTCGAGCATCCGCTGATCGTCGCGGCGAACCCGGCGATACATGGGCAGTTGTTGGCGGCGCTCAGGGCCGGGTAATTCCGCACTACAAAAGATAGGGCACGACCGCTTTTCGTTCGGGCGGGTATTCGGCGAAGGTTTGTCTATACCAGCGGTGGTGGGTCAAGGCGCGGGGCAGCAGATTCGCGACGGTCCAGACAAAAAACGCGAGTGCGCCCGGCGACCAGGTCGCGACCGCCCAGCCGAGCCATTCGAGCATTTCGCCGAAATAATTGGGGCAGGAAATGCGCTCGTACAAAAAGCCGCGCGGAATCTGGTAGCCGGTTTGGCCGTTCGCACGCAGGGCGATCAGCATCGCGTCGGCGCGGCGGTGAATCGCGAAGCCGGCGAAAAACAACGCGGCGCCGAGCAAGAAACGCGGGCCGACGAGCCAGGTCAGGGCGTAGTGCGGCGCCAGGGAAAACAGCCAACGGCCGTTGAGATAGCAATTGACGATATTGAAAAAAAATCCCATCGCGACAACGGCCAGCGGCACGGGCCGCCCGCCCGGACTAAGCCGAAACGGAAAAACGAACGTGCGGTACACGTAATGCGTCATCCACATCGCGAAGAAGACGAACGTCGCCAGCCCAACCGTGCGCCAACCCAATAGAAAAAAAAGCGCAAACGCGGCGACCGCGGGAAACTCCATCAAGACCCAGCCGCGGCGCGCGCCGAGCGTCGGCCCCCAGCCGGCGCGACCGTGGCGGCCGTACGGCGCAGGGACGAACATCAAATAGAGAAACACGATAGCCGAGAGGACATACCAAACGGCGACGAGCATGTGATAAAAGCGCGGTTCGGTCATTTGGCTTCCAGCAGGCCGGCCGCGCGAAACCAGGCATAGGCGTCGCGCACCGTCTCGGCCAGCGGACGCGGCGCATAGCCGAGTTCGCGCGTCGCTTTGTCGTGGCTGATGCGGCGGTTGGCCCGCAGCGCCCCGAGCGATTCCGGCGTGAACAGCGCCGTGCGGCCGGTCCAGCGCGAAAAGGCGAACGCGAACGGGGCGGCCAGCCGCGCCAGCGGCATCGGCGTATCGAACCGCGGGGCCGGCACGCCCGTGACGTCTTGCGCCAGCGTCGCCAATTCGCGGACCGAAGCCCAATGGCCGCCGAGCAGATATTTCTCGCCCGTCCGGCCCCGTTCCGCCGCTCGCCAGGCGCCGTCGGCCACGTCGCGCGCGTCGACCCAATCGAAGCCGCCGTCGACCAGGGCCGGCAGCCGCCGATGGTATAGATCGAGCAGGATTTGCCCCATTCGCGACGGCTTGAAGTCTTGCGGTCCAAGCACGGCCGTCGGATTGACGATCACCGCGTCGAGCCCTTGCGCGACGCCGGCCAGCACTTCGCGTTCGCCGGCCGCCTTGCTGCCGTCGTAGGCGTAGGCGCGGGCGGCGTCGACGTGCGGCCGGGTCTCGTCGAGAATCTGGTCCAGCGGCGACTGCGAGTACGCGTGGATCGAACTGAAGTGCACCAAGCGGCGCACGCCGGCCTGCCGGCAGGCGGCGACGACATTGCGCGGCCCGACGACGTTGGTCCGCGCGACCGCGCCGTCCGGATCGCCGACCACGGAAATCAACGCCGCGAGATGAAAAACGCGCTCCGCGCCGGAAAATGCCGCGGCCAGCGACGACGGGTCGAGCACATCGCCGGCGAATCTTTCGATATTCAACCCGGCCAACGCCCGCTCGTCGCGCCGGACCAGCACGCGGCACGTGTGGCCGTCGGCAAGCAACCGCCGGACTAGATTGGCGCCGACGTGGCCGCTGGCGCCGGTGATGGCGACGATCATGATGCGTTCCCTCACGATTTTTCGGGGCGCATCATTAGCATATTTTTGGCGTTTTGTCGGCCGCCTTTTTTGCGCCGCCGCGGGATGCTTTCCGATGTGCGGCGCGGGGCCGCGGCCGCGGCGACACACTATCGCAGATAAAACGCCCACGTCAAAAATGCGAAAATCGGCAGCAGAATCGGCGCGGACCAAAGAAAGAGGTAGCCGAGGAAACTGGGCATCTTAACGCCGTTCTCTTCGGCGATGGCGTGAATGAGATACGTCGGCGCGTTGCCGACATACGTCAGCGCCCCCAGGATCGTCGAGCCGGCAGCCACCGCCACGAGATAGATCCGGTGGTCGGTGAGCAGCCGCGCCACGGCCTCGTTTTGCTGGAGCGTCGGATAAAAGACGCTGAGCTGCGAGGTCAACAGCGCCAGATAGGCGGGCACGTTGTTGAGGAAAGCCGCCAGTCCGCCGGCGAGCACGAAATAATGCCACGGTTCGCAAACGCGGACCATCAGATCGCCGAGCGCGCCGTCCTCGCCCGCGCGCAGGATGGCGAGGCCGGGGATGATCGTCACGAAAATGCCGGCGAAGAGAATCGCCGTCCGCGTCAACGGCTCCCACGAGAAACGGCTCTCGGCGCGTTGCGCGGCCGGGGTCGTCGCCGCCGAGAGGGCGCCCATCAAAAGAATCAGTACGTCGCGCAGCAGCGAACTCCAGGCGAGCCGCAGGCCGAAAATCGTCGCCGAACCCCACGCCAACTTGCCGGGCACAATCAGCGCCGCGACGATCCCCGCGAAAAACAACAGATGGAACCAGCCGTGAATGCGGAGCGGTTCGGCGGCCGGCGGGTCGGCTTTTTCGCGGGCGGCCAACCGCATATCGATCGCCAGAAAGAGCGCCAAGAGAATCGCCGTCGTCGCCAAACACTGCGGCAACAACGCCAACGACCACCAGAACGGCACGCCGGCCAGATACCCGATCAGCAACGGCCCGCTGCCCAGGGGCGACGCGCCGATGTTCCCGACCAAAAAGATGAAAAACACGATCAGGTGCGTTTTGCGTTGACGGTGCGCGTTCGCCCGCAAGAAGGGCCGGATCAGCAGCATCGCCGCGCCGGCGGCCCCGATGACGGGGGCCAGGGCCGCGCCGAGCAGCAGCAGCAGCGCGTTCGACCACGGTCTGCCGCGCCACGCGCCGCGAACGATCAACCCGCCGGCGACGGCGTACAGGCTCCCAAGGAAAACGATGAACGGCAAATACGTGAACAGCAGGATGTTGGCAATCTCGCGCCACGCCAATTCGCCGAACGCGATCGTGAACGGCACGACAAAGGCGAGGGCCCAGAAGGCGACGAATTTCCGGTGCTGGCGCCGCCAGAATTCACGCGAAAGCGCCGGGACCAGCGCCAGCGAGAGCACCAGGCCGAGAAAGGGGATCGCGCTCCACAGCGGCACGATCATCCCCAATTCGACGTCCTGCACGTATTCGCCGGCGGACGCGGGCGACTTCGCGCTGACCGGCGCCGCGCGACGGGACGCATCGGCGTTCCACGCCCGCGAGACGGCGGGCGTCGCATCATCCGGGGAGGGCTCAACGGCCGGCGACGTCTCGGCAGCGACGGCGCCTTGCGGCCCCGGCAATTTGAAAGCGGTCGCCGAAGTTGGTGTTTTCGGCTCTTGGGATGTCGTGGAGAGGGCCGCCGGCGTCGTCGGATCGGCGACCGCTGGCGTCGCCGCGAGCCAACCGCACATCGCCCACAGAAAAATAACGAGCCCCCGAAGATACTTTCGCCGCCCGAACATGATGTTATCCCCGCGTTGCGCGCCGCGCCGCCGCCGGGCCTGGGAACCCCGGATGCGGCCGGCCCCCCACGTTGTTTTTCTACAAAAAACGGGCGCCGGTTTCGCTTCGTCGGGGGCCGCCGCAACGCGCCCAAGACCGCAGACGAAGCGAAAATCTCTTATTTTTTAATGGTAATGTCACTCCCGGGACGCAGCATAACGCACATTTGCGCCGGCGGTCAAACGCTCGTCGAAGGCAACCGCCGTTTGACAACCACGACCGCGCCGCGTATCTATGAGTCCAACAACCGCTTCTTTTGAGCGGTCTACGGCGATCGTTGCAAGTTACGGTCGGCCAGGAGTCGCGCGACATGACAAAGGGCAAGCGCCTCCCAGCGCAATCCGTCCGTCCGCACGGCAAAGCCGAAAAGAAGTTCCAGCAAGAACCGAAAATTCCAGTCTCGTTGCCGGACGAGCCGGATGCCGAAACGCTTGTGCGCGAATCGGAAATGCAGTGGAACGACGAAGAGCGACGCCAGGTTTACGAAACCCAAAAGGCGATCTTTTCGCTCCTGCAATACTCCCTGAAGACGGCATCGCTCGAAAAAATTCTCACGTTCGCCTTGGAGCAAATCCTCTCGATCCGCTGGCTCGCCTTCGAAGCGCGCGGCGCCATTTTCCTGGCGGAAGAGCCCGACACCCTGGTCATGAAAGCGCACGCGAATCTGACGGAGGCAGTGGCGAAAAGCTGCGCCCACATCCCCTTCGGCCGGTGCCTCTGCGGTCGCGCTGCCGTGACGCAACTGACCCAATTCGCCGATCGGCTCGACGATCGCTACGAAATCGGCTTCGGCGGCCCGCGACCCCACGGCAATTACTGCGTGCCGATCGTCTCGGCCGGCAAAACCCTGGGCGTGGTCACCATTTATATCCGTGAAGGCAGCGCGTATCGCAAGCGCGACGACCGGTTCTTGCAGGTCATCGCCGGCGCCTTGGCCGGCATCATCGAGCGCGGGCGGGCGGAACTGGCCTTGCGGGAGAGCGAGGGGCGCTTCCGGACGTTGTTCGAACAAGCGGCGGACGTCATTCTTCTCCTCGAACTCCAACCGGACGGCGCGCCCATCATTCGCGACGTCAATCGCGCCATCGCGCGGGTGCTGGGATATCAGCCGGAGGAAGTGATCGACCGGCCGGTTTCCCTGTTGGAGGTCGATCCCGAGGCGGTGCGGAAGACGACCGCGCAAGCGCGGAGCGCCGCCGTCGGCGGCGTCGCCGCCTTTGAGGTGCGACATCGCTGCAAGGACGGCGCCGTCCGGGAATTCGAATGTTCGCTGATGGAGTGGATGGTCGACGGCAAAAATTTCTCCATTTCCGTCGAGCGCGACATTACGGAGCGCAAGCGGGCCGAGGAAGCGCTGCGAAAGAGCGAGGCCACGTACCGCCTTCATTTTGCCAGCATCCATGACGTGATCTTTTCCTTGGATCGAAACGGGTTCTTTCTCAGCGTCTCGCCGTCGGTCGAGAAAATGTTGGGCTACCGACCGGAGGAGTTGCTCGGCCGGTCGTTTCGGGAGATGAATCTGCTGGCGCCGGAATGTTTGGCCCGCGCCGTCGCCAACGCAACCAGGGTTATTTCCGGCGAGACAATTTCCGCCGTCGAATACGTGTTCCTGGCGAAGGACGGCGCCGAAGTTTTCGGCGAATTGAGCAGTTCCCCCATTTTTATCGATGGCGAAGTGGTCGCCACCGCCGCGGTCGCGCGCGACATCACCGAGCGAAAACGCGTTGACGAAGCGCTGCGAAAGAACGAACAACAGCTTTCCAATGCCTTGGAAATTGCGCATCTCGGTCATTGGGAGTACGACGTGGCCAACGACGTATTCACGTTCAACGACCATTTTTACAAACTTTTCCGCACCACGGCGGAGCATGCCGGCGGATATACGATGTCGTCGGCCGAGTACGCCCGGCGCTTCGTTCATCCCGACGACGCGTTTGTCGTCGGCGAAGAAGTTCGGAAGTCCATCGCGACGACCGACCCCCACTTCAGCCGACAAATCGAGCACCGGGTCATCTTTGGCGACGGAACGGTGGGCGATATTGTCGTTCGATTTTTCATCGTCAAGGACGGCCAAGGCAGAACGGTCAGGACCTTCGGGGTGAATCAGGACATCACCGAGCGCAAGCGGGCCGAGGAAGCGGTCCGTCTTTCCGCCGCCAGGTGGCAAGGCACGTTCGACGCCATCTCGGACATCGTCTGCATTCTTTCCGTCGACCACGAATTCGTTGAAATCAACAAGACCGGCGCGACCGCGCTCGGCTTGCCGCGCGAGGCGATCATCGGCCGAAGGTGTTTCGAATTGGTGCATGGAACAAACGCGCCCATCCCGGAGTGTCCGTGCATTCACGCCATGAAAACCAAGCTGCCGCAGAAAGGCGCGTTCTCGAGCGGCGGCCGGCGCCTGGAGCTGGACGCCTGGCCCATCTTTGGGAAAGACAATCGCTTGGAGGGCCTCGTTCACGTCGTCAAAGACATCACGGGGGAAATCGAGCGGGAAAACGAAAAGAAAAAGCTCGAGGCGCAACTCGTCCAGGCGCAAAAAATGGAGACGATCGGCCGGTTGGCCGGCGGCGTCGCGCACGATTTCAACAACCTGCTGCAGGTCATGAACAACTACGCCGAGCTTTCTCTCGACAAACTCCGCAGCGAGGATCCGCTTTATAAGAACCTGAAACAAATCCTGGAAACGGGCCAACGGGCCGCGGGCCTGACGCGCCAGCTTCTCGCCTTCAGCCGCAAACAGGTGCTGCAACCGGTCGTGCTCGACATCAACAAGACGATTGCCGACATGGAAAAAATGCTGCGCCGGCTGATCGGCGAAGACATCGACATCGTGACGGCGTGCGCCGCGGATCTCGGCAAGGTCAAGGCCGATCCGGGGCAGATCGAGCAGATCCTGATGAACCTCGCGGTAAACGGGCGCGACGCGATGCCGAAAGGGGGCCGACTGACGATCGAGACCGCCAACGTCGAGTTGGACGAACAATACGCGGCCGAGCACGTCGCGGTTGCGCCAGGCCGTTATGTCCTGCTGGCGGTGACCGACACGGGCTGCGGCATGAACGAGCAGACGAAGGCGCGGATTTTCGAGCCGTTCTTCACGACGAAGGAAAAAGGCAAGGGCACCGGACTGGGCCTCGCGACGGTGTACGGCATCGTCAAACAAAGCGGCGGCAACATCTGGGTCTATAGCGAACTCGGACACGGCACGTCATTCAAAATTTACTTGCCGGTCGACGCCTCGGTCGCGGAGGCCATGCCGCTCCGGAAGGCGCCGGTCGCCACGGCTGCGGGAACGGAGACGATCCTCATTGTCGAAGACGAGGCGATGGTCCGCGGCCTCGTCGAGCAGGTCCTCAAGTCGGCCGGATATACGGTATTGGCCTGCGCGAACGCCGGCGAGGCGCTGTTGACCTGCGAACAGCACCCGGGGCCGATCCACCTGATGCTCACCGATGTGGTCATGCCGCAGATGAGCGGCCGGCAGCTCGCCGAACGGCTGGCGGGGCTCCGCCCCGAAACGAAGGTGCTCTATATGTCCGGTTATACCGACAACGCCATCGTGCATCACGGCGTGCTGGACCAAGAAACGCAGTTCATTTCGAAACCGTTCACGATCGCGGCGCTGGCGAGCAAAGTTCGCGAAGTGCTCGATCAGTGAACAGCGAACAGCGAACAGCAAGCAGCGAGCAGCGGGCCCTGGGCGGTTATTTCCCGGAACGGACGGCAAAAGCCCGACCGCCGCGCGACAAAATGCGGTAGTACCAACGGTCGGCGCCGGTCTGGAAGTCGAAGTACCACGAGGCGGACGACCCCATCTTGTCCGCTGACCACGCCCACCAGCCTTGGGTGCGAAAGACCGGGGGCATGTTGCGCGGCCCCGAACCCTTCTCGTGCACGGTCGCGAGTTCCGCCTTGGTGGGCATTCGCCAATTGCCGCCGGCGACCGTGCAGTTTTTCACCCACGTCTCCGCTTTGGCGAAGTTGGTGTCGGCGTCCGGCCCGACGAGCCACTCCAGCCCCGTTTTCGAATCGGCGATTACACCTTCTTTGGACACAGTGAATCGCCGCGGCGCAGGCAAAGCTGCCATACGTGTCTTCCTTTCCAGGTCGTTATTTTCTCAGTTGTCGAATCCGGAAGACGCTTTTTCCCACTGGGAATCTGCATACCTGAAAATGCGAGGGTTTGCAAGCGGAAAATGCGGCCGTTCTTGGGTCTTCCAGAATCCGGAGCCGCCGCCGGCCGCACGACCTCGAAGGCGGCGCCGGGCTGGAAAAGACACCGTGACGGCGCGCCGCTAAATATGGTAGTTTGCGCCGCATGAAAGCCCCCAACTTGTTCGATGCCGATGTCGAAGAGCTTCGCGCGCGCGTCGAGGCGCTTGGCGAACGCCACGGCGGGTCTGGCGAAGCGCACCAGTTAGCCGGCGACCTGTTGCAGCGGCTCGACGCCGCGTGCGAAGAATTGCGCGTCGCGCGCGAAAGCCGCGACGTATTGTTGACCGCGATGCAGGCCGCCAGCGCGGTGATTTACGTGCGCGACTTCAACACCGGCGTCGCCGAGTTCCACGGCGATCCGGACACGCCCCTGGGTTATCCGGCCGGCGAGTCGCCGCGTACGCTGGAAGCCTGGTCCGATTTGATCCACCCCGACGACTCGATCAAAGTGCTGGAGGCCGCCAAGTCGAACTTCGAGACGGGCGCGCCGTACGCGGTGCAGCTTCGGCTTCGGCGCAAAGACGGCGCGTATTCGGTGTGGCGCGATCGCGCGACGTTGATTTTTGACGAGCACGGCCGGCCCGCGAAATGGATCGGCGCCGCGATCGACATCACGGCGCAGGTGGAGGCGGAGGAAGCCGTGCACGAATCGCGGCAGATCCTCCGTACGGTGCTGGACGCAATTCCCGTGCGGGTCTGGTGGAAAGACGGCGACCTGAATTTTCTGGGCTGCAACGGCCTCCTCGCGGCCGACGCGGGTCTGGCGTCGACGGCGGAGATCGTCGGCAAGAGCGATTTTGAGATGCCCTGGGCGGACCGGGCGGAAATCTATCGCGCGGACGACCGGCAAGTGCTCGAAACCGGGCAGGCGAAACGGGATTACGAAGAGGCGGAAACCACCGCCAGCGGCGGCAGAAATTGGTTGCGCACCAGCAAGATTCCACTGGTCGGCAAGGCCGGCGTCGTCACGGGCGTTCTGGCCGTCTCGGAGGACATCACGGGGTGGAAGCGCGCCGAGGAGCAGCTCCGGCATACGGCGACCCATGACAGTCTGACGGGCCTGCCGAATCGCGTCTTGCTGCATGAGCATCTGCAGCAGAACCTGGCGCGGGCGCGCCGCCACCGCGATTTCAGCGCCTTTATTCTCGCGGATCTCGACCGCTTCAAGGAGGTCAACGATCGTCTCGGACATGGCGCCGGCGACGAAGTGCTGCGGCAGATCGCGCGCCGGTTCGCGGCGTGCATCCGCCCGTACGACACGCTGGCCCGGCTGGGGGGCGACGAATTCGTGGTCATTGTCGGCGGTCTGCCGAACCCGCGGGACTGCGCGGCGATCGCCTCCCGCATCGTCGCCGCCGCGCGCCAGCCGATCGTCGTCGCGGGAACCGAGGTCTGCGTGCACTGCAGCGCCGGAATCACCGTTGTCCCGGACCACGGCGGCGACATCGAGACTCTGCTGAAGGAATCGGATATGGCGATGTACGCCGCAAAGGAAAAGGGCGGCGACAGCTTCAGCTTCTTCTCGCCGGCGATGGGCGGCACGGCCGAGGAAGCGGATTCGGCCGTGTCGGCGCTGCGCCAGGCGATCGCCGACGAGCAATTCGTGCTCCACTATCAGCCCGTGATCGACTTGGACACCGACAAAATCGTCGGCGTCGAGGCGCTGCTGCGCTGGCGGCATCCGCGCGAAGGGCTGATTTTTCCGCTCGCGTTTATCCACGCCGCCGAAGCCAGCGGGTTGATCGTGCCCATCGGCAAATGGGTGCTGGCCGAGGCCTGCCGCCAAAACGCGGCGTGGCAGCGCGCCGGCGTGCTGGCGGCGCCGATCGCGGTCAACTTGTCCGATCGGCAGTTGGAAAATGGCGATATCGTCGCCGACGTGGCGGCGTGCCTGTCGGCCAGCGGTTTGCTGCCCTCGAACCTCGCGGTCGAAATTACGGAAACGGCGGCGATGCACAACTCGGAATCGGTCGTGCGCATTCTCCAGGGACTGCGCAACCTCGGCGTACGGGTGATTCTGGACGACTTCGGCTCCGGTTGCTCGTCGCTGGCGTGGCTCAAGCGGCTGCCGGTGGACACCCTTAAGATCGACCGCTATTTCGTCCGCCACGTCGTCGACGACGCCGACAATCTGGCCATCGTCAAGACGATCATGGCGATGGCGCACAGCCTCGGGTTGAAAGTCGTCGCCAAAGGCGTCGAGACGCCCGAACAATTCGCGGCCCTGCGTTCGCTGCGGCGCCAGGGGCGAGTCTCCGTGCAGTGCGACGGCGGGCAGGGATATCAGTTTTGCAAGCCCGGCCCGGCGGAAGCGATGGAGCAATTCGCCCGCGAACACGCGGCCGGCCGGGTCCGCGTCGCGACGCCCTCGCCGGTTGCGCCGGCGACGCCGGCATTGTAGCGAACCGCGATTTTCCGACCGCGGGCCGCTGATCGCTGACGACAGTTCACCGCTGATTGTCCCGCGCCCGCGCGAGCCGGCCGGGGTCGTCCGGAAACGCGGCGGCGATCCGGGCGAGCGTCGCGGCCGCTCTCTTTTCGTCGCCGGCCGCGCGAGCGATCGTCAGCAGCATCTCGCACGCCTGATAGAGACCCTCCCGGTCGGCGAAGCCATCCAGCGCTTTTTCCAATAGCGCCGCGGCGTCGGCGGGCCGTTCGCGGCGGCGCAAGACGGCGGCCTGCCGCAGCGTGAGCGCATCGCGTTCGCCGCTTTGCTGCGGCCAAATGGCGCGCAGACGGGCGAACAGCCGGTCGAGGTCGTCCCAGCGCTGCTGCTGCTCGAGCAGCGCCGCGTACGCCAGGCCGGCCTGCAGCGCTTGCGGCGGGCCGCCCGGCTCGGCGATCAACTCGTCGAAAATCGAGGCCGCCTTCGCCGGCTCGCCCGTCGCCGCCAGCAGGGCGGCCGTTTCCCACCGCGCCGAGCGGCCGGCGTCCGTGTGCGGGTCTTGGGCGGCCGCGGCGAACAGCGCCAGCGCCGGCGCGGTCATTTGCCGGCCGACGTAACGCTGCCCGAGATCAACCTGCACGCCCGCCAGCGCCGGGTCGCCGGCGAATTCTTTGGCGAGCGCGCGGTACGTCGCTTCCGCCGCGGCCATGTCGCCGCGGCCCGCCTGCAGGCCCAGCACGACGCGTTGCGCTTCGAGCCGCTTCGCCCGGCTCGCAAAGCGGGACCGTTCGGCGTCGACCAGCGCGATCGCCGCGGCGACGCGATCCTGCTGCGCCAGCAACTGCGCCCGCCGCAAGACGAGGTCCGCCCGCTCGTCGGCGCCCGCGGCAAATTTTCGCGCCAGACCGGCCAGCGCCGCGTCGGCGTCGGCGAAGCGTTTTTCCTCCACCAACAGATCGGCCAGTTCCATCGCCGCGCTGACCCGCCGCCCGCCGGCGCGGTCGTCGGCCATCGTTTCGCGCAGCAGCCGGGCCGCCGCCGCGCGTTCGCCGCGGCGGCGCCACGCGCCGGCCAGATCGAGCGCCGCCTGCGCGGCAAGTTCGGCCGAGGGACGCTGGGTCATGATCGCGCGATAAATCGCCTCGCCGGCGGCGACGCGGCCATGGTCGAGGCACAGCCGCGCCTGCGCCATCTGCAAGCCGTAGAAGCGGCCGGGGTCGTCGGACGCGGCGCGGCGGCCCAATTCGGCGAGTCGCGTCTCGGCCTCGGAAATCTTCGCCTGCTGCTGATCAATCTCGACGAGCAGGAAGCCGAACTCACGGACGCGCTCGGCGCCATGCCCGGCTTGATAAAATTGCCGGTAGCGCGCCTCGCCCTGGGGTGGAAACAATTCGGGCGCCTCGTCGCCGCCGTCCGGCCCGCCGCGGCGATAGGTTTCGTAAACGGCCCGGCTGCGTTGCGCGGCCGCCGCAAGGTCGCCGCGCCGGCGCAGGGCCTCGACGATCTTCCGTTCGCCGTCCAGCCGCGCCTCGAAGCCGTGCGGCGTGACGTCGTATTGCTGCAGGCGCGCCAGCGCGGCGTCCGCCTCGTCGAATCGCGCCAGTTCGCACAGCAACGAGATCGACGCGAGCAACGCGCGGTCGCCGGCGTCTTTTTCGGCGCGATACTTGACGAAAAGCGCGTCGTATTGCGCGAGCGCCTCGACCTTCTTGCCTTCCTTCGCCAGCACGCCGGCGAGGGCGAAATCCGCCTGCCGTGCGGCGTCCGCGTCTCCGGCCGCGGTTTGAGCAAGCCGCTCGAAGACAACGCGGGTCCGCTCCTGGTCGCCGCGCTCCTCGTCGATCCGCCCCATTGCTTCCAGCGCCTCCCTCGCCTGTGGAGCGCCCGCATACGCCGCCGCGATTTCCTCGTAGGCCGCCAGCGCCTGGTCGATTCGCCCGCGCGCGCGCCAGCCGCCGGCGATCGCCAGCCGCGCGTCGGCGGCGCGATTGCGGTCGGCGCCGAAGCGGCGGACGATCATCTGTTCCAGCGCGACGGCCCGCTCGATTTCGCCGCGGTGGAATCGTTCCTCGGCGCGTCGTTGCAGCGTTTCGTACGACCAATGGTCCGGCTCGCCGAACCACTGCCAGCCGGCGGCGCCGAGCGCCGCGATCGCCGCCGCCGCGACGATCTTCGCCGCCAGGCTGCGCCGCAGCACGCGCAGCAAACGGCGGAACAAAAACCAGTCGATGAGCGCGCCGCGCGCCTGCAACGCCTCCAGCGCCGCCAGCGGCTGGCCGTAAACGCGATGCAGCGTCGCCCGTTCCAAATTGGCGCCGGCGAAATTGACCTCGCGGAATTCCGCGCCGTCGAACTCCGCGCGCGACAAATCGGCGCCGGCGAAATTCACGCGGTCGAGCGCGGCGCCGTAGAATTTTGCCCCGCGCAGATCGGCCCGCGAGAAATCGGCGTCCTGCAACAACGCCACGGAAAAATCGGCCCCTGCCGCCGTGGCGTCCGCCGCTTGCACGCGCGCGAGACGGCATTCCCGCAGGCGCGCGCCGCGCAAATCGGCGCCGGCCAGGTTGGCGCCGGTCAGATCGGCTTCGCGCAAGTCGGCGCCGGCCAGGTTAGCGCCGGCGAGGTCGGCGCCGCGCAACGCCGCCCCGCGCAGCCGGACCCCGGCGGCGGCGATTTTTTGGAGATTCGCGCCCGATAAATCGGCCTTGGCGAGAGGGACGCCGGCGAGGTCGGCGCCGGCCAGGCGGCCGGCCGCGGCCCGGTCCAGCGCGTCCTGCCGCGTCAAGAAACGGCTCGTTGTTCGCGCATTTCGCCTCCGCGCGCCGATCGCGCCGCGCGCCGCCGAATGGGGCAGGGCATTGTTGCGCCGGCCGCCTCGAGGCGTCAAGAAGACGCCAAAACCGCCGCCGTTCGTGGGCGCTTGCGGCTTGTTTGCCAGCGCGGGCCGGTCAATGGCACAATCGCGCCGACGGCGTCGACCGTCGGCCGCGGGAATCGCCGCGGAAAGGGATGATGCAAGAAGGTCGCGAAATTTCCTGGCGAAAACGCCTGCTGTTCGTTGCGGCGATGACGGCGACGGCGGCGTTGGCGCTCCTCGGCATCGGCGAGAAAATGATGCGCGCGCGCCGGCCGCTCGACATTCGCGAACTGACCTCGCCGGTGCAGCAGCCGAATCCGAAGCAGCATTGGGCGCACGTGCATCCGTATGCGGCGTTCGTGCCGCGGCCCGGCAACGACGCGTCCGCGCACAAGTCGGTGAACAACTTCGGCTTCGTTTCGACGCCCGCCATGCAAACCGTCGCCAAACCCGCCGGGCGCCTGCGCATTGCCTTCTTCGGCGGCAGTTCGACCGCCGGCACGGGGACGTTGCTCGAAGACCAGGACACCTGGCCGTTCCAAACGTGGCGGCGTTTGAAGGAAGCGTACCCGGGTCTGGACCTGGAAATGATCAACGCCGCGGCCGACGGCTACACGTCGTTCGAGTCCTACGGCCGGCTCTGGTCGCAGATCCGGTTTTTTTCGCCGGACATTGTCGTCGTCTACCACGGTTGGAACGAGATGTACTATTTCGACGACGCGAGTCCGGAACGGCTCGTGCGGCGGCTCTACACCGGCGAGCGCGATTGGGGCTTCCCGGCCGTCGTCGGCCAACCCGCGCTGGCCGCCGCTTTCCTCGACCGCTGGTTGGGCTGGTCGCAGCTTTACTGCGCGACTCGTGTGGCGCACGCGCGGCGGGGCCGGCTGCCGATCGGCGGCGGCGAGTCCGGCGGCCCGCGAAAAACGGACGCCGAACTGGCGGCCGATTTCGACCTGCGCGGCGTCGACGTTTTTCGCCAGAACCTGCTGCTGATGAAAGGCGTGTGCGACCTGCTGGGCGCGGAATTTTATGTGATGAAGCAGGCCACGCTGATCGCGCCCGACTTGCCGCAGGCGGTGCGCGACGAGCGCTGCTTCACCTGGTATCACGCCTTCAATTACGCGGCTCACCTGCGCGCCTGGGCGGCGATCTACGAGATGATCGACCGCACGTTCCCGGCCGCGCGCGTGATCGACGCCACGCCGCTCTCCGGCCGCCCCGATCTGTTGTTCGATCACATCCACCCGACGCCGGACGGTTGCCGCGCGCTCGCCGGCCTGACGGCCGACGCCCTGCGCCGGCACAGCGCGAAGCTGCCGCGGCGCCCGTGACGAGTTACGAGTTACGAGTTACGAGTTACGACTTTCCCATCACTCGTCATTCGTAATTCGTAACTCGTAATTCGCTTCCCGCCGCCGCGGCGTCCGCCGTTACGGCCACACCGCGGTGAAATCGATCTCGTCCGGATAGTGATTTTCGGCCAGGTAGGCGTCGTAGCGCGAATCGCCCATGAGAATCGAATGAAAATAGGCCGTGAGATACGCCGAGGAAATGGCGACGCCGATCGCGGGATCGAGGTTCGCGCCGTTGCAGTCGGCCGACATTTGTTTCGCCCATGACGGGTAGAAACTGCAGGCGTTGGTGGCGCTCGTGTGTCCGCCCTCCCGGAAATCGAGGCGGATTTTCTTCGGCGAGGCGAGGTCGTTGAAGATTTCGATCAGGCTCGCGTTCTCGGCCGCGCCGATCACCGTGTCGCGTTCGCCCTGGATCATGAACATCGGCTTCGCGTACGCCGGATACGTGGGCGCGAGCCACAACCCGTTCAGCGGCGCGATGCCGTCGAGGAAATCGTCGGTCACGCCGGCGTCGAGCGTCGTCCAGCCGCCGGAACTGTGGCCGGCCATGCCCAGGCGCGAGAAGTCGAACAACCCGTGCAACGGGCCGTCGGCCACGTTGATCAGCGATAATTGCGCGGCCAGAAACTGAATGTCCAACCGGCGCTGCGGGTAGTAGCTCGTGTCCATGGTGGTGGGGTCGAAAATAATCGGCTCCGTTCCGGGCACGTTGGTGACGGCCGCGTTGGCGTAATGGTCGGGCGCGGCGACGACGAAGCCGTGGCTCGCCAGCCGTTCGCACAGCGTGAAATTTTGGACGCGCAGGCCGCCGTCGCCGTGGCTGAACAGCACGAGCGGGTAGGGCGCGCCGTCCGCCAGAATCGCGGCCCCACGGCTGGCCGACGTGGTCAGGTTCCAGAACGCGTCGAAGCCGTCGCCGAACAACAGGTGCAAAATGTCCATCGCCCAAGCGGGCATCTCGCCGACGATCGCCGAGATCGTGTTCGGCGCGCCGCCTTGCCCGCTCGACGGGTACCAAATCTCGACGGGCATCTGGCGAAAACGCCGGCCGTAATCTTCCCAGCGGGTTTTGTCGGTCAGGTAGATCGTCGTCACGCCCACCGCAAACGGGCCCGGTTCGTCGGGCGCGTAATACGGCGACGCGTCGTTGTCGTCGTTGTCGTCGTCGTCGGCTGCCGCATCGTCATCGGCCGGGTTGCCGCCCGCCCGGCTGGCGGCGGCGCCGCACGACGCGGAAACGGCGAAACTTGCGCCGGCCAACACCGCCAAAAGCGCCCACGACAAGAAGCGGATATTCATCTGTGTTCTCCCCATCGGCGCGGGTTGGTTGTTGTTTGCTTGCCCAGTATGTGACGCCCGTGCGTCGATCTGCAACCGGGGGGAAGGGGGAGGCTGCGCGACGAGTTGCGCGTTACGAGTTGCGCGTTACGAGTTGCGCGTTCAACTCGTCACTCGTCATTCGTAACTCGACGCCGCCTCGGCGGCGGCGGCCGTCATTCCTTGACCGTGCTGCCGGAAACAGGTGCTGCCGGAAACAGGTGCTGCCGGAAACAGGTGCTGCCGGAAACAGGTGCCAGCCACTTCGGAAACTGCCGGAAACAGGTGCCAGTCACTTCGGAAACCGGGGCGTCAGCGTGAACGGACTCGGGTCCCCCCAAGCGGCGCAAGGCGGTAACGGCACTCGGAGCATGCCCCGAAACTGACATATTTGGACCGTTCGCCACAAAACGTCGACCCCTCGCGCGCACCGATAAGTGTTCGATGGTGTTCGAAAATCGAACACACGTGTTCGGAAATCGAACACGAGCGTTTTTTCACGAAATGTAAGTGCTTGATATT
>CAZHPN010000054.1:0-33111 GCA_964534375.1 uncultured bacterium | reverse complement strand
CGACGACGACGCCTCGCCGGATGACGACATCTCGCCCGATGACGACGCCTCGCCGGATGACGACATCTCGCCCGATGATGACGCCTCGCCCGACGATGACGCCTCGCCCGACGACGACATGGTTGACGATGACGCTTCGCCCGATGACGACACATCGGCCGATGATGACTCAACCGACGACGACGCCTCGCCCGGAGGGGGCGCCAAGCGCGGCAGCGGCAGCAAAAGCGGCTGCGGGTGCTGAGAAGCGATAAGTCAGAAGCGGGGTCGCTCAGTTTGACCTGATCGTCAATTGACAACCGCGTCGCGGGAAACCGTTCTACAGACTATCCAACGCGTATTCATTCGGCCGCTTGTTCGTCGGCCGCAGGCCGACATGGCGCGCGGCCAGCGCGTCGCGCAGCGCCGGCAGATCGTCGGCCTGGTCGGTGAAGACGAAGCGGCGCGCGGTGCGAATCAAGTAATCGGCCCGGCCTTCGCTGAACCCGCGACGGAACGACTCGACGGCGAGCGGCGCCGCGGTGGTATGCAATGCGGCCGCCCAGTACTCGCAAAAACGGCGGGTGTCGTCCGCGGTCCACGGCTGTTTCGCCGGCCCGGCCGGGGCGCGGCTGCCTTCCCAGGGCGCGACGTGGCGCCAGAGGCCGCGCCCGGCGCCGCGCAGAAACGCGACATAAAATTCGTCGGCCGAGAGTTGCGGAACACGGGTTCGCCAATCGTGCAGGTCCAGCGGCTTGAAGCAGTCGTCGTCGCTCGCGGGCGGCCCCACGCCGGTGGAACAGGCGACGATCCGGGCTTGCCGGTAGCTGATCATGGCCGTGAAAAAAATGCCTTCGCCGATTCCTTCGGCAAAGCGCTCGGCCAGGGTTTTGTCGAAGCCGGCGACGCGCGCCACGACCTTGTCGATGCGCCCGCGGCGCGGCGGATCGTGCAAATACCACAAGGCGAAAATGTCGCGGCCGAGAGTCGCGCCTTCGCCGGCGACGAGCCGCTCGCGAATGGCCGGCGGCCACAACGATTCGTCGAACTTGCGGTCCACATAGCTTTGCATCGCCTCTTTCGCGCCGTACATCGTCCACGCGGCATCCTGCCAGCGCTGCGGCAGCCGGCCGATCTCCAGGCTCACCGCATCGGGCCGGATCGCCCAGTCGTAATCGAAGCCGCACCCGATGATCTCGCGGTAGTCGTCGCCACGCCGGCTCATCAGGTTGCGCCATTTATCCGCGAGACCGTCGGGCGCGCCCGGATGATACGCCGCGAGGTGCAGCAGGCCGGACGCGAGCAGCGCCCCGGCCGCCAGCGCGCGGACGCCGCGGGAGAAACGCGTCACGCGGACGCAGACGAAGGTCAGCAAGAGCGGGAAGATCGGCAGCAGATAGCGGTCGGCCATAAAGCCGATCATGTACTTGCGCGGGTTGATCCCGCCGCGAAAATCGAACTGTGTCCGCGACAAGCCGTACAGCAGCAACCACGCCGACCCGTACAGCAACAGCACCCGGCAAAACCACGACTCGCGGGCTTTGGCGCGGCGAAGCGCGGGCGACGCCACCAGGACGATGCCGGCGACGGCCAGGCCGAAGAACGCCAGCGACATGAGCGGCGGCTGCGTGAGCACGCGGCCGGCGAAATTCTCCAACTCGAAATGGCGAGCCGGCCTGGCGAGCGCGAGCAGGATCGACTGGACCACGGGCGCGCGGGCGGCGTCATAACCCGCCGCGATCGGCAGGTGCTCGAACAGCAAAGCCGACAGTTTCGTCCCGACGCGCGCCACCTGCGGCTCGGCGGGCAGGTCGACGCCGATGCCGCGCATGAAGAAATGCGGCGAAAACGCCAGGAAGAAAAACACCGCGCCGGGCGCGAGCAGCCGGACCGCGGTGCGCCCCGGCCATTTCCAGGCGAAGGCGAACGCGAAAGCGATCGCCAGCGGCACGTTTTGCAGGCAGAAAAAACAGGCGAACCCGGCCAGCAACCAGAAGACGGCGTTGGACATCGCGGTCGGCGCGTCGTGGCGAAAACGCAAAAACAGAAAAAAGAGCAACCCGGAGAAAAAGATGCTTTCCAGGTGGTTGCCCCAAAAGGCGCAGTGCATGCTCCACTCGAAAAAAGGCGGCGGCACGATGCAAAAAAGCGCGAACAGCGCGGCGGGGGCGAAACCGAAGGCGCGATTCAGGTTGTGCGTCCACAGCGCCAACCCCCCGGCGACGAACAGCGCGCCGAGCAGCTTGATCCACAGCAGGCGCGAGCCGGCCAGGTAAAAGATCGGCGTCAACAGCGCGCCGTAGACCAGCGACCCGTGGCTCGCGCCGTATTGGTAATGCGCCGCCGAATGCGCTATGCCGTCGAGCAGCGCGACGGTGAAATACGAATTCCCGATTTCATCCCGTTCGAAATCGCCGTAGAGGACGAAGCGATAGGCGTAAACCAGCAGCCACGCCGCGGCCAGAAAGATCCACAGCCGGAGATGTCCCTTTTCCGGTTCTTCCTCGCGAACGGGCGCGTGAGTTTCGGTCATCGGGCTATCTCGCAATGACACGGGACGCTCCTGCACGCCACGCCAACGGCCGTCCAATTTGCGAAATATGGAAGCTCACGCGCCCGGCGCGGCCGCGGGCGGCGACGGGCGCCTCCGCATCGATGTCTGCCGGATGCGCGCGCGCACGTACGGGTACAGAAAGCAGAACGCCGCGGCCGACAAGAACGCCGCGAACATCGAAATCATGCGCGCCGCTGTCGCCTGGGCGGCCATGGTGACCGCCGTGAGCCGCACCGCCGAAATCAACGCGGTCGACTGCGCCGCCGCCGCGGCCGCCGCGGCGTGGCCCGGGCCCGCGCCGAACGCGGCCACGGCCCGGCCCGCAAAGCCGGCGGCGCCATCGATGCCGAGCAACTCGGCGCCGCTGGTCAGCATGTCCTGGCCCAGCAGGGCCGTGAACGCGAATTTGCCCATCGAGGCAAGCCACAACGCCAGGGCGCCGATATAGACGCCCCAGGCCCGGCGGCCGAATTTCGGGGATTTCAACCACTGGTTGCGCTTCCGCGCGACGACCTGCACGAGCTTCGCCATGATCAGCAGCGTCAGAACGGAATGCGTCCAAGCGGCCGGCGTATCGCCCCATTTCGAGCGGATGGCGGTGGCCAGCGGCGACAATAGCAAGATGACGCCCCAATGGAAAATCAGGAACACCAGGCTTTCCACGCCCCACGATTCGATCATCTTCCCGAGCGCCGAGCGCGAGCGGTACCAGCGCCGGGCCGCGAGGAACATCGCCGGCATCAAGCCGCAGTTCATGAAGACATAACGGTAATTGACCTTCAGCAACACCACCATGTTGCGGTCGCCGCCCAGTTCCGGCAGCCAGTGCGCCGCGACGAACATGGCGAAAAACGCCGGAATCGCGACCAACTCCCACTTTCCTCGCGGAATGCGGTCGATCAAAATTCCGTAGGCGAAAAACGCCAGCCACGGCAGCGGCCCGAAGAGCGCCACGAAATAATGCAGGCGGCCGAGGCGGGCGAAGGTTTCGTCGGTGACAGGCCCCGTGCCGACCAGCCGCCAACCGAGCGCGAACAAGCCGATCGTGATCGCCGCGTAGCCCCAGGTCGGCGTGCGCCAACGCAGCAGCAGGTAGGTGAACAGCGTCCCGATCGCGATCGCCTGGATGATGTCGATGAAGGCGAAAGTGCCCACGCACATGTTGTACGAGAAGCCCATCAAAAACAGGACGACGCTGCTCTTGATGTAAAAGCGCGTCGGGTCGAGATCGGGCTGCCGTTTGGCCGACTCGATGAAGTTGGTCACGTTGATCGCGGACATGAACATGAAAAACGCCGAGAACAACTCGCCGTAGATGTTGTAATGATAGCGGATGAAATCCAGGTGCGGGCCGAGCGAATTCGACCGCAAGGGGTGCCCCATCGTCATCACGATCAAGGCCACGCCGCGCAGAAAGTCCAATTCGTACCGCCGGGCCGGCGCGGAAGGTTTGCTTTCGGCCAATGGATCTCCTAGTGCGGCGCGGTGGTTATTTTAACTATAAACAAGCCGCCGGGCGGCGGCTTCCCGCCGGGCAGCGTTCGCGTCCGCCGATTTCGCGCGCGCTGAAAGCTTGCCTAACATGGGGCGTCATCTTAGCCTAAAAACCGGGGGATGAAAATCGAGTTTTTGACGCGGCCCCACTGGGGCGAGAGGAACTGAGAGGCGCAGGACTCGGACACACAAGATGTAGTGTGCCGGGGTCCGGCCGCCCTCAATTCCTTGCGATTTAGCTTTTGACTTCGCGGGCCGCGTGTGCTACGAAATTGCCAACGCGGCCTTGGGGTTTTCGTCAAAGGAATGCTGCATGCGAATCAAAGAAATCGAACTTGTCGGTTTTAAGTCGTTTGTCGACAAGACCCGCCTGACCTTCGAAGAAGGCATCAGCGGGATTGTCGGTCCGAACGGGTGCGGCAAGAGCAACATCGTCGACGCGATTCGCTGGGTGATGGGCGAAATGAGCGCCAAGAGCCTGCGCGGCTCCGAGATGCAGGACGTCATTTTCAACGGTTCCGACTTGCGCAAGCCGATGGGCATGGCCCAGGTCTCGGTGATTTTTTCCTGCGAAGACGGTGTGTTTCCGACCGGTTACGAGGGAATGACCGAAATTCAGGTCACGCGGCGGCTGTTCCGCTCGGGCGAGTCGGAATACATGATCAACCGCCGGCCGTGCCGCCTCAAAGACATTGTCGATCTGTTTCTCGACACGGGCATCGGCTCGCGCGCTTACTCGATCATCGAGCAAGGCCAGATCGCCAAGGTGATTTCCGCCAAGCCGCTCGACCGCCGCGTGCTGATCGAAGAGGCGGCGGGCATCAGCAAGTATCGCGTGAAGCGGGAAGAAGCGTTGCGGAAAATCGAGGCGACGCAGACCAACCTCGCGCGCGTCAACGACGTCATCTTCGAAATCAAACGCTCGGTCGCCAGCCTCCAGCGCCAGGCGGCGAAGGCGCAGCGCTACCACGAGCTGAAGGCCGAGTTGAAAGAACTCGACCTGGAACTGGCCGCGCGCGAGCAGGTGCTGCTCGCCAAACAGGCGCAGCAGATTCAGGAAACCGTCGTGCGCCTGGGCGACCTCAAGCAGAGCGCCGCCAGCAAACTCGAGGCGGAAGACGCGCGCCTGGCCGCCTTGCGGCTCGACGTGCTCGAACACGAAAAGGCGATCGCCCTGGCGGCGGAAAAAGTCGCCGGGCTGCGCGCGCGCGTGCGCGACGACGAATCGCGGCGCGACCTGCTGACGCGCGACATCGACCACCTCGAAACGCAGGTCAACCTCTGGACGGAAGAGGTCGACGCCGCGCGCGAACGCATCGCCGCGCTCGAGCAAGACGCCGCCCTCGCCGCCAAGGAAATTGAAACGCTCGGCGCGAAGGCGCAAACCGCCGAGGCCGAACTCGCCGCGCGCCAGCAGAAGTTGCGCGAGGCGCAAGCCCGCCGGCAGGAACTCGACAAAACCGCCGAAGCGGCGCGCCACGAATTGCTCCGGCTCGCCGGCCGGCAGGCCTCGCTCGACCGCGCCGTGCAAAGCAACGAAGAAAATCTCGTCGCGCAGCGCGCCCAGCGCACGGCCAACGAAACGCGGCAGGCGGCGATCGACATCGCGGCGGCCGCCGCGGCGACGGAGGGCGAGGCGCTGCGCGTCAAACTCGCGGCGCTGCAGGAAGAACGCGGCGGGGCGGAAGCCGAACTCGCCGACAAGAAGGCGCGCCAGGCGAATTTGCGCGTCGACGCCGAGAACCGGCGCGAGAAATTCCAAGCCGCGCGCGACGCGTACGACAAGGCGCGGGTTCGGCTGGAGAGCCTCGACGAGATGCGGCGCAACCTCGAGGGCTACCAGTACGGCGTGCGGAAGATCATGGAAGTCGCGCGCCAGGAGAACGGCGCGCTCAACGGCTCCAGCGAAGCGATCCTCGGCGTGCTGGCCGAAAAAATCGAAATCGACGAAGAGTTCGAAACCGCGCTGGAAGCGGTGCTCGGCGAACGCCTGCAGGCGGTCGTCGTCGCCGATCAGGACGCCGGCGCCGTCGCGTCCGATTTTCTCAAAGCGGAAAAAGCGGGCCGCGGTTCGTTCGTGCCGCAGCAGCCGCGCCGCGCCGATCAGGCCGAGCCGCCCGAGCACACGGTCAACCAGACGCTCGGCCGGCTTTCGCACATGGTCCGCGTCGACCCGGAGTATCAGCAGGCCGCCGAGGCGTTGATCGAGAACGTGCTGGTCGTCGAAGACCTCGCGACCGCCGTTCGCCTGCACAAGGAAAACGGCTACGTCGGCGCGTTTGTGACCCTCGACGGCGAAGTCGTCGACAACTCGGGCACGATCACCGGCGGCCAGGTGGATGCGGTCGCCAGCGGCCTGCTGCAGAAAAAACGCGAGATCGCCGAACTGACCGAGCAGGTGGCGCAACTCGAAGTCGCCTTCAAAAAGGCCGAAGGCGATTTTTTCGCGCACGAAGGCATGGTTGCCCGGTTGCAGGAGGTCATCGTCCGGACGCAAAAGCTGCTCGACGACAATCGCATTGCGATGTCCGAAACCAGCGGCGAGTTGCGGCGGGCGACGCTCGAGTTCGACCGGCTCCGCGCCGAAAAAACCGCGCTGGCGGCGCAGGCGCAGGATCTCGCCGCACGGGTGCTGGAACGCGAACAGCGCAACGCGGCCGAGCAAGTCGAGTTGGACGAAATCAACCGCGCGTTGCACGCCGCGCGCCACGCCGCCGACGAAAAAACCGCGGCGCAGATCGCGCTCGCCAGCGAAATCGACGGCTGCCAGAAATTCGTCGCCGAGGCGATGCTGCTGGTCAACAACCTGCGGCAGGAGCAACGCAACGCCGCGGCCCGCCGCGACAGCCGGCTGCACGCGAAGGACGAGGCGGCGGCGCTGGTCGCCAAACGCTTCGAGCAGATTGAACAATCCCGCGAAACGCAGGAGAAGCATCGCGAGGCGATCGGCGTCATCACGCAGGGCCTGACGGAAAAAATCCAGGCGTTGGAAGAGGGCGAACGCGAAGCGGTCGGCGTGCGCGAGGGCGTGGACGAGCAGATCGCGGCGGTCGATCGCGCCGAGTCCGACCTCAAGCTGTTGCGCCGCGACCTCGACGGCTACGAGCGCGAGATCCATTCCGCCGACCTGACGGCGTCGCAACTGTCGCTCAAACGCGAACATCTCGCCGAGAAAATGCGAGAGAAGTATCAGGTCGAACTGGCCGACCTGCCGGCGGCGGCCGACGAAGCCGAGATGGACACCGAGGCGTTGCGCACGCGCGCGCAGGAAATCGGCGGCCGCATCACGCAAATGGGCGAGGTGAACCCGAACGCCGTCGAGGAGTACGCCGAGCAGAAGCAGCGGTGCGATCACTACGAAACGCAGAAGGCCGACCTCGAAAACGCGATCGCGGAATTGAAAACGGCCATCGCCAAGATCAACAAGACCAGCAAGGAACGGTTCATCGAGACCTTCGAACTGGTCAGTCACAAGTTCGCCGAGGTGATGCCGGTGCTGTTCGGCGGCGGCAGCGCCAAACTCGTGCTGACCGAACCGGACGACCCGCTCGAATCCGGCATCGACATCGTCATCCGCCCGCCGGGCAAAAAATTGACCAACGTCACGCTGCTCTCCGGCGGCGAGAAGGCGCTGGCGTCGATCGGCCTGATTTTCTCGATCTTCCTGGTCAAGCCGAGCCCGTTCTGCGTGCTCGACGAGGTCGATGCGCCGCTCGACGACGCCAATATTTTCCGGTTCAACGAACTGGTCGAGCAAATGGCCGCGCACAGCCAGGTGCTGCTGATCACGCACAACAAATCGACGATGGAAGTCGCCGATTCGCTCTTTGGCGTGACCATGCAGGAGAAAGGCGTGTCGCGGATGGTCAGCGTGAAACTCATTCCGGACGAACAACCCGCGAACTGAGGCCGCTACGAAGCGCGCCGTGCGCCGGACCGGATCGCGGCAATCAACCCGTCCGCCGGACCGTCTTTCGGCAAATAGGCCGCGGCGCCGGCATCGCGCATCGCCGGCTCCATGTCGCCGGCCGAGTGCATCGACAGCGCGATCACCCGGCATTGCGGGCGCTCCGCGGTGATGATCCGCGTCGCGTCGATGCCGTTCATGCGCGGCATGCTGACGTCCATGACGACGACGTCCGGCTGCAGGCGCCGCGCCATTTCGACGGCCTGCTGGCCGTCTTCCGCCTGTCCGACCAACTCGATTTCGGCCGCCTCGTTCAACAGCCGGGCCAGGCCTTCGCGCACGATGCGGTGGTCGTCGGCGATCATGACGCGCAAGGCCGCGCCGGGCGCCGCGGCCGGCGCGACGCGCGTCGCCGGCGGCGCGGGACTGGGCGCGTCGGCGCCGATCGCGCCCGCGGACTGGAGCGGCGCCCAGGCGGCGACGCGGGTTCCGCGGCCGGGCGCGCTGTCGATTTCGAGCCGGCCGCCGATCCATTCCAGGCGCTCGCGAATATTGAACAAGCCGAACCCGCCCGTCGATTTTTCGTGCGCGGCGCTGTGGAGCGGGTCGAAGCCGCGGCCCTCGTCGGCGACCGTCACGCGGACAAAGGCGCGGTCGGCGCGCTCGAGGCGCACGCGGGCGCGATCGACGGCCGCGTGCTTGACGGCGTTGAACAGCAGTTCGCGCACGGCCTGGAACAGCAACAGGCGCGTGTCCAGCGGCACGTCGATGCGCTCGTCGCCCTCGAGCGCGACGGTGAAATCGTGCTTTTCCTGCATCCAGCGAACCAGCCAGCGCAGGGCGTCGTTCATCGTCCCGTCGTACAAAATCGGCGGGGCCAATTCCGCGGTCAGCGAACGCGCCGCGGCGATGGATTGATCGAGCAATTCGTTGACTTTCGTCAGCCGTTCGCGCCAGCCGGCCTCGGGCGCCGCGAGGAGCGCCGAGGCCATCGAGAACTTCGCGGCGACCAGCAACTGCTGCAGATGATCGTGCAGCACGCGGGCCAGGCGGCGCCGTTCGCGATCCTCCGTCTGCGTCAATTCGGACGCCAACGTCCGCAGATGTTCCGCGCGCGTGGCCAAGGCGGCGTTCAATTCGCGCAACTGCACTTCGGCCTGCTTCTGCTCCGTGATGTCGAGCGTCGCGCTGGTGACCCCGGCGATGTCGCCGCTGGCGTCGCGCATGGGTTCGACCGTCAAATCGAAGAACACCTCGGCGCCGCCGATGCGCACTTTGACTTCCTCGCGCCGGCCGATGCGGGTCGCCATCACTTCGCGTTTGATCGCCTCCAGCAGCGCGCCGTCGTCCGGCCCGAAGATCTCGCGGTCGGTTTTGCCGATCGGATCGGGGCCGCCGAAATGCGGGTGGCGGTTATGGCCCCAGATGTAACGGAGGTCGCGGTCCTGGTTGTAAACCCCGATCGGCGAATGAAGCAACGAGATGCGGAACCGGTCCTCGCTTTCGCGCAACTCGAGTTCCACGCGTTTTCGTTCGGCGATCTCGCGTTCCAGATCCTGGACGGCCGCCGTCAGCCGCGCCGTCCGCTCGTCGACGCGTTGCTCCAGTTCCATGGTCAGCGCGGTCAGGCCGCGGTTGGTTTCCGCCAACTCGGCCTGCAGCAGCCGGATTTGTTCGCGCGCCGCGGCCAACTCGGCTTGCCGTTCCGTCGCGGTCATGGCGCAGAATCCCTCACGACCAGCACGGTCGCGTCATCATGGTCTTTGGCCAGGCGCACGAGCAATTCCCGCGCGAGCGCCCGCGCCGGCAGGCCGCTGAACGGCGCAAAATCCTTCCAGTCCCAATGCGTGCCGATCCCGTCGGTGTGGAGCACGAGGCGCGATCCGCGCGGCCAATCCTCGTCGACGACGCGCAAATCCGGCGACTTCACGCCGACAATGCCGCGCCGCACCATGAGTTTCAGATGCGCGGCGGGGCCGTCCGGACGGGTTTCGATATTGCCGATGCTGGCGAACGTCAGCCGCCGCCGGGTGCAATCGAACCGCGCCAAGGCCATCACGACCCCGCGGGTTCCCCGGCAACTATGGCCGACGCCGCGGAAAATCTCCGCGAGCGGCTGGTCGAAGTGGCTCTCAATGTACTGGCGCGCTTTCTCGGCGGCGCGGTGGGCGTGCTGGCCGTGCCCCAGGCCGTCGATCAAGGCCGTCAAAACCTGGTCGCGCCAAGTTTTAACAACGAACGCGTCGCCGTTGACCGTCATTCCCGGATGCGGGCGCGAGGCGACGCCGACATCCAGCACGCAGGTCGGGTCGAGCGGCGGCTCGTCGCGAATCCAGCGCTCGCACACAATGGACGTTTGCCGACCGGGTTGCGACGCGATGCGCACCTGATCCATCAAGCGGTTCACCGTGCCCAGGCCATAGCCGAGGCTGCCGGAGGTCGAGAAGCCGTCGGTCATGGCGCGTTCCACATCCGCAATGCCGGGGCCGCGGTCGCGCGACTCGATGCGCAAACCGCGGCGGGTCTCATTCTCGATCGGCGTGAGCACAATCTCGCCGCCGCCGGCGTGAGCGAGCAGATTCGTCGCGAGTTCCCGCGCGACCAAGGCGATCTCGGCGCTGCTTTGCGCGTCGAACGCCAGCGCCAAGGCCATGTCCTGCGCGGCGCGTTGCGTCGCGGCCGCGTCGCTCGGATGGCCGATGGTCAGGGTTTCGGTCGGGGGCACGGACATTTCTTACTTATCCAGCCATTTTCTGGTCGTCACGGTGGCGCCCGCGCCGGCCTGCGAGCGAATTTCCAACTCGCCCATCAATTTTTTGGCGCCGGGCAGACCCATGCCCAGTCCGCCGCCCGTGGTGAATCCGACTTCCATCGCCAGGGCGACGTCGGCGATGCCCGGACCGTGGTCCTCGAACACCAACTCGATGCCGGCGCGCCCGTTGCTGGACACGCGACGCCAACGCATGACGCCCGAGCCGGCGTATTGGAAAATATTGCGGGCCAATTCCGACGCGGCCGTGACGATGCGCGTCACGTCGGTGACGCCAAAGCCGAGGGCGACGGACGCCTCGCGCACGCATTTGCGCGCGACGACGATGTCGAACTCGGCGACGATCGGCACTTCGCCGTCGAAGGGCGCCTCGTCGGTCATTTTGCGCCCTTCGTTTTCGGCTGCTGCAACAGGTCGAGGGCGCGATCGACGTTCAGCGCCGACAACGCGGCGCCGAGCGTGAGGCCGAGCTGCGTGACCGTGATCGCGACGCTGGGGCGCATGCCGGCGACGACCGTGCGCCCGCCCATCATCCCGACCATTCGTTCGGTTTCGACGACCGTGCGCGCGAAAAACGAGTCGAGCGTCTCAACCATCGAAATGTCGAGCACCAGTCCTTTGGCCTGGCGATGCTCCATCGCTTCCAGGACTTTCGCCTGCATCAGCGAAACGGTTTCGTCATCCGGGTCGGCCGGCACCGTGACCAAGAGAACGTCGCGCACTTTGATGACGGAGATTCCTTCCGACAGCATCGGCGCCTCCTACTTCTCGTTGCCGTTCCCGGCAACGGACCAGGGTTTGATGCCAATGATGTCGAGCGCGACGCGCAAGCCGGCCTGCAACGACGACCGCGTCTCGACGCCGGACAAGTCGATGCCGAGGTGGACCAGCGTTTGGGCGATCGCCGGCCGGACGCCGGTCAGCACGACGCGGGCGCCGAGCAACTTGACGGCCGCGAAGGTCTCGACCAGGTTCTGCCCGGTCTGCGTGTCGATGATCGGCACGCCGGTGATGTCGACCAGCGCCACGAGCGAGTTGGTGCGCACGATCTCGTCGAGCAGGACCTCCATGAACCGTTTCGTGCGCTGGCTGTCGAGGCTGCCGATCAACGGCGCGGCGACCACGCCGTCCCACACCTGCACGACCGGCGTCGACAGCTCGAGAATCTCCTGCGTCTGCTTCGTGATGATTTCCGCGCGCCGGCGGCTCTCCGTGATTTCCGCGCGCAATTGCTCGTTGGTTTTTTCCATTGCCGCGGTGCGCTGGCGGACCATCTCCTCGAGGTGGTCGCGGTGGCGACGGAGTTCCTCTTCGGCTTGCCGGCGCGCGGTGATGTCGCGGGCGGCGGCGAATACGCCTTGCACCGTGCCGTTTTCGTCACGGTAGACCGTGGCGTTGTACAACACATCGGCCGTCGGGCCGGAAACATGGCGCACCGTCAGCGGATAATCCTTCACGAAGCCCTTGGAAAACACTTCCTGGTAGCCCGCGATCGCTTTCTCCGGTTCGGTGAAATAGTCGGAGAAATCGCTGCCGATCAGCTTTTCGCGTGTCACGCCGGTGACTTTTTCCGTCGCCGTGTTGACGTCGGTGATCTTGCCGTCGGCGCCGATCGTCACCAGCGGGTCGAGACTGGCTTCGAGCAAGCTGCGGGCGTACTGCGACGCCTCGCGCAACTGCTCTTCCATTTGCTTGCGCTCGGTGACGTCGCGGGCGGCGGCGAACACGCCTTGCACTTTCCCGGCGTCGTCGCGGTAGACCGTGGCGTTGTAGAGCACGTCGGTTTTGCGGCCCGACTTGTGCCGAATCGTCAGCGGGTAGTCTTTGACGAAGCCCTTGGAAAATACTTCCTGGTAGCCGTCGACCGCCTTCGCCGGTTCGGTAAAGTAGTCGGAGAAGTCGCTGCCGATCAGCTTCTGGCGGGTCACGCCGGTGACCTTTTCCGTCGCTGTGTTGACGTCGGTGATTTTGCCGTCGGCGCCGATCGTCACCAGCGGGTCGAGGCTGGCTTCGAGCAAGCTGCGGGCGTACTGCGACGCCTCGCGCAACTGCTCTTCCATTTGCTTTCGGTCGGTGATGTCCCAGAAGACGCCCAAGATCCCGACGATCTTCCCTTTGTCGTCGCGCAGCGGCGTCTTGATCGTGTGGACGACGCGTTCGACGCCGTCATTGACGTACGGTTCGTCAATTTCCTCGAGTTTTCCGCGTTTCATCACGCGCAGGTCGTCGGCGCGATATTTTTCCGCCAGGTCCTTCGGAAAATAATCGAAGTCGTTTTTCCCGATCATCGCTTCCGCGGGCAGATTGAAATCGCGACTGAAGTTTTCGTTGCACGAGATGTATGCGTGGTCGCGGTTTTTCGCAAAGACTTTTTGCGGCAGGCTCCCGATCAGTGTTTTGTACAGACCCTCGCTAGACATCGGCGCCGGTCCGGTCTGCGTGGCCCGTTCCGTTGTTGCACCGCCGGTTCCCCGGTTCGTCGTTTTTTTCGCCATCGAAGAGCCCCCTCGTCGCGTTGGTTCAAGTCGAGACCCGCTTGTGACTCGTCGGCTGCGGATAACCTTGAACGGCGCGCAATTTGAATGTTGATGAGCCTGCACCTTCGGCTAGAACATTGCAACGGGCCGCGGCCTTGTCAAAGTTTTTGCTTGCCCGCGTCGGAAACGAAAAATCGCAAAAAAGCCCGGAGCCTTGCGGCCCCGGGCTGGTTTTCCTTCGGCGGTCTGTTTATTGGAACGCCACGTATTCGAGCGCGGCCGCGCTGTCGTAAATGGCGTCGGCCGTGTCGCTCACGGTGAAGAGCACCGTGATCGTCGCGCCGGCCGTGACCGGGTACGTCGCGGTCAGGCCCGTCAACAGGTTGCTGTCGTTGTTGCCGCGGGGCGTGGTGTTCGCGACGTTGGTCCAGACCAGGTGGCCGTTGAACACGTGCGGGTCGCCGGGATCGGTCTGCGTGTTGTACTGCGCATCCGCGCTGCTCGCGATCCAGCCGATCTGGCCCTGAGGCGGCGTCGTCGTGTTGTCGAAATTCTGCCAGTTGTTGTCGCCGTTGATGGTGCGATGCACCGCGTATTGCGTATCGCCCTGAACCATCACGGTGAAGATATCATTGTAGGCCGAGCCGACATATACCGGGTATTCCTGGCTCAGGAAGTCGTAGGAGATCAACATGTTCGTCGCGCCGGCCGGGACGGTGAAGGTGCGGCTGAGGGTGCAGGTGGTCTTGCCGCCAACGTCGCTCCAGCCGGTGGAGATCAACCCGTAGGTCGGGGCGGTGTTCGTGCCATTGGGGAACATCAAGTTGTACGAAGGCGCGTCGTTGAACATCTTGAAACATTCGCCGTAGTTGCCGGTGAAGGTCCAATTGTTGTAGTCGTCATTGAACTCGTACTTCGCCAGGTCCGTGGGTTTGGAGGTGTTTGTCTTCGCGCCGAAATCCTGCAGGCTCAAGTTGCCGACGTTAACGACGTTGGTCTTGTCGTTCAACGGAGTGTTCGGCATGACGGTCGGCACGGCGCCCTGTTTCGGATCCGGGTTGTTCGTGGTGTCGGTGACCGGAGCGGTGGACGTTCCGGCGCAATCGCTCGAGTTGAAGCCGATCGCCGCCGGCTTGTCGTTGATGCTCGGCAACGCCCACGAGCCGTCGGTCGGCGAGGCGTAGGTCCAGAACGGGCCGTCGCTCAAATGGACGGTGATCTCCTGGTTCTGCGGCACGCTGCCGTTGCAATTCTTGATCGTGCCCTTGAGGAATCCGACGGCCTCCTCCGTGTAGTAGACGCCGTACCAGCCGGCGCCGGACGCGCCGACGCTGTCGCCCAGCTTCGCAATCGCGTCGCCGTCCATCATGACCGTCTGGTTCTGGAACAGGATCTTGTTGGCGTAGCGCAGGCCGGGGCTGCCGCTCGGCGTGGGCGCCGCATGCGCCGCGATGATTTGGTTCTGGATGTTCGGCAGCGAGAAGCCGGCTTGCTCCAAGATGCTCAAATTGACCGAGAACGAACCGTTGAGCAGTTCGGCCTGGTCCGCCGACATGTTCACGCCGAAGAGGAATTTCCAGTCGTACGGCGTTTGCACGCCGGTTTCCTGCTCGAAACTGCTCTCGCTGAATTCCCACTGGAAGCCGGTGGCGGCCACGAGGGCTTTCAACGCGCTGCAACCGGCCAAGAACGCAACGATCGTCAGCAACGCCGCGACGAAAAACAACTTCATGAACAATTTCATTTAAGTTCCTCCCTTAATCAAAACTGAATCGCTTGTTTGGAATGCCGCTCGCTTCCATCGCCGGAAACGAGATAGTTCATCTATAACCTCTCGCGGCAACCGTGTCAAAAAAAACACCGGTCGGCGAGTCGGCATCAGCTCAAGCAAAGCCGTTCACGGACCTTTTTTGCAAGCGCATCGCCGTCTTCGCGGCCGTTCCTGTGGACAAAAATGTGGACAAAAACTCCGGTCGCGGCAAAGCCTTGATAATAAGCATACTTATGAGCGGTTCTTTCAACTCGAATGTACGGTTATTTGTGGAACGCGAACGCGGCGCGAAAAAATATCGCATAATTTCATATAGTTAGGAAAGCGTCGGAAACGGTTTTCTCGATTTCGTGACACACTGCGGCGCTCGCCGGTCAAATCGCGGCGCCGCGGGAATCGCCGCTTGAGGCGGCAATCGGTCAACGCGGATCGTCATTTTGTTCACAAGTTGTCCACAACGGCGATGCCGCCGCCGGCCGCTCGCCTGGTCAAGAGCGGGTCGCAATAGAATCGACCCACTGCCAGGCGACGATCCCGCCCAGGCCGATGACGATGCCGGCGGCGAAGCCGGCCAGCACATCCAAAGGAAAATGAACGCCCACGTAAATGCGCGAATATCCGACAAAAAACGTGATGAGCGCCGCTGGCAAAGCGAGCTGGCGAATCCGCGCCGCGATCAGCATCGAGGCGGCGGCGAGATTGGCGGCGTGGTTCGAGGGCATCGAGAAGCCGTGCTTGCAGCCGACCAGCGCCCGCACGCCGTCGAGCGCATCGGTCGGGTGCAAGCGGCCGATCCAGGGTTTCAGCAGGCGCGCGCAAACGATGTCCGTCACGGCCACCGTCAACGCCAGGATCGCGACAAAGAGCCAATCCCGCCGGTCGCCCTTCCACCACAACCAGAGCAGGAGCAACGCCGCGGGCAACCACAACCAGCGTGGATTCTGCAGCGCGATGCCGAGCCAATCCATGACGGCGCACGTCCAGCGCTCGTTGATCGCGCGAAAGAGTTCGGTGTCCAAATCGTGCAGCATCGCGAGCCTAAAAAAGAGGGCGCCCACTTGGAGCGCCCTCTATTAATGCCGATTTAGAGGCGAGGTTATTTGCCGCCGCCAGCGGGAGGCGGAGCGCCCGGGGCCTTCGGCGGAGCCGGAGGCATCGCGCCCGGAGCCTTGGCCGGAGCGGCCGGAGCCGGAGCCATCGCGCCCGGAGCTTTCGCGTCGGCAGGCGGAGCCATCGGAGGCATGGCCGCAGGAGCGGCGGCGCCCGGAGCGCCAGCGGCGGGCGGTGCAGCCGGCGGCGGAGCGGGCGGCAGCGCGATCGGCGCGACAACCGGCGGCGGCGGCGGCGGGGGCGGCGGCGGCGGAGCCGCGGGTTCCGGCTTGGTGCACGCGACCATCGCGAAGACGCTCGCGGCGAAGACCACGACGAACAGGATAAAGAGCGCGCGTTTCATTCGAGTCAACCTCCATCACGTTGTTTTGTCTTGAGCACTAATGAAGACGGTCCACCGGGGCCGGCCTCACTTGTCATTGTTGCAATCGCGCGCGGATGGTGCGCGCAACGTTTCGTTTTGTCAAACGCTCAACCGCGGGTCTAGATCGCGGTCTCGGCCGCCGTTTTTTCCGGCGTTTTTTCTTTCACGTCGCTGGCGTCCGGCTTCGGCGCGGCGGCCGCCGGGGGCGGCGCTGCGGGAAGCTTCGCGTCGGGCGCGGCCGCGTTCGGGCCCCCGGCCGCCGGCAGCGCGGCCGACGGCGAAACGGCGCCGCGGATCGCCGCGGCCGGCGAGCCCGGCGAGGCCGGGGCCGGGGCTTTGGCCGGCGGCGGCGGCGGTACTTTTTCACAGGCCGCCAAGCCGCAGCAGAGCACCGCGATTACGGCCAGAAAAACGAGTACACGCATGCCCGATACTCCTTCAATTTCTCGCGCGCATTGGAAAAGGGCATTTTGATTGGCCCAACCATAGAGAATGCGCGCCCGAATGTCAATCTGAATCTCGCCGCGCCGGCGCCCCTCGCGCCGCGGCGGAATTCCGGTTAATATGCCGCGATTTTTCCGGAGGATGAGCATGCGTACGTTTGTCGCGGAAAACGCCGCCACGTGGGCCAAAGCCATTTCGTATCCGCGCCTCGTCGGCACGCCGGCCGAAGTCGAAGCCCGGGGTTGCCTCCGCGCGACGCTCGAAGGCATGGGCCTTTCGGTGAAAGAGACGCCCTTTTATTTTTATCCGGTCCTGGCGTTCGGAATCTTGAAGAACGTGTTAGCCTGCGGCGCTTTTCTGTTGCTGATCCATCGAATTCTTCTCAGTCATTTGCCGCGGTTCGGCGCGGCGCTCGGGTTGCTGCTGCCCCTCGTGGCGAATCGCCTGTGGCAGACCTATCGCCGCACGGCGTCGCAAAAACTCGAAGACCGTTCGGCCGACTATCCGTGGCATCGCATCTTCATCCCCAACGCGGGCGTGATGATGCGCAGCGCCAATTTGATCGCCGATCTGCCGGTGCGCGGGCCGATCCGCCAGCGGCTCGTGTTTTCCGCGCACACCGACTCGAAGAGCCAGAACATCTCGATCGTCACCCGCGCGGTGCTGTCGATCTTGTTCGTCATCGGCGCGTTTCTTTTGCCGTTCGCCGTCGCGCCCGCCATTTTCTGGCCGGGCTGGCTGCACGGCTTTCCGGGAACGATCTGGTGGGTTTTCTGGGCGCTGGCGGAAATCGGCGCGGTCATTCTCTACTTCATGAAGGTGACCAACGAATCGCCCGGCGCGCTCGACGACGCCGGCGCCTGCGGCGTGCTGCTCGAAACCGCCCGCGCCGTAGCCGCCGACCCGCCGGAAGGCGTCGCCGTGCGCATCTTGCTGACCGGGGCCGAGGAACTGGGCCTCGCCGGCGCCTATCATTACGCCAAGACCATCGACGAGTCGCCCGAATGGAAAACCGCGCTGCACCTGAATTACGAAGGGGCGGGCGAGGGAACGCGTTTGTGGCTCGCCACGGGCACGGGGCCAAGCAAAAACGCCGTCGACCCGTCGGCCCCCGCCGTGGAATTGGCCGAGCGGGCCGCACGCGAAGCCGGCTTGAACCCGAAACGGCTCGGCCGGTTGGTCGGCGGCGAGGCGGACCACATTCCGTTGCTGGAGGCCGGATTGTCCGCGGTGACCCTGATGTTCTCGGGGTCGCATGGCACGTTGATCCATACGTCCGGCGACCGTCCGGAGCTGATTGACGCAGCGGCGATGGACGCTCCGGGCCGCATCGCGTTGGCCGCGGTGCGGATGTTGGAGGAGAAATAGCGTTCGCCGTTCCGAACGTCCGAAGGCGGCCACGAGAAATTTTCCTGTGGAAATCGACGGAACGGTAAAAATAGTGCAGGAATCGCTTGACATTTCTGTGCATAAACCCTTATACAATAGGCGGAAATAGGCCTGCGGAGCAGATTTTGAACACCTACCGACATGGGCTCTTGCGCGTGGCGCCGTTGGTCGCGGCGCTGGCGTTGCTGCTGCTTTCCGCGGCGTGCGGTCCGAAATTCGACCAGATGACGGCGCAGGAAATTTACGATTACGGCCAGAAAAACATGAAAGAGGGGAGCTTTCAGGACGCGATCGACGCCTACAACGCGCTGATCGACCTCTACCCATTTTCCACGTATGTGACCAACGCGGAACTCGGCGTCGCCGACGCCCACTACGGCAAACGGCAGTGGGCGGAGGCTCAAACGGCGTACGACGCTTTTGCGAAACGGCACCCGAACCACGAGAAGATCGACCACGTGATCTTCCGCAGCGGCATGTGCAGCTACGAGCAAAAGATGGCGATGGACCGCGACCAGACGCAGACCGAAAAGGCCGAGACGCAGTTTTCGCAGTTGGTGTCGCGCTTTCCGAGCAGTTCCTATTACGACGACGCCAAGAAGAAGCTGAAAGACGTGCGCAACGACCTGGCCGGGCGCGAACGGTACATCGCCAGACACTACTGGCGCAACGACGAGTACTACGCCGCGTTCAAACGCTTCGAACGCATCGTGCAGCTCTACAACGACACCGACTTTTACGAAGAGGCGCTGTATTACGGCGCGCGCTGCCTGGTCAATCTCGATGAACGCACGCAGGCGAAGCGTTACGTCGACATGCTGCTGCAGCGCTTCCCCGGGGGCAAATTTGCCGGCGACGCCAAGAAACTCGCGGGGCAACTCAACTAGAGCGCTCCGCTGGCTCGTGCTCGGCCTCGCGGCGCTCGCCGCCGCGGCCTGCGCCGACAATCGGTCAATGATCGACCGCACCCTCGACCAACGGGCGGTCGCTCTCAACAACAAAGACCTCAAGTTGTATCTGACGCTGCTCGCGCCCGACTACGTGAAAGCCAGCCCGACGTACGACCCGGGCGTCGAAATGCAGAAATTGTTCGATCAACTGGCGAGCATTCATTACCAAGCGTTCTCGCGCAACGTGCAATTCGAAGGCGACGGTCGGGCGCGGATCACGCAGGACTACCGCATGGTGCTCACGACCTCGCTGGGCGGCGTCAAAACGATCAGCGGCGTCGATCATTTCATGATGAAAGCCTACGGCGTTTGGCCGTTCAAGAAATGGTTGATCCACCAAGGGCTCGACAGCCGGCCCGAACCGCCGGCCGCGTCGCCGCCGGCCGCCGCCAGCCCGCCCGGAGGAACCTCATGATTCCGGAGATCGACAGGCCGCTCGCACAAGGTCAGGAAGCGTTCGCCCGCGGCGATCTCTCCCTGGCCGAACGTTGCTTCACGCAGGCGCTGCGCCTGAAGCGCGATTCGGCGGAGGTGTACGGCAAACTCGGCGCGATCTACCACCAGCAGGGACGCTTCACCGAGGCCGTCAAGCTCTATGCCCGAGCCCTCGAACTCGCCCCCAAGAACCTCGAGGCGCGCCTGAACCTGGGGGTGCTGCTCTGCGATCTGGGCCGCTACGAACACGCCGGGAAACTGCTCGCGCCGTTGAAGAAGAGCGCGCCATTCCCCGGCCGCCTCAACATGTTCCGCCTGGCGGAAAAACACATGTCCACCGGCGACGCCTACCGCCAATTGCAGCTATACGACCACGCCCGCGTCGAGTACGAACACGCCGCGAAGCTGCGCCCGAACTGGCCCGAACTGAAGAAAAAGCTGGCCGTCGCCTATCGCCGCCTCGGCCGCTATCCGGACGCCATCCGCGAACTCGAAGCCGCCGGCGCGCTTGATCCGAAAGACCTCGATCTGCAAACTGAACTGGCAATCTGCTGCTTCCAATCGGGCGATCGCGTCCGCGCGCTCGGGCTCTGGCAGGCGGTGCTGCTTCAGGCGCCCAACCACGACCGCGCCGCGCGGTTTCTGCTGCTGGCGCAAGCCGGCAACCCGACGATCGCCAAAGCCTGAAAGACCGCTCAACTACGCCCCGAGTCCGAAGAGGCCGACCGGCATAGGTCGTATCGGCCGTATAGGCCGTATAGGTCCCATAGAGACTGTCGACGTGCTCCGATTTATCGACTTTTTTTGAGCGCATCCCCAGCGCAATGTGGAATGGCGAACGGCGAATGGCGAATGCAGAAGGGCCGACGCCGCCAGAAATTCGCCATTCTGCATTGCCGCCTGCCTAATGCCCCGCCACCCACGCCGCGCCGTAGATCGTGCCGTTGTGGCCGTTGCCGCTGGCGTCGTCGAGCGTCGTGCCCAGGTTCTCGTCGAAATGCCAGAGCGCGACCGTGTCGGCGTCGGGCGCGAAGCGGTTCGCCGGCGTGAACGGGGCGGTGTAACGGTCGACGTCGGATAGGCGAACTTCGTCGATGACGCCGTCGTAGTACGGGTTCGCGGCGACGTCTTTCCCCATCAGCAAATCCGCCGTGGACGCGGCGAGGATCCGCGTTGTCGCCGTGCTTTGCTGCAGCACGCCGTCCTGCCACAACGCGACCGTGGCGCCGTCAAAGGTGCCGGCGATATGCGTCCAGCGGTTCACCGGCGGCGGCGCGGACGCCGTGGCCAGCGTGGCGCCGTCGTTCATGATCACGAACTGCAAGAAACCGCCGTTGATGCCGATGCGCCAGCCGTGATCGGGCGAGTTGGTCGTGTGGTCGCCCTTCATCACGATCGTGGCGACGCCCGTAACGGGGTACGAATCGATATAGACCCACGCCTCGATCGTCATCGGGCCGGTCAGGCGCAGGCTCAACTCGTCCGGAACATCGACATAATCGTCGGACCCGTCGAACGACAAGGCGTAACTCGGCTGGCACGTCTGCGCGACGCAGTAACTTCCGGCCGCGCAGGCGAGGCAGGCCGCGCCGCCCGTGCCGCATTGCCTGTCGGCCGCGCCCGCCTCGCAGACGCCGCCGGCGGCGCAGCAGCCCGTGGGGCAACTCGTCGCATCGCAGACGCACGCGCCGTTGGCGCATTCCTGTCCGGTCGGGCACGCGACGCAGGCCGCGCCGTTGGCGCCGCACTCGGCGTTCGTGGTTCCCGCCGCGCAGGAGGTCCCGTCGCAGCACCCGGTCGCGCAAGCGCCCTCTGTGCAATCCGCGGCGCACGCCTGATCGGTGCAGACGTTGTCCGCGCTGCACAAGGCGCACTGGCCGCCGCTCGCGCCGCACGCCCCGTTGGCCGTGCCGAGCTGGCAGGTTCCGCTCGCGTCGCAACAACCGGTCGGGCAGGTCGTCGCATCGCACCCGCACACGCCGCCGCCGGGGGTTCCGACGCAACCTTGTCCGGTCGGGCACGCGACGCACGCCGCGCCGCTTTGGCCGCAGTCGGCGTTGGCCGTCCCCGCGAGACACTGCGCACCGGCGCAGCAGCCGGCTGGGCACAAGGCGGAATCGCAGGCGCTGTCGTCGTCGTTGTCGTCGTCGTCGTCATCATCGACGAAGGTGTCGTCGTCATCATCGGGAGACGCATCGTCATCGTCATCGGGATACGTGTCGTCGTCATCATCGACAAACGTATCGTCGTCGTCATCGGGATACGTATCGTCGTCGGCCGTGTCGTCATCGCCGGGCGAGGCATCGTCATTATCGTCGTCGTCGTCATCCGGCGATTGCACGTCGTCATCGGCGGGCGAGGAATCGTCGTTGTCGTCGTCGATCGATTGGCCGCCGCCCGAACCGCCGCCGCTGCACGACGCCGATGCGGCGAGAATCAGGCCGAGAAGAAGCGCGAAAGCCAACCGCGAAAACGTCCTTCCCTTCATCGATGTCTCCTTCAAAGTTCTCAGCCGGACGAACAGTTTCTCACCGGCGCCGCGAACACGCCGGCGCCGTCGCCGAACGATGGTGGAAAATCTCAGGTGGCGATTCGGTGCGACGCAAGTTACACCGCCGCTTCGCCGCCGGTCAAGGCAATTGCGTTCCGCATGCTGTAAGAGCGCCTTTCCAGGCGCGATTTCGCAGATCGCACCCGGAAGGGTGCTCCTACAGATTGCGCTTCAGAGCGTCTCTTCGCGCCCCATTTCAACGAAGCAGAAGCGCGTCGTCACGTCGTCGCGGCCGGTCAGCGCCTTGACCGCGTCGCGATAGATTTCGCCTTGCCGGCGATGATAAGCCATGTGCGCCGGCATGGTCGCCGGCGCGAAGCGGTCGATCTTGTAATCGAGGATCAGCAACCCGGCGGCGGTTTCGGCGAGCAAATCGAGCTTGCCGCTGTAGGCGACGCCCGCGCCGTCGGTCCACGAGAACGGAATCTCGCGCCAGACGCGTGCGCCGGCCAATTGCGCGAAGCTCGGCAGTTTCGCGAAATGGCCGAGCCAACGATGCAGCAGGTCGCTTTCGCGCGGCGAAAGCTGATATTGCGTGGCGGTTTCGGCGATCGACCGGTCCCACGTCGCACGATCGGCGAGGTCCAGCCGCTCCATCAGCGCATGGAACGCCTCGCCCATTTTCGGGCCCGCCGAGTGCTCGGCCGGCGGCGGCGGCTCGTCGTGCGCGCTCGGGCTGCGGAATTCCAACGCGGCCGGCGCCGGCGGAAACGGCGGCGAACCGGCGGCGCGTCGCGCCGCGTAATCCGCGACGGACTGGCGCGCAGTGGCGGACAGCGCACGCTTGTCGAACTCGCGCGGCAGTTCCCAACGCGGCGCGCCGGCGCTCGCCAGCGCGTCGACGTCAATTTCCTCGAAGCGGGCGCCCATCGCGTCGACGACCTGCAAGCTGGCGTCGATCAGGCGGGCCTCCGCCAGGAATTCGAGATAGCCTTTCGGCTGCGGCAGCTCGCCGTTCGCGTTCGCCTGGTTCCGGCCGAAGAGCGGCAGGACCAGATAATCGCGGGCGCGCGTCGTCGCCACGTACAATTGCCGGACGCGTTCCGCCTTCTCGAATTGGTCTTCCTGCGCTTTCAGTTCGGCATAGCCCTGCGTTTGCGCCGCCTGGCCCAGGTACACCGCCAGTCGGTTTTCGGCGCGGCGCAGCAGCACGGGCGGCGGACCGCCCGGCGACTTGAACTCGGCGGCGAGGTCGATCACGACGACGATCGGCCAATCGAGCCCCTTGGCGCGATGGATCGTCATCACCCGCGCCACGTCGTCGGCGTCTTCGGTGATCGCGAAATCCGCCTCCTCGCGCTGCTCGCGATACATCGTCGCCCAGGCGCGGGCGAACTCGCCGAACGTCTGCCGCGCCTGATCGGCGGCGCGCGCCGCTTCCAGCAGCTTGTGCAGATTGGCGGCGGCGACCTCGCGGCGCGGAAACGTGAACGACGTCGGCAGCGCGCCCACGAGGTCGAACAGGCCGCGCACGGTCGCGAGGCAGCCATCGCGGTTGCGGTTCTCGTGCAGCGTCCGCATCGCGACCAACACGCGCCCGATATCGTCGGCCGAAGCGTCGCCGGCGTAAGTGAGCCGCGCCTCCGGCCGATCGAGCACGTGCGCCAGCAGGTCGTCATCGGAGAAGCCGACCAATTCGCTCGCCAGCCACTGCCCGAGCGCCGCGCTGTCATCCGGATTTTCCAGCGCCAGCAGACCGTTCACCGCCGCCGCGATTTCTTCCCGCTGAAAATAGACCTTGCCGCCCTCGATGCGGTGCGGCGCCGCGGCGTCGCGCAACGCCTGCTCCAGGCCGGCGAAGGTCGCGGTCCGCCGGTCGAGAATCGCCACGTCGCGCCACTGCATCGCCCGCGTCGTTTGCCGATCTTTGTCCCACACCGGCAGGCCCGTATCGTGCGCGTGGCGAATCCACCGCGCCACGGCCGCGTACTCGGCGTCGCGGGCCGCCGCCGCGCTGTCGAACGGCCGGTTGGGCGTCAGCAAGATCGCGCCCGCGGCTTCGGGCCAGGCGTCGCGGCCGGCGTGCAGTTCGACGTAACTCGGGCTGACGGGCAGCGCGGCGTCATACCGCATCAGCGGCGCGAACACCGCGTTCACCGTTTGCAGAATGGCGGGCGCACTGCGGAAATTCGCGGTGATGAACGTCGGCCCGGCGGCGCCGAGCAACAGCCGTTTGGTTTTCTCATAGATTTCGATGTCCGCCCGCCGGAAGCGGTAAATCGACTGCTTCGGGTCGCCGACCACCACGAGGCTGCCGGGGCGAAGTTTGACTTCGTCGTGGCGCGCCGCGATCGGCCCGTCTTCGCCAAGGAAGAACGCAATTTGCACCTGCAGCGGATCGGTATCCTGAAATTCGTCGATCAGCAGCGCGTCGAATCGCCGCTGAAAGTACGCGCGGGCCGTTTTGTTGCCGCGCAACATCTCCGCCGCACGGACCAGCAAATCCTGAAAGCCGAGCGCGCCGCGCCGGCGTTTTTCCTGCTCGAAATGGCGGGCGAACTCGCGCGCCAACTCGAACAGCGCCCGCACCTCGGGGTCCTGCGCGACGTCGGCGAGGCGCGCTTCCATTTCGCGCAACGTTTTGCGGCGTTCCTTGTTGGCGTCCTTTTCGCCGAGGACCCATTTGCCGGCGGCGCCGACGCGCAAATTGAACTTCGGCAAAGCGGCGATCGCGGCCAGGCACTCGTCGCGCTGCGCCGCGGCGGGCAACGCCTCCGCCGCGGCGGCGTAGGCGGCGGTCTCTTGAAACGCCTTGTCCGCGGCGTCGGTGCAATTTGCGTGGGCATGCGCCAGCGCCGCGTCCGCGGCGGCGCGCAAGTCGGCGACGGCCTCGGCCAGCGAGAACGCCTCGGGCGGCGGCGCGTCGAGCAGGACGTCGTGATTCAGGCAGACGTGCCGGGCGATTTTCCACAGCCAATCCCAATCGCCGCGTCGTTCGTAGAATTCGCGCTCGCCGAGATACCACCGCAGCGCCGCCGCGGGCGGCGTCGCGCGGATTTGCGCGTCGAACCATTCGTCGTAGGTCCGCTCCAGGAACTCGCCGAACTCCTTTTCGTCCATGACCGCGCCGTGCGGATCGACGCCGGCCTCGACGGGCAATTCGAGCAGCAACTGCCGCGCGAAGGCGTGCAGCGTGCCGATGGCCGCCGTTTCCAGTTCCTCGAGCGCCGTCACGAGCCGCTGCCGGATTGGCGCGTCCGGCCCGGCGTGGAGCCGCTGTTCGATCTCCTGCCGGATTTTGACCTTGAGTTCGCCGGCGGCTTTCTCGGTGAAGGTGATCGCGGCGAGGCGCGAGAGCCGCAGCGGCGCCGCCTCGTCGGTCAGCAGCGCCAGGATTCGCTCGACCAGCAACGTTGTTTTGCCCGTGCCGGCGCCGGCCTCGATCCAGAGGTTTTCGCCGCGGCCGTGGACGGCGCGATCGCGGGCGGCCTGGTCGGCGGGCGGTCTAAGCGTCGGCATCGGCGAACTCGCTTGAGAGATAATGATATGTTTCTATGAGAGGATTTTTTTTGACAGGATCAACAGGATCAGTTGGATCAACTGGATAGACAGGATGTTGGCGATTTGCCGCCGGGCCGGAATGGGCCCCATGAGGCGATTGCCCGCCGATCCGTTCGATCCTGTTGATCCTGTTGATCCTGTCCAAATTGTTCATCCTGCACATCCTGTCAAATAAGCCCGCATCATGCAAAAAATCCCAGCACATCGAGCCAGCGGCAGAGTTTCGTGTTTTGCGCCTTGGCCGCGAGGCGCGCCCGGCCGCGCGGATCGCAGGCGACGACGAACTCGCAGTTTGCGCAATAGTCGTTGCCGACCGTCGCCGCGAGGTCCGGCCGCGGCGCAAAGCAGCCGCGCCGCAGGTCGTCGATCATCTGCGCCAACGCCAGCCGCAATTCGCCCTCGTGCTGCGGCAAAAAATCCGGGCCGAAGACGACCGCCTTCGGGTCGATGTCGCCCTTCGCGTTTTTCAAATACCAGTACGCCGCCTCTTGCGGCGCGCCGCGCGCGCCGGCCGTTTTCGCCGACGCCAGCAGCAGATACAGCGGCAGTTGCAGCGTGGCGCCGGCGTTGAAACTGTCGTTTTGCAAGAAACGGTGTTGGAAGCTGCTTTTGGCTTTGCCCGTTTTGTAATCGACGATCCGCGTGCCGCCGTCGGCGGCGCGGTCGACGCGGTCGAGCCGGCCTTTCAGCGGCACGCGCCGCCCGCCTTCGACCTCGATGTCGCCGCTCACCGGATACTCCGTCGCGAGTTGCCGGCGGCCGACGCTTTGCTCATTGACGAACGCGAGCATTGTCGTGGTCCACGCCGTAAGGCGCGCGCATTCGATTTCGTCGAGCAGGCCGCCACCAGTCAGGTTCGCCTTCGCGGCCAGCCGATAGAGGCGTTCCACCTCTGCGCGGACGTCCGGGTTCGGGCGGTCGGCGAGGCTCGCGAGCGCATCGTGAATCACATTGCCGCGCGCATCGGGCGGCAACGCGACGACCTCCTCCGGGTCGACCGGGCTTTCCAGCTTCAGCACGCGCCCGAACAGATAGCGGCGCGGGCAGCGGCCAAAATCCTCGATTTCCGTGACCGACCAATAGCGTTTCCCATCCGCGTACCGCGCGATCGCCGCCGTCGCCGCGGGCGACTCGCACAGGCCGTCGTGGACGGTGACGCGATCCTGCGCCCAGCGATTTTGCTGACGCCGCCAGACGCGCCCGAACTCGGCGGGCCGCACGGCGAGCAGATAATGAATCGGCGCGAGTTCGTCGTGGCGCGCCAGGTCGGCCATCGCGCACAAATCGCGCTCGTCGTCGTCGAGCGCCGCGGCGAACGAGGCGGGCGCGAAGCGCCCGGCCGGGAAGACCTCCACCAGCGGCGATTCGCGCAACAGCTCGTCGTAAGTCAGTGTGCGCCCGGCCGCGCGCCCGGCGAGCGCGAGCAGCAAATGGCTTGGCAGCCGCGGCCGGCCGCTGGCCGGATCGGTGCGCGGAAAACTCAGGAACAGCCGTTCGGCCGCGGCGCCGCACATGAAGTCGAAGAGGCGCAACTCTTCTTTCGCCTGCTCGTCGCTGGTCGGCAGCGCGCCCGGCCGGCCGGCGGCGTGCGCGACGGCGAGGCGTTCGGCGTTGAGCAGCACCGGGTCCTGCCGCGGCGGCTGCGGGATCATTCCCTCGACGCAACCCGGCAGGAACACGACACGGAACCGCAGCCCGCGCGCCTTCGCCCAGTCGATGATCGTCAGGCCGCCGCTGGCTTCGCCGTCTTCCTTCACCGCGAGCACGATCTCGGCCGCGCGGGCGCGGAAAAACGCCGCGTCGAAGGCGAGGCCGGCCTCGTCGATCGCGGGCAATTCGGCCAGCCGTTCCAGCGCCTCGTCGCGCTGCTCGTCGGCGTCGATGAAGCGCCGCGCCAGCGCGGCCAGCGCCGCGGCGGCGTCGCCGTAATTTGCCGCGCCCTCGATCGCCGCCAAGTGGCGCCGCAACTCGGCCGCGGCCTCGCGCAGGCTTCGCGCGGCTTCGCGCTCGTTGTCGGGCGGGTCTTCGTCGTCGGCAAAATCGGCCAGGCGACGGTCCCAGTCGTCGCCTTTCTTGACCATCGCCGCACGGCTGACCCGTTCCCACAACGCCCGGCCGGCGGGCCCGGCCGGCGCCGTCGCATCGCCCGGCGGCTGCACCGCGGTCAGGAACGCCATGACCTCGCCGCGGCCGAGCGGCGCGCCGATCAGCGCGATCGCCTGCAACAGCGCCCGCAACGACCGCGCTTCGTGCGGCGTGCGGCCGTCGGCCACGCGGCACGGCACGCCGGCCCGCTCGCAGGTCTCGGCGATCAGGTCGGCGTAGGTTTCCGGATGCCGCAGCAGCACGGCCATCTCGTGAAAGGCGACGCCCTCGCGGCGCAGCGCCAGCGTCTGCCGGACGATCGCCTGCGCCTCGGCGCTCTCCGAGGGGCAGGACCAGAAGGCGGGAGGCGGGAGGCGGGACTCGGGATTCGGGATTCGGGATTTGGGAGTCGGGACTCGGGACTGGGGACTAGGGACTGGGGATTGGGTGTCCGGCAATCCGCAATCCGCAATCCGCAATCCGCAATCGCTCGGGGTCTGGATTCCCAACTTCTTCGTCAGCGGTGTCGGTTCGATCGGCTGCGGCGCAAAAAACTCGATCTCAATATGTCTCGCGAGATTTTCGAGCAGGCGCCATTGCAACGGGTTGACGTCGTAGATTCCGACCACGTGCAGCCGGTTCGCGCCAAAGGCCGCCGGGAAATCCGCCGCCGCGTTCGCCGTGGCCGCCAACGCATCCTGCGGCGTGAAGAAATGCGCCGTAAGCGCCGCGCGGTACGCGTTGTAAAGCGCTGCGACGTCGGCCAGTTTGCCGTCGCGCGGCGCGGACGCCGGCCACTCGGGCCAGCCGGCGTCTTCGAGATCGTCGAACATCGCGCCGAAGGTCGCGGCCGCACCGTCGTAATCCTGAACCGGCGCGAAATAGCCCGGACGTTCGCGCAGCAGCCGCGTCGCCAGCGCCCGCTGATAAATCGGCGAAACCGGGCGCCGGCCGGCGCGCAGCAGCGCCGGGGCGCCCAGGCGATCGGTGAGGTCGCGGAAGGTCAACGCGCGCAGGCCCCAAAAGCCGCCGCGCCGCACGTGCAACCGGTCGCGCAGCTCGCGGCGCAGCCAGTGCGAGCCGACCAGCGCCGCAATCGGCGTCAGCGGGTCGCGCGCGCGAAACGCCTGCGCTGCGGCGACGAAGGCGTCAACGCACTCGGCGGGCGAGCCTTGGAAGGCGAGTTGAAATCGATTCATGGAGTTCTATTCCCATCGTTCGATTTCTGCTCGGCCAAGTCTGGAACTCCTGCTGCCAAAAAATGGCGGTAAACCCGGTCCATCGGTCCCGGTTTTCTCGTCGGATCCTCCACAGATCCCGGTGGAATCCAGATCACCATCCCCAAACGGGCGCGTGTAAGAAGAACCCGATATCGGTTCTTGATGTAGCCTCGCCGAATCTCATCCTGGCAAGTCAGCCAACGGCTGCCTCGAAAATCGCTGAAACGCCACCTGTTGTCTTCGTTCAAGACAAGGTCATCACCCCAACACACGCCGACCCAATCCAACTCCAGACCTTGGCATTCAAATTCCGTTGCGGCGACCTCCAGCGAATAGCTTGAACGCACATCCGTGCATGGCGCCAGGAACCACTTCTCATACATGACGCCGGTTCGGAACGCTTTGGAGACTTCTATTCCGTAAGCACGTAAACGAAGCGCGCCCGAACTCGCGACGAGGCCGCATCGGCGGTGTTCGTCATATCGGCCATGCCAAATGAGCCACCTGCGCGCAATGTTAATGTCTCGTGTCACGACAATTGGAAACTCGGCGACGTCTTTGAGCTTGGCCGCCGCCGTTTTGTAGTCAGGTTCCAATATGCTGTTCACCCATTCCGCGATGAATCGGGCGCGGGGACTTCGGACGCTGACGCTCAAATGCGCTTCGCCACGCTCTCGCAGGGCTATCCGGTCAGGTTTTTCTTCCGTGAACAAACGGTGGCCAGCAACGCTCGCTCCGCCGGCCTTGACCTCCGGCGACGCCACCACTTCCCAAGGCTTGGTTGCATCGCGCAGTGCAAGGCCCCATTCTTCCAATCCCGCCTCACCGAGAAATATTTCCTGACCGCCCCCCACTAGCGCCACGATCACCGCCCAGTCGGTCCAACGTTCCATAATCTCGATCAGAAGCGAGGGCTCCGACCGATCCACTTTGAATTTTCGGAACATCTGCACACTGTTCCAGGCGCGTTGCGCTTCGTCGAATACGACGACGTGCTCATTCGGCGCTTTTTTCTCGGAATCGCTTCTGTGCGTGCGAAGGAATTCGTGCACGTTTCCAATGAACGTCTTGACCTCGCGATCACTTTCACCTTTTGGCTTTCCTTTTCGGGTCTCGCTTCGAGCGAGGGCCTCGCGAACGATTCGGACCAACGGTCCGTTGCCAGAAAGGAAAACACTCGTTCGACCACTTTCGGACAACATACGCCGATCGTGCACCACATTCAGCCCGGTCAACGTCTTGCCGGCGCCCGGAACCCCGGTGACGAAGCAGATGCAGTGCTTATTGTTCGCCCGCGCATTGTTCACAACATCCAGAACCATGTTCGTCGTCGCGTCGAGATTATCCGCGTAGCTATGGGATATTTCGCGCACATCGTGATTGCTGTAAAGTAGTTCGGCTGCTTCAATTATTGTCGGGGTTGGCTTGTACGCCGACGCACACCATAGATCAGCATCTATCGCGGACGAATTTGCGTCGTGCAAAGCGCGGTAGCGCGAAGCTAGCCCGGACTCGAAGCTCTTCTTATTCAGCAACTGAACCGGTTGAACGACATCGGCGCTATTGCCAATCGCACAAAGCTCATTTTCCAGAGTCGGCGCTTCGGTGGCGCACAACATCGGAACGATCTTCTTGCCGCGGGATTCGGCGTGAAAATCCCGAAGATCAAGCGCATATTCCTTAACCTGCCACTGGTCGGCTGCATCGTAGTGAATTGCCCCGATTTTAAACTCAATAACAAAAATAATGTCATGCGCCAGCAGTATTGCGTCCGGCCTTTTCTGTCGGCGCGGCAACTCATATTCGAGGATGAGTTCCCATTCGTCGCAGCGAAATTCCGATTGCCTTAAAGCACGGGCCGCCGACTTTAGGATCTCGACCTGTTCTTCCCACGCATTAGTTTGCCCCCCGTACTGAGTGTTGAAGCCGGATCGTGCGGCGGCGCTCGACAATGACCCGATAATGCGCGTCCGATCGGCGTCAACAAACGGCGTTAACCGATCACGATAATAGGAAGGCACAATGCGCTCCCGAAGATGGGCTCCCGAGACACCATCTGGAGAATGAGCAATTCTTAAAAGACCATTCCCTTCGCGCGAAAGACCTCTTCGTAAACGCCGAAAATATTGCGGGCGCGGGTTTCGACCGAGAAGTTGGCCAGCACCAGCTCGCGGCCGGCGGCGGCCAGGCGCGCGGCGAAATCGCGGTCGTCGTCGAAGCGGGCCATCGCCGCGGCCAGCGCCGCCGGGTCGCGGACCGGCACGACGAGGCCGGCTGCGCCGTCTTTCACCAGTTCCGGATTGCCGCCGACGGCGGTCGTGATCACCGGCAGGCCGCAGGCCATCGCCTCGCGCAGCACGCCCGATACGCCTTCGCCGGCGAAGCTAGGCATGATCGAAGCGTCCGCCGCGGCGTAAACGCGCTCCATGTCGCGGCGAAAGCCGGCGAAGATGACGCGGTCGGCGACGCCGAGGCGCGCGGCTTCTTCGCGCAGCGCCGTCTGATCGCCCGCGCCGGCGAAAACGTGCCACATATGCGGGCGCGCCGCGCGCAACGAGGCCGCGGCGGCGAGGTAATCGCCGTGGCCTTTTTGGCGCACGAGATTCGCGGCCACGACGCAGGCGAAGGCGTCATCCGGCAGGCCGAGTTCGGCGCGCGCGGCGGCGCGGTCGGCGGGCAGCGGCCGGAAGCGCTGGGTGTCGACGCCGCCGTAGACGACGCGAATCTTGGCGGCCGGCGCGCCGCGCTCGACCATCGCGCGTTTGCTGTCCTCGCTGACGACGACGATGCGGTCCAGCCGTTTCAGGCGATATTTGTAACGGTTGACGCCCAGCGGAAAATTGACGCCGCGCGTGTTGACGAGGCACGGCAGCGGCAGGCCCGGCAGCGCCAGCAGCAGCAGCGACAGGTCGCTGCCTTTGTGCGAGTGCACGATGTCGAAGCGCCCTTCGCGCAGCCGCGCCCGCATCCGCGCGATCTGCGGCGGCTGCCACCAGCGGTTGATGCGCAGGAAATCGACCTTCACGCCGAGGCTTTCCAGCAGCGCGAAATTGCCCCGCTCGCGATCGGCGCCTGCCTTGTAATTGAAAATCGCCTCGACGTGCGCGCCGGCTTCGACGAGCGAGCGCGCCAGCAGAAAAAGCTGGATGCTGCCGCCCGAGCCGATATTCTGGTGGGCGGTCGTGAGGAGGACCTTCTTGCCGGAAATGCCCATGCTAGTTGGGCCGCGCCTGCTCGCGCAGGAACGCGACAATCTGCCGGTACGGCACGGTGCGCACGATCTCTTCGAGCGAGGTGATTTGCCGCTCGACCTTGAGCAGGCCGTCGCGCACGAGCGGGATCATGCCCTTGGCGATCGCCGCCGCCTGAATCTCGGGCAACGACTTTTCGAGTTGAATCAGGTTCTGGATTTCATCGTCGATGACGAACAACTCGAACAAACCGATGCGGCCGCGATAGCCGGTCTTGTTGCACTTCTCGCAGCCGACGCCGCGCACGAAGTCGAAGCCATCCACCGCTTTGCCGAAAAGTTTGAGCACCTTTTCTTCCGGCACGTACGGCTTGGCGCAGTGCCGGCAGATGCGGCGCACGAGCCGCTGGCTGAGCACGCCCAGCAGAATCCCCGCGACCACGTCGTGCTCGAGCCCCAGGCCGACGAGCCGCGAAACGGCCGACACGGCGTCGTTGGTGTGCACGGTCGAGAGCACGAGGTGGCCGGTTTGCGACGCCTTCGAGGCGACGTCCGCCGTTTCCGCATCGCGGATTTCGCCAATCAGCAGCACGTCGGGGTCGTGGCGCAGGAAGGCGCGGGCGAGGTCGGCGAAGTCGAGCTTCGGGCCGACCTGCTTTTGGCAGACGCCGTCGAGGTCGTATTCGATCGGGTCCTCGGCGGAGAGAATCTTGATGTTCGGGCTGTTGATCTGCTTGAGGCTGGCGTACAGGGTCGTCGTCTTGCCGGAGCCCGTCGGGCCGGAGTTGAGGATCAAGCCCTGCGGGTTGCCGATCAGCGTCTGGAAAATGTCGAGGTCGCGGCTGGTGAAGCCCAGCAGCTTCAAATCGATCGGCGCCATCGACTTGTCGAGGATGCGCAGCACGACGTCCTCGCCGGCC
>CAZHPN010000053.1:0-33136 GCA_964534375.1 uncultured bacterium | reverse complement strand
CGGCGCTGGTGCTCAAGGGCGTCAGCCCGGGCGCGGCGATGGTCTTTCTGCTCTCCGGCCCGGCGACGAACCCGGCGACGATGCTGCTTTTGACGCGCAATTTCGGGCGCGGCTTCGTGCGCATCTACCTGTTCAGCGTAGCGATCGGCTCGCTGCTCTCGGGCTTGCTGCTCGACTATTTCCTCGGTGCGACGGGCCTGCGCGTCGCCGCCTCGCTGTCGGCCAAGACCTACGGGTTGGTCGGCGCGCTGCAATGGGTCTCGATGGGCATCCTCTCCGTGCTGCTCGTCTGGCGGCTTTTCAAAGGCGCGGCGCGGGAAGGCGTGCGCGATCTGCTCGCGAACTATCGCGAGTTGCTCGGGCGCCGCGCCGTCGAACCGGCGGTCGCACGCGTCCGGCGCACGCGCCGAGTCTGGGCGTCGTTCGCCGTGGCCGCGGCGCTGTACCTGGGCTCCGGATTCTTCATCGTGCCGCCCGACTCGGCGGGTTACGAATTCTTCTGCGGCCGACGCCTCGGGGCCGCGCTGCCGCCGGGCTTGCACTACTGGATTCCGCGGCCGCTCGGCCGGCGCGACGTCTGGCGGACCCTGTATCCGCGCAAGAACGACATCGGCTTCAACACGGACCTGACGCAGCTCGCGCAGCGCCGCGAGATCATGAAGAACGTCAACCCGGAGCAATGGCATAGCCCGGTGGCGGCGATGAGCGCGCAAAAAACCGAAACGTCATATCTCACCGGCGACGAGAACCTCGTCAACGCCAGCTTTACGGTGCATTACGGCCTGTCCGATCCGTATGCGTTCTTTTATCGCGTCGGCAAGGACGCGAACGTCGTGTCGCGCTACGCCCAGGCCGCGGCGCGCGAATTCATCGCCAAGAGCACGCTCGACGACCTGCTGACGCACGACCGCAGCAAGCTGGAGCAGTTCATCGCCCGCGATTTGCAGCAACATCTCGACGAAATCGGCGCGGGCGTGCGCATCGGCACGGTCCACCTGGTCGACATTCACCCGCCGCAGGACGCGGTGTTCGCCTTCCGCGACGCCTCCAGCGCGCGCGAGGACCGCGAGACGCGCATCCATCAGGCGTACGAAACGCTGGCGCGCGAGACGCCGAAGGCGCGCGGCCAGGCGACGCTCGACGTCGCGCGGGCGCAAGCCGCGGCGGACACGGCGGCGACCATCGCCGCCGGCAAATCGGAGGCGTTTCTCGCGCAGGCGCAGGCGTTCGCCGGCCACGCCAACCTGCTGGGTTATTTGCTATGGCTCGAAATGGCCGAGCGCGTGCTGCCCGGCCGCGAAAAATTCATCGTCCCCGGCGGAACCGCGGGGCGCGACGTCATCTTCTGGCGCGACGCGCCGTCGCTCTTCTCCGCCGCCGCGCCGCCGCCGCCGACCGCGGCGGCGCCGACGTCGGCCATCGGCTCGTCGCAGTCACAAACCCTTCCCACGGGAGCGCCGAAAAAATGACGCTGACCAAAAAACTGCTCTGGCTGCTCGCCGGCCTCGTCGGTTTGCTCTGGCTCTCGACCGCCTTCTTCACGATCGACGAGACGCAGCGCGCGATCGTGACGCGCTTCGGCCGGCCGCTGCCGGGCGTCGCGACGGCGGGCCTGCACCTCAAGCTGTTCTGGCCGATCGACTCGGTGGTGGCGATGGATTCGCGGCTGCTCGTTTTCGACAACGTGCCGACGGAAATGCTGACGCAGGACAAAAAGAACGTGCTCGTCGAGAGCTTCCTGTGCTGGAAAATCGCCGACCCGCTGCGGTTCGCGCAAACGGTGAAGACGCGCAACGAGGCCGAGGCGCGGCTGCTCGATGTTTCCTCGTCGGAACTGGGCGCCGCGGTCGGCAACGAGCCGATGGAAAGTTTCATCAGCACGACCGAGGGCCAGATCAAAGTGCGGGAAATCGCCAAACGCGTCGCCGCCGCGGTCAATGAAATCGTCGGCCGCTCGTTCGGCATCGAGGTCGTCGACTTGCAGATCAGCGGCCTGAATCTGCCGCCGCAGAACCGGTCGAGCGTCATCGCGCGCATGCGGGCCGAGCGCAACCGCATCGCCACCAAGTACCGCAGCGAGGGCGAGGAAGAGGCGCTCAAGATCGAGGCCCAGGCGGAGGCCGAGAAGAGCAAGATTTTGTCCGAGGCCGCTTCGAAGGCCGAATCGATCCGCGGCGCGGGCGAAGCGCAGGCGATCGAGACCTTCGCCGCGGCGTACGGCAAAGACCCGGAGTTTTACAAGTTTCTGCGCACGTTGCAGAGCTACGAGACGATCATCGACCAGAAGACGACTATTTTCATCGACGGCAATTCGAAGCTGCTGAAGGCGCTCAATGGCGAGTAACGCGCCCCGCCTCGATCCGCCGAGCGTGCGCATCATCCGCGCCGCGGCGGCGTACGTGCGCAGCCACACGGCGGCCTGCGCGCTGGCCGCCGGCGTCGCGGCGGCGGCGCTGTGGTTGGCCGGCGGCGTCTACGCGGTGGGCGTGCAAGAGTCGGCGGTGCTGCTGCGCTTCGGGCGCCTCGTCGACGACAATATCGTGTCGGGGCTGCACCTGCGGCTGCCCAGCGGCGTCGACGCCGTGACGAAGGTGCGCACGGGCGAGGTGCGCCGGATCGAAATCGCCGGCGACGTGAACAAGGAAATCGCCCTGATGACCGGCGACGAAAACCTGATCGACGCCGTCGCCGTCGTGCAGTACAAGATCACGCGCCTGGCCGATTATCTGTACGGCGCCGAGAAGCCGGAGGATCTCCTCAAATTGAGCGTGCGCGCCGCGATGGTCGATTCCGTTGCGCGGATGCACGTCGACGACGTGCTGACGACCGGCAAGGCGCAGATCCAGAACGACGTCCGCAAGGCGGCGCAGGAAATGCTGAACGGCTACCGCGCCGGCGTCACGCTGATGGCGGTGAACCTGCAATCCGTGACCCCGCCCAAAGGCGCCGCCGAGGCGTTTCTGAAAGTGAGCGACGCCAAGGCCGAGGCGGCGCGGGCGATCAACACGGCGCAGAGCAATCGGGAAAAGTCGATCAACCTCGCGCGCGGCGAGGCGGGCAAGCGGTTGCAGGAGGCGAGCGCGACGGCCTCCGCCCGCACGCAGCAAGCCGAGGGCGCGGCGGAACGCTTCGAGTCCGTACTGGCGGAGAAAAAGATCACGCCGAAGCTCACCGTCACGGCCCTTTACATGGATACGATCGCCAAGGTGCTGGCGCGCGCGAAGCTGGTTCTGCTGGCGCCTGGCCAGAAGCCGCGCGTCGATGTCAATTTGATCGAGAAGAAAACGGAAGAAAAGTAGATGATTACATTTCGCGGCCGGAGGGGGACTCGTCTCGTGATGCCGCGGATGCTGTTGACGGCCGTTTTGCTGGCCTGCGCGATGCTCGCCGCGCCGGCCTGCGACAAACGCCCCGCCGCGCCGCCGGCCGACCCCGGCGCGCTGAACCTGATGGCGACGATCCTGCCGATGCAGAACCTGACGCTGGCGATCGCCGCCGGCGTGCCCGGCGTGCATGTGCGCCAACTCGTGCCGATCGCCGCCGGCTGCCCGCACGACTACCAATTGGAGCCGGGCGATTTGAAAGCGCTCGAAAACGCCAAGGCGTTGATCGCCGTCGGCGCCGGCTACGAGCCGTTCCTCGACAAGCTCGCCGACAACTATCGCGGCCGGCTGACGATCGTGCGCCTCGATAAGAACGTCGAACGCATTGCCGGCGACCGGGAGCCGCATCCGTTCGTCAGCCCGAAGCAGGCCGCGGCGATGGCCCTGACGCTGGCCGAGGCGCTGGCGCAGCTCGATCCGCCGCACGCCGCGCGCTACCTCGAAAACGGCATCGCGGCGGCGACGAAGCTGCAAGCCATCCAGGACGAATTCGCGAAGGCGGTGCAGGCGCTGCCGAACAAGCGCGTGGCGATGGCGACGACGACCTTCGCCTATCTCGTGCGCGACGCCGGCCTGGAAACGGGGCCGGCGCTGACCAACGACGAGCACCACGGCCTGAGCGCCGGCGAGGTCGCGGCGATCATGGCGCGGCTCAAGGCGCAGAAGCCGGCGGCGATTCTCGCCGATCTGCAGGTGGATCCGCGCACGCCGCGCATGTTCGCCGAGGAAATCGGCGTGCCCGTCGCCACGGTCGAGGTCGGCATGTCCGGGCCGACGGGCCCGCAGGCGTTCGTCGACGACCTGACGCTGATGACGCGGACGGTGGCGAACGCCCTCGCGAAAGGAAACGCGCCATGACCGTCGTTCACGATCATTCGCCCGCGGTGGAACTGCGCGACGTGACGGTTCGATTCGGCGCGCAGACGGTGCTGGACAAGGTGAATCTGAAGATTCCGTGCCAGGGCGTGACGGCGCTGGTCGGCCCGAACGGCGCCGGGAAATCGACCCTGCTTTTGGCGCTGCTCCAACTCGTGCCGTACACCGGCGAGATCGTCTACCACGATCATTACAAGAACGGCCGGCACGAGCCGCTGTTCGGCCTGGCGCCGCAGAAGCTGTCGTTCGACGCCGACGCGCCGGTGACGGTGCTGGATTTTCTTTGCCTCGCCGATCAGCGCCGGCCGTTGTGGCTCGGCCGCCGCAAGGACAACGTCGTGCGGGCGATGCGCGCGCTGGAAATGACCAACGCCGGCCGCCTGGCGCGCCGGCCGATCGGCGTGCTCTCCGGCGGCGAACTCAAACGCGTGCTGCTCGCCGCCGCGCTGCGCAACGACCCCGACATCCTGCTGCTCGACGAGCCCGCGGCGGGCATGGACGCGCAGGGCGAGGAAGTCTTCTGCGACCTGCTCGACCGCTTGTCGGCCGAGCGCTCGGTCACAGTGCTGTGGGTGTCGCACGACCTGTCGGCGGTCGCGCGGCACGCCGATTACGTCATTGCGCTGCGCCGGCGCGTGCTGCTCGAAGGCCCGCCGGCGGCGGTGCTGACGGCCGAGACGGTGACGGCGCTCTACGGGTTGATGGCGATCGGCCAGGAGCCGGCGCATTGCGACGATTGCGACGAAGAGAAACCGCACCTGCACCTGCACCAGGATTGAACATGGACGCGCTGACCGCGTGGCTCGAACCGGCCTTCATGCGCCGCGCCTTGGTCGCGCTGGTCGCGCTCGCGCCGGCCTGCGCGGCGATGGGCGCGCACGTCGTGCAGGCGCGGCTGTCGTATTTTTCCGACGCGATCGCGCACAGCGCCTTCACCGGGGTCGCACTCGGCCTGGCGCTGGGCATTTCGCCGATGGCCACGCTGATCGGCTTCGCGCTGGCCGTCGCGGCGGCGATCGTCTGGTTCAAGGCGAAGGGCAAGATGCCGCCGGACGCGGTGGTCGGCGTGTTCCTCTCGGCGTCAGTCGCGCTCGGCCTGGCGCTGGTGAGCATCACGCGGCAGACGGCGAACTTCACCCAATATTTGTTCGGCGACGTGCTGGCCGTGACGCGGCAGGAGGCCGGCGTCGCGGCCGCGCTGTGTGCCGGGGCGTTCCTGTTTCTCGGCTTGTTCGGCAATCGCCTGGCGCTGGCCGGCCTTTCCGAGACGCTGGCGCGCGCCGAACGGATTCCGGTGCGGCGGCTGGAACTGGTTTTCGCGCTGCTGTTGGCGGTGCTCGTCGCGGCCTCGGTGCGGTTCGTGGGCGCGCTGCTGGCGACGGCGCTCGTGCTTGCCCCGGCCGCCGCGGCCCGCATGTCCGCGGTGAGCATGCGCGGCGCGTTCTGGCTGGCGGTCGGCCTGGGCCTGGCGTCGAGCGTGATCGGCCTGTACGTGTCGTTCCAATTCGAGATCGCCGCCGGGGCGGCGATCGTGCTCACGGCGATCGTCGGCTTCTTCGTCTGCGCCGTCGTCGGGCGAGTCCGCAAGGGCGCGTAGGTCGGCGGCGGGATTCGGGCCAAATGGCGAATGGCGAGTGGCGAATGCGGAATTTCCGGCCGGTCTGCATTCCGCATTCCGCATTCCGCATTGGCCGGGTCCGAAATTCCGCATTCCGCATTCGGCATTCCGCATTCGGTTTGGCGCGCCGGTTGTTCGATTGTCTTTTCCCGGAAAATCCGTATATTGCTGACTCAAGACTGGATTTTTGTGTTTCGCGCAACATCCGCCCTTCCGGAATATTCGCGTGAAATTCGGGCGGGGACGGGCAACGGAGGGATCGCAATGACACGCCGCAGTTGGGGTCTTTTGTTGGTTCTCGTGACGATGGTCTTGGCCGCTTGGGCGATCGCCTGCGGCGGCAGTACCGCCAGCGTCACGCCGTCGCGCCAGGGGGACGACGACAGCGCCGCGCCGGATGACGACGACGACAGCTCGGTCGACGACGACGACAACGACGACAACGACGACAACGACGACGCGTGGACGTCGGAGAACAGCGGCGTGACCGTCAATATGTACGGCGTCGCGGGAAATTCGACGACGGACGTGTACGCCGTCGGCGACAGCGGCACAATCCTGCATTATCAAGGCGCCAACACGAAGTGGACAACGGAGCCCAGCACCACGACGCTGCCGTTGCGTGCGGTGTGGGAGGACGACTCGCTGGATGTCTTCGCGGGCGGCGGCGACGCGACCACGCAGGCGGGCATAATCTTGAATTACAACGGCGCAAGCTGGTCGCAAATGACGGGCACGGCGGCGTTGCTGACGTTCGGCATTTGGGGCAGTTCAGCAACCGACGTGTTTGCCGTGGGCGAAGAAGCCAACAACCCCAAGCAGGGCGGCATCCTGCACTTTGAAGGAACATCGTGGTCGGCGATGAGCATCGAAGCCGGCGCCCCGGCGGAACTGGCCGCCGTCTACGGGACCTCGGCGTCCGACGTGTATGCGGTGGGCGGCTCCAGCACGATTCTGCACTACGACGGCACGAGTTGGTCCACCGTCAACAGCGGGCTCTCGCAGGTGCTGTTTGCCGGCGTCTGGTGCGCCTCGCCCTCGGAAGTGTACGCGGTGGCCAACGGCGTGGGCAGTGCGCAGGTCGCATATTACAATGGCACAACCTGGAGCACGGTGGACACCACGCCCAGCAATACGCTGGGCGGCGTGTGGGGAGTTTCCGCCAGCGAAGTGTACATTACGGGCAACAGCGGCTACATCGCCCAGTACAACGGCGCGTCATGGTCGCAGATGGACAGCGGCACGCCGCAGGGCTTGGGCGGAGTGTGGGCCGCCGCGCCGACCGATGTGTTTGCCGTCGGCGCCAACGGCACGATCCTCAACTACGGCGGCTAGTCGCGCCGAGCAACCACCATCCCGCGGGCGAGACGCCCGACCCGGCGGCGCCAACGGCGTGCGCCTGACGATGGCGCGCCGCGGCGCGCCATCGCTGTCTTTCGCGTCTTGACGCAACGATGCGGAAATTCGCGCCCCGTGAAATATGCCTGAAAATTGCGGCGACTCCGCTGAACCGGCAGGCCGCCAAGGGAATGAAGATCACATTAACCGCAGGATCGCGGCGGTGACGCGCCGCCGGCGACCGCGTCGCCGCAGTTATCCGTCGAGGATTACGCCAACTCGTCGAGCGCGGGCGCCGCGTCGGCCAGCGCGACGATCGCCGCCGGCGCCATCAAGCGCCCGCCCTCGTTCGCTGTCAAACCTGCCGCCGTAAATGGTGTCGTATCGTCGTCGTCGTCCGGCGTGGTGTCGTTGTCGTCGTTGTCGTCATTGTCGTCATCGGTCGTGCCGCCGCCGCCGGCGGTTCCACCGGCCAGATTGGAGTCGTTAACAGCGCGTTGCCCGGCCTGGCCGCACGTGACCACAAAAATAACGACCGCCACAGTCAAAATTGCAAGAAACGCAAAACTTAGAAATCGTTTCATTTTTCAACTCCCTTGCGTCGCCTGAGATTATTACACGCTTTTCGCCCCGGCCTCGTCAAGGCCGACGGGACACAGACTCCACGTCCGCTCATGTTGACAAAGTAACGCATGTTTGGGACGCTCGCCACAGGCAGATTGCGTCGACGTAAATTTTTCCTGGCGCGGCAGCGGCAAAATCACCGGGCCCGGCTCGGCGGCCGGCAACGGCGAGGAGGGATGATGCTCCGAATGACGCGGCGTTCGTTTATTCAGACCACGGCCGGCGCGGCGGCGGCCGGACTGCTGTCGGGCGGCTGGCTCGACTTCGCCTTCGCGAACCAGACGGGTTATTTCGAATCGCAGTTCGGCATCACCGACGCGATCTGCGGCCGGGCGCTCGCCAAGGCCCTCTCGCGCGGCGGCGATTTCGCCGACCTATATTTCGAGCATTCGCTGCTAAACTGGCTCGCGCTCGAAGACGGCAAGGTCGATCGCGCCTACGCCAGTGTCGTGCTCGGCGTCGGCATCCGTACGGTGCGCGGCGACCAGGTCGGCTACGGCTATACCCAGGAGTTGACCGAAGAGGCGATGCTGGCCGCGGCGGCGACGGCCGCGACGATCGCCGACGGCCCCGCCGGCGCGCCGGCGCGCGTCTTCACCCCGGCGCGGACCGGCGACTACTATCCGCTGCCGCGGCTGTTCACGGCGATTCCCATTTCGGAACGCCTGCCCGTGGTGCAAGCGGTCAACGACCGCTGCTTTGCGCTCTCGCCGCTGATCGTCAAGGCGAACGTCGAACTGCACACGAGCCAGTCGCGCCTGCTGCTGGTCGGCAGCGACGGGCGCCGGGTCGAAGATCTGCGGCCGAAGAGCTACCTCAGCGTCGCGGTCGTCGCGGAAAAGAACGGCCGGCGCGAACAGGCGCGGTGGAACCTGGGCGGCCGGCGCGGCTTCGAATATTACACGCCGGCGATCGTGGACGAAGTGGCGAGCGAAGCGGTGATGCGCGCCGGGTTCCTCTTCGACGCGACGCAGCCGCCGGCCGGGGAAACGCCCGTCGTGCTCGGGCCGGGGGTCACCGGCATCCTGTTGCACGAGTCGATCGGGCACGGCATGGAGGCGGATTTCAACCGCAAGAAGGTTTCCACATTTTGCACGATGATCGGCAAGCAAGTCGCCGAGCCGTTCGTCACGATTCTCGATGACGGCACGATCGCCAACCAGGTGGGTTCGCTCAATTTCGACGACGAGGGCGAAGCGTCGCAGCGGACCGTGCTGGTCGAAAACGGCGTGCTGACCAGCTACCTGCACGATCGCATTTCCGCCAAACACTACGGCGTGGCGCCGACGGGCAATGGCCGCCGCGAGGATTACAGCTTCCAGCCGATGCCGCGCATGCGCAACACGTTCATGCTGCCGGGGCCGGAAGCGCCGGAAAGCCTTATCCGCGCGGCGAAGAACGGCATCTACGTCGCGGACGTCACCAACGGGCAGGTCAAGATCGGCGAGGGCGATTTCGCGTTCTACGTGTCGCGCGGCCAGCGCATCGAAAACGGCAAGCTCACCGCGCCGATCAAAGACATCAACATCATCGGCAACGGGCCGAAGCTGCTGCGCAACATCATCGCCGTCGCCGGCGACTTGAAGATGCACCAGGGCGGGGCCGGCTATTGCGGCAAGAACGGGCAGAAAGTGCCGGTGTCGTTCGGCCTGCCGACCGTGCTCGTCAAATCGGTGACGGTCGGCGGCGTGAAAGCGGGGTCGCAAGCATGAACCCGAAATTGCGGGAACTCGCGCAGTGGGCCGGCGACGCGGCGACGAAGGCCGGCGCGCAGCAGTACGCCGTCACGGTCGGGTGGAGCCGGTTCGTCAATATCGAATACCGGCAGCGGAAGCCGGAAACCGTGCGCGAGGCGGTCGAACGCCGGCTGGCGCTGTCGTTGTACGTGAACGGCCGTTTTTCCCTCCAGAGCACCAACGATCTGCGCCCGCAAGCGCTGCAGGATTTCATCGCCGAAGCGGTCGCGGCGACCAAATTGCTCGCCGAGGATCCGTACCGCACCCTGCCCGATCCGAAATATTACCAAGGACGGGCCGCGCTCGATTTGCAGCTCGCCGACCCGGCCTACGCCGCGGCGACAACGGAAAAACGCCACGCGCTGGTTCGCGAGATGGAGGCGGCTTGTTTGGAGGCGGGCGGCGACAAACTCGTCTCCGTCACCGCCACCGGCCAGGACAGCCGCGCCGAATACGTGCGCCTGACCAGCAACGGTTTCACCGGCGAGCAGGAAACGACCAATTTCAACGGCGGCGCTGACGCGACCGTCCAAGACGAAGGCGATCGCCGGCCGAACGGTTACTCCTGGGCCTCGTCTCGGCGGCAAAACGGGCTGCCGGCGCCGGCGGAAATCGGCCGCGAGGCCGCGCGGCGGACGCTGGCGCTGCTGGGCGCGAAGAAAATTCCGACCGCGACGCTGCCGATCGTCGTGGAAAACCGCATCGCCGGCCGACTGGTCGGCGAATTGCTGGCGCCGCTGTCGGGGCAGGCGATCCAGCAGAAGCGCTCGTGCCTGGCGGACAAGAAAGGTCAAAAAATCGGCAGCGAACGCTTGACGCTGATCGCCGATCCGCTCGTGGTCGGCGGCCTCGGCTCGCGGCTGTTCGACGGCGACGGCATGGCGGCGAAAAAACGCACGATCGTCGAAGGCGGCGTGGTCAAAGACTTTCTCGTCGACTGGTATTACAGCCGGAAACTGGGCTGCGAGCCGACCACCGGCTCGACCGGCAACCTCATCCTGCCGCCGGGCCCACGCTCGGTCGCGGAGCTCATGAAGGCGCTGGGCCGCGGCATCCTCATCACCGATTTTCTCGGCGGCAACTCGAACTCGACGACCGGCGATTTTTCCGTCGGCATCATGGGCAAGCTCTTCGAGAACGGCGAACCCGTGCAGTCGGTCGCCGAAATGAACATCGCCGACAATCACCTGCGCTTCTGGCAAAAACTGGCCGAGGCCGCCAACGACCCGTGGCCCTACAGCGCGATGCGCTTGCCGAGCCTGGTTTTCGACGGCGTCGTCGTCGCGGGGAAGTGAGCCGGCGTTGTCCGCCGCGTTGTAATTGGATTTTCCTTTCGGTAAACTTCCGCCAGTCGTCTAGTTAACGGAGCCAGCAACAACCTGCGGCGAATTCGCCTTCAAAAAAAATGGTCCGGGGCGTTTGCGCCCCAGGATCGCCAACTGCGAGGGACTGCCATGCTGCGCAAAACCTTATTGTTGACCGCGCTTTTCGTTTTGGCCGGCGCGTGGGGAGCCCAGGCGGCGACGGTGGATCCGAACGTCCTGCGCGAAATCGCAGCGCAAGGTCCGAACGAATGGGTCGACGTTTACGTGGTGCTCAGAGATCAGGTCGACCTCAGGTCGATGACGGCCCGGCACGACCGAATCCACGCGACGCGGTTGCAACGCCATTACGAAGTGATCACGGCGCTGCGCGAAATGGCCGCCAACACGCAGTTCCGGCTGTTGAACGAGTTGCAGGCGGCGGAAGCCAGCCGGCAGGTCGCGCTGGTCAAACCGTTCTGGATTCAGAACGCGATCGCCATGTCGATCAAGCCGGCGTTTCTCGAAAATCTGCAAGATAATCCCGACGTCGAGGCGATCCTGTTCGACTACCCCATCGAGTTGATCCATCCGGTGCGCGGCACGAAAGACCCGTCGGGCCCCTGCACGCCCGTCGGCACGGCGCCCGAGAACAACGTCGTGGTCAGCCGCGCCCCCGAATTGTGGGCGCTGGGCATTGACGGCACGGGCGCCCTCGCCTGCGATCAGGATGCCGGCGCCGACGGCACGCATCCGGCGGTCGCTTCGCGTTGGCGTGGTTTGAACGCGCCGTGGAACGAATGCTGGTTCGACCCGAACGGCACGGAACAGACGCCGATCGACACGGGCATCGACGAGGGCCACGGCACGCACACGTTGGGCATCATGGTCGGCAGCGCGCCCAACGCCCAGATCGGCATGGCCCCCGGCGCACAGTGGATCGCCGCCAAGACGATCGACCAGACCGGCAGCATCTTCACCGAAGCGGTCGCAGCCTTCCAATGGGCCGCCGACCCGACCGGCAACCCCGGCAGCCTCGTCGGCGTGCCGGACGTCATCAACAATTCCTGGGGCATCGCCAACGGCTATCCGGGTTGGGAGCCCTGCCTGGACACTTTCAACGCCTCCGTTGACGCTGCGGAGGCCTCGGGCGCGGTGGTCGTTTTCGCCGCCGGCAACGAAGGCCAAAACGGCGCCGGCACGATCCGTGTGCCCGCCGATCGCGCGATCGACCCCATCACGAATTTCTCCGTCGGCTGCATCAATCAGGACGGCGAGACGATTTGCTATTTCTCGAGCCTCGGGCCGACCGATTGCCCGGACTCGCCCTCGCCGATCAAACCGGAAGTGGTCGGCGTCGGCTACGGCGTGTGCAGTTCGATGCCCGTCGCCTACGACCCGCCGTATCTTTATCAGTATATGAGCGGCACTTCGATGGCCACGCCGCAGGTGGCGGGCGCCGCGTTGCTGCTGCGGTCGGCCTACCCGGAGGCGACGGTGGCGCAGGTGAAAGACGCGCTGTACATGTCGGCGGTCTACCCCGGCACGCGGCCGCCGGCCGGCGAAGACAACACGTTCGGCCGCGGCCGCATCGACTGCGTCGCGGCCTATGAATGGCTGACCACGGCCATGGCCGGTCCGAACGGCCAACTCTTCCTCGATCGCACGATTTACAATTGCCACGACACGATCAACCTCGAGGTCATCGACACGAACGTCGGCGCAAACACGGTGACGGTCACCGTGACCAGCAACACCGATCCCGGCGGCGTCGTCGCGACGCTGACGGCCGGCAGCACCAGCTACATCTACCAAGGCTCGGTGCAGACCTCGTCCTCGGCCGTGACCGACGCACTGCAACTGAGCGACGGCGACACCATCACCGCGACGTACGTCGACGCCAACAACGGCAACGGCGGATACAACGTGCCGAAGACGAAAACGGCCGCCGCGGATTGCGGGACGCCGGTCTTCGCCGGCCTGACCGGCGCCACGGCCGGCGATTTCGAAGTGACGTTGACCTGGAACCCGGCGACGGATCCGGACGGCCTGTCGCTCTCCTACAACGTCTATCGCTCGGAGACCTCGAACCAGTACGACTGGACCACGCCGCACGCCAACACGGCCGCGTCGCCCTTTGTCGACAACGGAGCGATCAACGGCACGACGTACTACTACGTCGTTCGCGCGCTCGATTCCGCCGGCAACGAGGACTCCAACACGGTCCAACTGTCCGCCACGCCCACCGGCCCGGCTCGGCTGTTCGTGGAGACCTTCGATAATCACGACCTCGAAAATCTGTGGACCGTGACCATCAACGGCTGCGCGAACGCCGGCTGGATGGATACGAACCCCGGCGGCCGCAGCTCGACGCTCTTCAGCGGTCCGTTCGCCTCGGCCGACACTTCCGAGTGCCTCAATCCGCTCGGGACCGTCAATACGACGATGGACAGCCCGCCGATCAACACGCACCACTACCACGCCCTGACGCTGAATTTCGCGCAGTCGTTCCAGCAGGGAATGTTCGAGCGGCCGTCGGTGCTCTATTCGATCGACGACGGCAAGACCTGGACGAATCTGATCACGTACTATCAAACCGACGAAAGCATGCAATCGGTCGCGATGCCCGTCAATGCCGAGTCGCAAGACCAATTGAGAATCCGCTACTTCTACCAAGCTCCCGTGATGGGCAGCGGGTGGTGGGGCGTCGACACCATCCAACTCGAAGGCCTGCCCGGCGGCGCCGACGACGACGACAACGATGACAACGACGACAACGACGACAACGACGACGACACGGCGGCCGACGACGACACGGCGGCCGACGACGACACGGCGGCCGACGACGATGACGACACGTCGCCGGATGACGATACGTCGCCCGACGACGACAACGACTCGGCGATGGACGACGACGCCTCGCCGACCGATGACGATGCGTCGCCCGCCGAGCCGACGAAAGGCAGTTCCAAGAGCAACCACGGCTGCGGCTGCTGAGCGGCGCCGAACGTTCGCACAGCGGGCCGTTCCCCACCGGGGACGGCCCTTTCTGTTTCGCGCCGCCGATCCCCGCCGCCGCGAATCTGTGCCATAATTCCGGCGCCGCAACCCGTAAACCCGGCGCCGTTCCGTAGGAGATGCCCGTGACGCAACCGCAGCCGTCGCCCGCCGCCGTCCCGCCGTGGGCTTGGCTGGCGACCGCCGCCGCCGTCGCCGCGCAACGCACCGCCCTCGGCTTCTGGCCCTGCGACGACGCGTTCATCACCTTTCGCTGCGCGTACAACCTCGCGCAGCACGGCCAATTGGCCTTCAACGTCGGCGAGCCGATTTTCGGCTGCACCACCCTCGCCTACGCCTTCGCCCTCGCCGCCTTGCGCCTGGCGGGGTTGTCGATCCCCGTCGCCGCCGCGGCCTGGACCGCCGTCGCCGACGAGGCCGTCTGCCTGCTGCTGCTGCGCCTCGCCCGCGATTCGTTCGGCGACTTCCGCTGGGGCCTGCTCGCCGCCGCCTTGTGGCTGACGCATCCGTTGCTGGCCCTGAACGGCGTCGCGGGCATGGAGACTTCGACCTTCGTCGCGCTGCTGCTCGCCTATGTGCTGGCGTGCCGCACAGGCCGGTTCGGCCTCGGCCTCGCCCTGCTCGCGGGCCTCGTCGCGACGCGCCCCGCCGGCCTCGCCGTCGCGCCGGTGTGGCTCTACGCCTGGCTGCGAACCGGACGGCCGCGGCCGGCTCTCGGGCCGACGCTCGTCGCCGCCGGACTGGCCGCCTCCTATTTGATATTTACGCTGACCACGTACGGCAGTCCGTTGCCGCAATCGGCGCTGGCCAAGGCGCAGGCGTGTCCGGCGACGGCCGGCGGGCCGTTCGTGCTCGCTTTGTCGTTCGTCGCGTCGATTTCGGGGCTGCTCTCGACCTGGCACTGGTTTCTCGCGCCGCATTTCCTGTTGATCCCGGGGCTGCTGTACGTAGTGGCGCGCTTTCGCCGGCAGGATGCGACGACGCAGTTGCTGGCGCTGGCGGCCGTTTGCCACGCCGGACTTTTCGTGTTGTCCGCGCGGCCGTGCGTGATGTATTTCCAATGGTACTACGCGCCGTTCTTGTCGCTGATCATTCTGCCGGCGCTGCGCGGGACGCCGGCCGTCGCGCGCCGCCTGCGCGAGGCCCTCAGCGGGCGCGCCGACCTGTATTTGCTCGGCCTCTTGAGCGGCGGGGCTCTCGGCTACATCGGAGTCGTGCGGCCGCTCTACGCCTTTCGCGAAACCCACGGCGGCTGGCCGGCGCACGTCATTCCGGCGCTGATTGCGGGCAACGAGGAACGGCTCGCGCGGTTCGTGTTCTCGGTTTATCTCAGCTTCGTCGTCGCCTTCGTCGTCGGCTGCGGCATCTATTGGGCGCTGCAGTTGCGCCCCGGCCGCCCGCTGAAGTGGCCGCGCGCGACGCCGGCCCTGGCGGCGGCCGTTTTCCTCGCGGTGGCGCTGCTGCCGCTCCTCTTCGATTGGGAGCAAATGACGCTCCGCTACCAGCGCCGCGAGGCGGCGTATTTGCAGCTCGGCGCCTGGGCGGCGGCCAACGCGCCGCGCGGCGACTGGCTGGGCGCGAAGGAAATCGGCGCGTTCGGCTGGGGCGCTCGCGAATATCGCATTTATGACGAATTGGGGTTGTTCACGCCGGCGGCGCTGCGGACCGACCGGCCGGAGTGGCTGCCGCAGTTTCATCCGGCGCTCGTGGTGGGGTCGAGTTCGCTGGACGTGCCGCTGATCAAAACGCCGCCGCAATACGACGGCTACGAGACGGTCCGCGCCGGCCATACGATCGTGGCGGTGCGCGACGATCTGGCCGCGCGGTGGCATGCGGCGCCGCCGGAAGTCAAATGAAATGCGGAATGCGGAATGGCGAATGCGGAATGCGGCATGCGGATTGAACCACAGAGGCACGGAGGACACAGAGTCGCGTCTTTTTTTTTCCGTGATCTCTGTGACTCTGTGGTTGAAGCAAAAACCTTTGCATAGCGCAACGAAGTCCGGGGAGATTTGATGAACCGCGTTTTGATCGTCGACGATGACGACAGTTTTCGCGAAGTGATGCAATTTCATTTGCACGAGGACGGCGTCGAGGCCGACGCGGCAGCGGACGGCCCGGCCGCGCTGGCGCTGTTCGACCCGGCGCTGCACGGCGCGGTCGTCACCGATTTCAAGATGCCGAAGATGGACGGCCTGGAGTTGCTGCGCCGCCTGAAAGAACGCAGCCCCGAAACGGCGGTTGTCATGATCACCGCGTTCGGCGACATCGAAATGGCCGTCGAAGCGATGAAGGCCGGCGCGTTCGATTTCATCCCCAAGCCCTGCGGCAAGGAGCATTTTAAACTCACGATCCGCAAGGCGCTGGCGCACACGGCGCTCGCTGCCCGCGTCCGCGAACTCGAATCGGTCGTCGCCAGCGGCGCGCGGGAGTTGATCTTCCGCTCGGCGCGCATGAGCGAGGTCGTCGCCCTGATCGACCGCGTCGCGCCCTCGCCCGCCACCGTGCTGATCATGGGCGAGAGCGGCGTCGGCAAAGAGTTGCTCGCCCAGCGGCTGCACCGCAAAAGCAACCGGCGCGAAAAGGCCTTCGTCGCCGTCAATTGCGGCGCGCTGCCGCACGAACTGATCGAAAGCGAGCTGTTCGGCCACGTCAAAGGCGCATTCACCGGCGCCGTCCGCGACCGCAAGGGCAAATTCGAGCAGGCGCATCAGGGCACGCTGTTCCTCGACGAAATCAGCGAACTGCCCTTGCCGATGCAGAGCAAGTTGCTGCGCGCGCTTTCCGAACGGACGATCGACGTCGTCGGCAAGGAGCAGCCGCAAACGGTCGACGTGCGCGTCGTCGCCGCCACGAACCAGGATCTCGCGCAAGCGGTCGCCGCCGGCCGTTTCCGGCAGGATCTGTTCTATCGCCTGAACGTCGTCGCGGCGCCGATGCCGGCGTTGCGCGACCGGCCGGAGGACATCCCGTTGCTGGCCGACTATTTTCTCGCGCGGTTCAGCCCGGAACGGCCGCTGCATCTGGCCGAGGACGCCCGCCGGGCGCTGCTCGCCCACGCCTGGCCGGGCAACGTCCGCGAGTTGGAGAACCTCTGCCAGCGGCTGGCGCTGCTCGCCGAAACCGAGGAAATCGGCCCGGAGCTGCTGCCGCCGTGGTCGGCGCCGCCCCCGCCCGCCGCCGCCATGAGCGACGCGGAGGCGATCAAGCTGCCCGCGACCGGCGTCAACCTCGTCGACCTGGAACGCAACGTGATCGTCGAGGCGCTGAAGATGAACCATTACAATCAGACGAAAACCGCGCGCTTTCTCGGCATCCCGCGGCACATCCTGCTGTATCGCCTAAAGAAGTTTGATATTCCCCTGCCCCCTCGCGGGGAATAGCCGCGCTTGATGCGGAGTTTCATGCGAATTTTCTGACGGGCCCAGCGATTGACGGCCCTCATGATCTTGACAGAATGTCCCCGCAAGCGTAGCTATGGATCAAATAACCGCCTATTGGGACATCTTCACAGGGGTTCCGAAAAGGCGCCGACAATGGGAGGTTATGCCGTGAAACGCAATCGTTGGTTGGTGTTGTTTCTGTTCGCGGCCGTGTTGCTCGCCGGCGGCGCCTGCGCGCCGCAGCATCATGCGGGCGACGACGACATTGGCCCGGCAGACGACGATGACAACGACGCCACGCCCGACGACGACGACGATTTGACGCCGCCCGACGATGACGATTCCACCCCGCCCGACGATGACGATTCCACCCCGCCCGACGATGACGCCACCCCGCCCGACGACGACGCCACCCCGCCTGACGATGACGATTCCACGCCGCCGAGCGACGATGATACGCTGCCGCCGAGCGACGATGATACGCTGCCGCCGAGCGATGATGATTTGACGCCGCCGGACGACGATATCTCGCCCTGGGGCGAAATGACCAGCGGCACGGCGCTGGCTCTGAACAACGTTTGGGGAACCGCGGCGAGCGACGTTTTCGCGGTGGGCGACGAGGGCACGATTTTGCATTATGACGGCGCGTCCTGGTCGGCGATGACCAGCGGCACGACGTTCGGTCTTTCCGACATTTGGGGGGCGGCGAGCACCGACGTCTTTGCGGTGGGCACGGACTGGAACCTCATCCACGACGGGATCATTCTTCATTTTGACGGCAGCTCGTGGACGTCCGTGACGGACCAACAATACCTGGCCTTTTACGCGGTCTGGGGCGATTCGCCCGACGACGTCTTCGTCGGCGGCGGCAGCTATGGACCATGGGGCGATGACGACGACACGCCGACCGGCGCGGTCGTGCTGCGCTACGACGGCGCTTCGTGGTCGTCGAGCTACGCCGGCGCCGCTGGCGCGCCTTACGAAGTTCTCGGTTTATGGGGCGCTTCCGGCAGCGACGTGTACGCCCTCGCCGACAACGGGGTCATCTTGCACTATGACGGGTCGGGATGGGGCCAGCAGACCATCCCCGATGCCTATTTGGGCGGCCTCTGGGGGACCGGACCCAGCGACATTTTTGCGGTCGGCACGAACAACGGCGGTCAGGCGCTGATTGAGCACTACGACGGGTCCTCCTGGTCGCCGATGTCGTGTCCGGCCGCGCTGGCCATGTCGCGGGCCTGGGGCGACGCGCACTCCGACGTGTACGCCGTCGGGGGCGTGTTGTACGCGGGCTGGGGCTTCCGGGGCTCGATTTTGCATTACGACGGCGCCGTGTGGTCGATCGTGTTCGATCAGGCGCTTCACGCGCTGCTGATGGGCGTTTGGGGCAGTTCGGCGACGGACGTGTTCGCCGTCGGCACGGGCGGCACGATCTTGCACTACGGAGGCTGAACGAGGTCGGGAGAACGGGCAGGCTGAGAGGCTGGGGCCTGGGAGACTGAGCGGGTGAGCGGGCATCAAGCGAAGCCGCCTTCAAGAGTTCAGTTTTCGCCGTTCGCCAGCCGACCCGAACCGCGCAACTTTGGCGCAGGAACGTTGACAGGGCGGCCCGGGTCGCGTAGTTATAGAAAACAACAAACGTTTCTCGATCTTTCGACCGACTTGAGGATAGGCATACGCCCGGAGGGATCGCGATGAATCACGGCCGTCTGTTTCTCTTGCTTCTGCTGACCGTTGTGTTGCTTGCCTGCGCGTTCGCCTGCGGCAAGTCTTCCAGCAGCAGCAGCCAGCCGGCGATCGACGATGACAACGACACGACGGACGACGACGACGATTCGTCGCCGGCCGACGACGACGCCTCGCCGGACGACGATGACGACACGGCACCCGCCTGGACCGCGATGAACAGCGGCACGACGACGAATCTGAACGGCGTTTCCGGAACGTCCGCCTCCGACGTCTTCGCCGTGGGCTACGCCGGCTTGATTCTGCACTACGACGGCTCCGCATGGTCGGTGCAGCCCAGCGGGACGACGGCCGAACTGAACGGCGTCTGGGCCGACGCCGCCCACGACGCGTTTGCGGTCGGCACGGACACCACGACTTTCGTGGGCGTGGTTTTGCACTACGACGGCTCCTCCTGGTCGCCGATGACCAGCGGCGTGAACTCGGGCTTGTACGGCGTCTGGGGAACCTCCGCTTCCGATGTGTTCGTCGTCGGCGACCTCGGCGTGATTGTGCATTATGACGGCTCGGCGTGGTCCGCGATGACGGGCGGGTCGCCGACGGATTATTTGTCCGGCGTCTGGGGCGTCTCGAGCACGGACGTGTTCGCCGTCGGCTTCGACAGCGCCGCCGTCGCCGGCGTGATCCTGAACTACAACGGCTCCTCCTGGTCGGCGATGACCAGCGGCTCGACGGCCAACTTGGAAAGCGCCTGGGGAAGCGCCGCCGCGAACGTTTTCGTCGTCGGCAATTCCGGCGCAATTCTGAGTTACAACGGCTCCGCCTGGTCGGCGATGACCAGCGGAACCGGGGAGTCGTTGTACGGTGTCTGGGGCAGCGCCGCGACGAATGTCTTCGCCGTCGGCGAAGCCGGCCTCGTCGAGCAATATGACGGCTCCGCGTGGGCGCCGATGACCGCCGCCGCGACCGCCGATTTGTTCGGCGTCTGGGGCAGCGCCGCCGATGACGTGTTCGCCGTGGGCGTGGCCGGGACAATTCTCCATTACAGCGGCAACTGAATGGGACCGTGGAATGGCGAATGCGGAATGCGGAATGCGGAATATCGACTGATCAACATGAACGACACCGGACAGGCGGGGGCGCCTATCCTTCACCCTTGCTCGTCTGAAATCGAGGAGAAATCATGATTCGCGCGAATTGGTTCTTGCTGACGTTATTGACGATCGCCCTGTTCGCCGCCGCGGCCGCCTGCGGCAGTTCCAGCAGCAGCAGCGCTGCCGCAACCGACGACGACGCGTCGCCGAGCGACGATGACGACGACCAGTCGCCCGCCGACGACGACAGCGCCGTATGGCCGCCGATGACCAGCGGCACGTTCTACGACCTGAACGGCGTCTGGGGCACATCTCCTTCGGACGTGTTCGCCGTGGGAAATTCCGGCGTGATCTTGCATTACAACGGCGCCGCGTGGTCGACGATGAAAAACACGAAGATCGAGTGGTTGGTCGCCGTCTGGGGCAGTTCGGATTCGGACATCTTCGCCGTCGGCAATAACGATACGATTCTGCACTACGACGGCGCCTCGTGGTCGACGATGACCAACAGCGCGAACACGGATTTCACCGGCGTCTGGGGCGCCTCGGCCTCCCTCGTGTTCGCCGTCGGCAATCAAGGCAACATCTTCCTCTACGCCGACTCCGCCTGGGCGCCGATGACGACCAACTCGACCGCGGATTTCGCCGGCGTGTGGGGCAGTTCGGCCTCCGACGTGTTCGCCGTGGGCGTCGACTCCACCGGCGACGGCGCGATCCTGCATTTCAATGGCGCCTCGTGGGCGGCGATGACGCCGGGCGCGGCCGGGACATTTTCGGGCGTCTGGGGAAGCTCGCCCTCCGACGTGTTTGCCGTGGGCTTCGACCTCGATCAAACCACGGGGGTCATTCAGCACTACAACGGCTCCGCGTGGTCGCCGATGACGGTCGACACCGCCGAGGATTTGTCCGCCGTTTGGGGAACCTCCGCCACGGACGTGTTCGCCGTCGGGCTGGCGGGGACCGTCCAGCACTACGACGGTTCGGCCTGGACGCCGATGCCGACCGGAACGGCGAGTCTGTTGTACGGCATTTGGGGAAGTTCGGACGCGGACGTCTTTGTCGTGGGCAGCGTCGGGACGATCTTGCATTACACCGGCAAGTAGCCGGCGGCCAGTGGTCCGTGGCCAGTGGCCCGTGGTCAGTGGTCCGTTGGGCAGGAAATGAGGCAGTGACGATGACCAGCGAAACACGCGGCGGATTGAAACGGCTGCTCGGTTTGGAGCGCGAACCGGTGGCGCTGGCCTGGTTCACCAAAGCGCCGAACGACATCGCCAAAGTAGAGAAGAAAGCCCGCTTCTGCGCAAAGCTCGCCCTCGCCGCCCAGGGTCCGTGCTTCTACTCGACCATCGAGGAAGAAGAATGCATGGGCGGCGCGAAATACTGCGGCCTGCACGCCGACGCCGGGCCGATTTGCAGCTCGATGGCCGCGATTCCGTATCTGACCGGCAAGGTCGCGTACGGCTTCGGCGACGTCGGCTCGCGCCCGCAACTGAAACTCGGGCCCGACGGCGTCATGGTGAGCATTCCCGGCAGCGACCTGCCGCGCATCGTCGCCAATCTCGAAGAAATGCGCTCAAAGGATGCGTTTCCGGCCTAGCGCGGAGACCTGCTGTGCCGCTCTACGCCCCGCCCGGTCAATACGCCTGGGACTTTTGGTTGGTCCCGACGCCGGATGGATATCATTTATTCCACCTGCAAGCGCCGCGCCGTCTGCCGGCGGGTCTGCGGCATTTTCATGCTTCCGTGGGGCACGCGTTTTCGCACGACCTGACGCATTGGGAATATCGCGGGACCGCACTGGCGCCCGGCCCCAAGGGCGAATGGGACGACCAGGCGATTTGGACCGGCTCCATTCTCGAGCGCGACGGCCGCTACTGGTTCCTGTACACGGCGCTGGAGCGGCGCCGTTCGTTGGTGCAGCGGATCGGGCTGGCCGTCTCCGATGACCTCCAACATTTCGCGAAGCACCCGGCCAATCCTGTTATGTGCGCCGACGCGCGCTGGTACGCAAAATCGCGCCGCCTGGCCCCCGTCGAGGATTGGCGCGACCCGTTTCTCTTCCCAACCGACGGCCGGATCGGCGCGCTCGTCACGGCGACCGCCGCGCCGCCGGCCGACGCGCGCGGCTGGTGGGAAAGCGTCCGGCAGGCGCTCGACCTGGCGACCATGCCTCGCTTCGGCCGCGCGGTGCGGCGGACGGCGCCGCGTTCGCCGGCCGGCCGCGGCTGCCTCGCCCTGGCCACGTCGGGGGATTTCAGCGCGTGGGAGGTTCATCCGCCGTTGCTGCCGCCGGGCCGTTATTCCCACCTGGAATGCCCGCAGCTTTTTCAAAAAGACGGGCTGTTTTACATCATTTTTTCCACCCTCGCCGGCTGGGTCCACCCCGATTGGGCGCGCGAAAGCGGCGCGGCGCAGACCGGCGTTCACGGCTACGCGGCGAACCGGCTGGAAGGCCCGTACGAACCGGTCAACGGCAACGGCGTGATTCTCGGCGACGATTCCGGCGCGTACGTGGCGCGCGCCATTCCGCCGGATTCGCCGGCGGGGCCGTGGCGAGCGATGGCCTGGCTGCTCGCCGCTCCCGGCTCGCGCAAGTTCTGCGGCAAGATCACCTCGCCGTTCGAGCTGGAGATTCGCGGCAACACCATCAAGGCCGGCCCGCTGCCCGGCGAATAAAAGGATGAAAAAGGTGAGTTTGTTGTACGGCGGCATCGAGGCGGGCGGCACGAAATTCGTCTGCGCGGTCGGCGCGGGCCCCGACGACATCCGGGCTGAGATCCGGATTCCGACCACGACGCCCGACGAGACGATCGGCCTGGCGATCGATTTCCTGCGCCGGCAAGAGGCCGTGCATGGCCCGCTGGCCGGCATCGGGATCGCGTCGTTCGGCCCGCTCGACCCGTTTCCCGGGTCGCCGACATACGGTCGCATCACGAGCACGCCGAAGCCCGGCTGGGCCGACACGGATTTTGTCGGACGCATCGGCCGCGCCTTCTCGTGCCCGATCCGCTTCGACACCGACGTCAACGGCGCGGCGCTCGCCGAATGGCGCTGGGGCGCGGCGCAGGGTCTCGAGGTGGTCGTTTACGTGACAGTCGGAACCGGCATCGGCGGCGGCGTGGCGATCGGCGGCCGGCCGTTGCACGGCCTCGTGCATCCGGAAATGGGTCACACGCGGCCGCCGCACGACCGCGCGGCCGATCCGTTTGCGGGCGCCTGCCCGTTTCACGGCGACTGTTTGGAAGGGCTGGCGTCCGGGCGCGCGATGGAATTGCGCTGGGGCGCAAGCCCCGAGGCCTTGCCGGCCGACCACTCGGCGTGGGAAATGGAAGCCGGCTATCTCGCCTGGGAAGCGGCGAACCTGGCCTGCACCCTGTCGCCGCAGTGCATTGTGCTGGGCGGCGGCGTCATGCAGCAGCCGCGCCTGTTGCCGCGCGTGCGCGAAAAGACTCTGGGACTTCTGGCCGGCTACCTCCGAACCGACCGGATTCTGCGAGACATCGACCATTATCTGGTCGGCCCCGCGCTCGGCAATCGCGCCGGCGTCCTGGGCGCCATCGCGCTGGCGATGAATGCCGCGTGAAGCCCGGTCGGCTGCCCACCGCATTCCGCCGCCCGCCCGGCCATTGCCAAAAAGCGCCCGTTTTGATACTGATGAAGTGGGTGCCGCAGGCCCACGCGGCGGTTTTGAAATGACGGTCGTTTTCGCTCCCGATTCGCCCGCAGCGAAACGATGCTCCAACACGGCGATACGAAAGTTGAAACCAACGATGGATTCGACACCTGGGTTTCCGAAGATTTCCCGTTCATGGCTTTCGGTTGCGCTCCTCGGCGCGTTCTTGCTGCTGGCGATCGTCGCCTGCGGCTCGAATAACTCTTCGTCGGGCGACGACGACCAGAGTCCGCCCGCCGACGACGACGTCTCCCCCGCCGCCGACGACGACGACAACGACGACAACGACACGCCGCCCGACGACGACGACACCATGCCGTCCGACGATGACGACGACAACGACGACAATGACAACGACAACGACGCCTCGCCCGCCGACGACGATGACGACAACGACGCCTCGCCCGCCGATTGGACCTTCGTCGTGTACATGGCTGCCGACAATAATCTGGGCCAGTACGGTTACGGCACGATGAACATGCAGCAGATGGAAACGGTCGGCTCGACGCCCCAGATGAATATTCTGGTGATCTATTCGGGGCAGGTCCCGGGCGACAGCCACTACTACAAAGTGAACCACAATTCGCTCGACGACCTCGTGGATCCCGGCTGGCTGAACATGGCCGACCCGGTCACTTTGGAGAACAGCGTCAAATGGGCCTTCGACAATTTCCCGGCGAAGAAATACGCGCTCGTGCTGTGGGACCACGGCGAGGGCTGGGAAAAGAAGAAGACCAAAGACTGCTGCGAAGACGACGGCCCCGGCGGCGGCGCGCTCATGACCAACGACCAGCTCATTACGGCGCTGACGTGGATCCAGGCGAACACCGCGGTCAAGAACATCGACCTTTTCGGGTTCGACTGCTGCATGATGGCGATGGCCGAGATCGACTACTATCTGCGCCCGTTCGCCGCCATGAACGTCGGCTCGGAAGAAACGGAAGGCGATGAAGGCTGGGCCTACGACAAGTTCCTGGGGCAGCTCAAAGCCTCGCCGACGATGACCGCGGCGCAGTTGGGAACCCTCATCGCGCAAACCTACGTCGAGTATCCGGACGCGACGCAATCGGCGGCCGATTTGACGAAGCTCGACGCCCTGGCGACGGCCGTCGACGCCTTCGCCGTGACCTTGATCGCCGTCGGCGGCAACGCCAACGCCAGCGTCCTCGACGCCCTGGAGAACACGCTGGCGTTTTTCGTGACCGACTACATCGACCTGTACGACTTCACGGTGAAGATTCAGGCCGAAAACCTCGGCCAGGCCGTGAACGACGCCGCGACCGCCGTGCAGACCGCGGTGGCCAACGCCGTGATCTACCATGCGCACGGCCTCTCGCAGGACGCCGACGAACACGGCATTTCGATTTACTTTCCCAACCCGGTCACGGACCCCCCACCGTACTACCTTACGTCGTATGCGGACCTCAGTTGGGCGAAGAACGTGCCGCATTGGACGGACCTGATCAGCGGCGTGAACTAGGCGAAGAAAAGCGAACTCAGCGCCGCGACGCTCACCGTCGCGGCGTTTTCTTATGCCTGCGGCCCGCTCACGCGACGCCGGCCCTGTCGTCTCGGCAATGGCTGGAAAACCGGACTTGGCGTTGAACTTCGCCGCGGGCGGCGTTGCCAAAGCTTTTCGGTGCTGCGACGATAGCCTGGAACCTGGCGGCAGCGGATTCGATCCGTGGATGAACCACGTTGGCGAGGCGCAAATTGTGCGGGCCCGAATCTCAACGAAGCGCGTCGTGGCCGATTATCGCGCTGCTGTTGGGCTCGATCGCCGCTTTCTTCCCGAAGGTGGCGGCGTTCGCCGGCACGCTGTTTCATTTCGACCTGATCGGGCTGACCGCCCCGAATCGCTCGTTCTTCTTCGGCGAGGTCGCGCACGGACATTTCCCGTTCTGGTGCCCGGGCGTCTGCGGCGGTTTTCCGGGCTTCGCCGAGGGCCAATTGGGGCCGCTTTACCCGCCCAATTACTTGATTTTCACGCACCTGCCGCCGTGGATCGCGATGAACCTCACGGTGCTGCTCCACCTCGCGGCAGCGATCCTCGGCGCCTATTTCCTGCTCCAGCAAACGCATCGGGCGGTTTCCGCCGCGATCGGCGCGGTGACCTACGCTTTTTCGTCGTACCTGGTTTTTCACTTGGTGCACTTGATGCTGTTCGAGTCCGCTTGCCTGCTGCCCTGGCTCTTTTTCTTCGTCGATCGGTTCCTGACCAAGGGCCGAATTTCCGATGTGTTGGCCGCCAGTCTCATCCTCGCGGCGATGTTCGCGACGGGCCACCAACAGGGGCCGATTCTCGCTCTCGCGGGCCTGGGCGTTTATCTCGCGACAATCGCAATGGAAGCCTGGTTCGGCAAACGGCGCGGCCCGGCGGCGGCGACGGCCGCGGCGATATTCGCGATGGTCCTGCTGGCGCTGGCCATGGTGGCGGCGATCATTCACAGCATGGTCGAATTGTTGGGCCAATCGATTCGGCAAGAGGCCATGGGCGCCGCCTTCAGCTTCAGTCAGTCGTTGACGCCGGATTTGCTCATCCGCCTCGTCAGTCCGGCGCACCACGGCCGCGCGATGAATGACACTTGGTGGCTGATCAACAACAACGAAAAAGAGGTCGCCGCGTACCTGGGGCTGGGCGCGCTGATCCTGGCGCCGGCGGCATTCGCCGGCAACCTGGGCCGCCGCGGCCGCGCCCATCTCGCGGTCGTCGCCTTCGGGTTGCTGTACATGATGGGCGCCGCCGGGCCGTTTCAAGGCTGGCTCGAACGGTTGCCGCCGTTCGACCGCCTGCGCATTCCGCCGCGGTTCATGCAGGTCGTCTACCTTTCGCTGGCCTTTCTGATCGCCTCCGGCGTCGACCGCATCCTCGAGGCAGACGAACGCACGCGCCGCAAGATTCTGCGCCTGTCCGGCGGCGGCGCGCTGGTCTGGTTCGCCGCCGCCTGGGGCGGCGCGGCGGCCGTCTACGGCGCCCCGGTGTTTGCCCGCGCCTTCCACGCCGTCGCCGTCGCGACGGCGCTGGATCGGGTCCGCGCCGTGGTGAGCCGGGATTTGTGTTGGCGTTCCGCGCTCGCGCTCGCGCTCGTGCTCGCGGTGTTTGCAGCGACGCGTCCGCAATGGCGCAGCCCGAAGGTCAAACGCGCCGTTTGTCTGGCCCTGGGCTTGCTGCTCTTCGGCGACCTGGCGGCCGCCGGAATGAACGAAAACCCGGTGGCGGACCGTGCGATTTTCGGGCCATTCGCGACGGTCGACTTTCTCAACGACCACCTGGACGGCTTCCGCATCTACTCCGAAGTCAATCACCTGCCGTACAGTCACGGCGGTTGGGCGGAAGGCGTGTCCTCCTACCATTACGGCATTGAGGGATTGCCGCACAGCACCCCGCTCCTGTTTGGGATCGACACGGCGGTTTGCAAGACGCCCTTGCGCTTTGCTCGAAACGAACAGGTCGCCCCAAGCTTGAATGTGACGTGGCTGCGGCGCATGTCGGTCAAGTACCTGCTGGCGGAAGAAGGCTCCGGACTGCCGGTCGTGCTGGACACCGGCCGCGTCAAAGTTCAGGAAATTCCCGCGCCGGCGCCGTTGTTCAGCCTGGCGCGGCAAGTCGTCGCCGTCGGGGACCCCGCCGAAGCGTTGGCCGCGCTGAGCAAACCGGTCGCAGATGTGACGGCGGTCGCTTACGTGGAGCGGATAACCGACCCGCCGCCGGCGGCTGCCGTTGACGCCGCGGGCGGCCGCCTCGACCTTGAAGAGGCGGGGACCGATTCTTATCGTTTGCGCGCCGCGGCCGAGCGGCCGGCTTTCCTCGTGATGCGCCAGAATTATTACCCAGGCTGGACCGCCCAGGTGGACGGCCGGGCGGTTCCGATCTATCGCGCCGACTATCTCTACCAGGGCATCTCGCTGCCCGCCGGAGCGCATGAAATCGTCTTTCGCTACCGCCCGACGAAATTCATCGTCGAGATCATTTTCGGCGCCGGACTTTTTTTGCTGACGCTTGGCCTGGCCCTCTTCGGCAAACCGTTCCGCCGCGAGACCGGCCTCGCGATCCTGCGCCCGCCGGCGGATGAAGCGCGAGGCCGCCGAGCGCTGCTCGTCATCGCGCTGGTCTTTGCGGCGTCGCTGGCCATCGCCGTCGTGCGCCACCCCGAGCTGTGGGACCCGGCGAAAATGAGATTCCCCTGGTGAATCTATGCTCGTCAAAGCTTCGCGGATCTTAAGAGCTGCTTGCCATCGGCTCAGGGAATCGAAACACCTCGCGCACGGCGACGCGTTGTCGATGTTCTCCCTGTGCGGCTCGCTGTGCACTGACCCCTGCCCACTGGCCACTGGCTTTCGGCCACTGGCCGCCAGCCCTCGGCCGCTGGCCATTAGCCGCCGTCATATGCTAATAACCATAATGGTAGATTATGGACATCCATGCCTTGCCATAATCGCCACCGTGGCTATACTGGCCTACGGCGAACACGTCCGAAGGCGAACTTCCCCAAATGGCTCTCAATATAGGGGTCGCAAAGTAACCATTGGCTGTTGGCCCGGGCAGCGCCGGCAGGGTCATCCCAGACCATGTGAAACCGTCGTAATGCCAAATCCAGTGATAACCGTTGTCTGAAGCCCGGGTTCCCAGCGGCGCGGAAAGCACCTCCAGCCGTTGCGGGCCCGTCATGGGCGACCAAGCGGAACCGTCGTAGTGCAGTGTCCCATTGGGATCGCCGATGGTAAACACATCGGACCACGAGCTTCCCCAAATGCCCGCACCGCCGGCAAACACATCAGAGGCTGAGGTTCCCCAGACACTCCCGAACGCACCCGTCATCCCGTTCTGTATGGTCATCGCCGACCACGCGGAACCGTCGTAGTTAAAGACTGAGGGTGCGTCATCGCAACCGCCCACGGCGAACACGTCTGTGGCCGCAGTTCCCCAAATGGCCAACAAACTGCACGTCGGCGGTATGCCGGACATCGCGGACCACGCCGAACCATCGTAGTGAAAGACACAAGGCGTGTAACCGCACCCCCCGACGGCGAACACGTCCGTGGCCGAGCTTCCCCAAATGCTTGAGAAACCACACGTCGGCGGTATACCCGGCGCCGCCGACCAGTCCGAACCGTCATAATGCAAAATCGTACCGGAGTCGGCGCCCGCTGAAACAATTCCCGCCGCATAGACGTCTGTGGCTGAACTTCCCCAAATGGCGGACAGATAATCCGTCGACGGCACACCCGGCACGGGCGACCACGAGGAACCGTCGTAATGCAGAAACATGCCGGACAGGGGTTGGTCTCCTGAGGCGAAAACATCCAAGGCGGAGCTACCCCACACGCCAAAAAACGATCCTGGCTCGCCGGTCCACATCACGGACCAGTGAGGTGTGGCGTCGTCGTTATCGTCATTGTCGTCGTCGTTGTCGTCATCGCTCGGCGGCGAATCGTCGTCGTTCAAGTGATCGACGCTGCCGGCGCCGGAGCCGCCGCAGGCGATGGCGCACGCGAGCAGCGCCAGCGCCAATAATAAAGGCAGTGGAAAACAAGGTTGGATTCTCGGTTTCAACGGAATGCCGAACAGGTCGATGTATTTCATCTCACGGCTCCGTGTGCCACTCGGGAAACGATACTAACCTCCGTCCGCTTTCGGGTCCAGACCTCCGAACTCCGGGGCCAACGCACCGGTCGGCAGCGCTCATCGCTCGCCCCGCAATCGAGCACGCCGCGGCGATTTCGCGGCGCGGCAGTCGGGCATCGTGCCGCCCCGGCCGCCGCCATGCGCTAATAACCATAGTGATAAATTATGGAGTTCCACGTCTCGCCGTAGCCATATTGGCCCACGGCAAACACGTCCGAAGGCGAACTACCCCAAATGCCTCTCAAAATAGGGGTCGCGGAGTGGCTATTGGCTGTTGCCCCGGGCGGCGCGGGCAGGTTCATCCCAGACCATGTGAAACCGTCATAATGCCAAATCCAGTCATAACCGTTGTCTGAAGTCCGGGTTTCCAGCGGCGCGGAAAGCAACTCCAGCCGTTGCGGGCCCGTCATTGGCGACCAAGCGGAACCGTCGTAGTGCAGTATCCCATTGGGATCGTCGATGGTAAACGCGTCGGACCAAGAGCTTCCCCAGATGCCCGTAGCGCTAACAAATACGTCGGAAGACGAACTGCCCCAGACGCTCCCGAACTGACCCGCCGTCCCGTCCGGTATGGTCATCGACGACCACGAGAACCCGTCGTAATGCAAGATGCAAAGTGGCCCACCGCAAGTGCCCACGGCGAAAACGTCTTCGGCCGAGCTTCCCCAAACTGCGGCGAACGCATCCGTCGGCGGGATACCCAACACGGGCGACCACGAGGAACCGTCATAATGCAAGGTGACACCGGAGTAGGGACTCTCCGAAGTGGTTCCCGCGGCAAACACGTCAGTGGCCGAGCTTCCCCAAATCGCGCCAAACGAATCCGTCTGGGGAATACCCGGCACCGCCGACCACGTGGAACCGTCGTAGTGCAAGATTCTTGGTGAAGAGGGGGGAGTCGCGGGTCGTTCGCCAGCGTAAATATCTCTGGCCGAGATTCCCCAAATGGCGCTGAAATTATCCGTGGACGGAACACCCGGCACGGGCGACCACGACGAACCGTCATAATGCAGAAACACGCCGGACAGGGGTTGGTCTCCTGAGGCGAAAACATCAAAGCCGGAGCTTCCCCAAACGTCGAATAACGAACCAGGCTTCCCGTTCCACATGACTGACCATTGCGGCGTGCTGTCGTCGTCATCGTCATCGTCATCGGCCGGCGGCGAAACGTCGTCGTCATTATCATCGTTGTCGTTGTCGTCATCGTTCGCCGATGAATCGTCATCGGTCAGGCGCTCGAGGCTGCCGGCGCCAGCGCCGCCGCAGGCGATGGCGCAGGCGAGCAGCGCCAACGTCAACAAAGGCAACAAGAAACAGGGTTGGCTTTTTGTTTTCAGGCGAACGGCTAGCCGGCAATGCTGTTTCAATTCACTGGTCATCGCTCAATCCTCCCCGTCCCTTGTCACGGATTAGGCGCATAGTGCAGAATCGTGCCGCCCCCGCCGACAACGAACACGTCCGAGGAAGAACTTCCCCAAACGCCTCGCAACTCTTGCGGTATCCCGGTCAGCCCGGCCGGCGACCACGAGGCGCCGTCGTAATGCAGAATCACATCCGTGCGGTTGTCGAAGTTGACATCCCCGCCCACCGCAAATACGTCCGACGGGGAGCTTCCCCAAACGCCAAACAACGATGGGCAATTGGCGATCGGGGCGCTCGGTTGCGGCCACTCGGATCCGTCGTAATGCGTGATGATGCCCGGGAAAGACGGATCGGTGTTTTCGAAGCCCACGACAAACACATCCGAGGCCGAACTTCCCCAAATGCCGACGTACACACAGGCGCCGCAGTCGGCCACCGTAGGCCACTTGTTAAAGAGCCTGTCGTACGCATAAATCTGCCCGACGCCGAAGTCCGGATCGTATCCCACGGCGAACACGTCCGAAGACGAGCTTTCCCAAACGCCGTTCAGGCTGCCGGGGCCCCCGGTCGTCATGCCCGACCACGACGAACCGTCCCAGTGGTTAATTGATCCCAATCGGCCCACCACGAACACATCGGAGCTAGATGATCCCCATACGCTGTTCCAATCATCGTACCCGCTGCCCGCCGTTGGCGTCCAGCCGGAACCGTCGAATTGGTACACCAAGGCCCCGTCACCCGCCACAAACACGGCGGACGGCGAGCTTCCCCAAACGGCATTCAACGGCCCTGTCGTGTTGCACGACTCGACATTCGACCAGGAAGAGCCGTCGTAGTGCAGAGCCACGCCGTTGTCGGGCCCTGCGCCGACCGCATAAACGTCCGACGGGGAGCTTCCCCAAACGCCGATCAAATTCGCCGTTGTGCCGCTCGCCATTTCCGACCACGCGGTGTCGTCGTCGTTGTCATCGTCGTCATCATTAGTGTAATGTAGAATCGTTCCGTATTGTCCCACGGCCCACACGTCCGAGGGGGATGTTCCCCAAACGCCGCCCAACCAAGGGGTGACGGACGCACCGCTCGACAACGTCTTGTCCACGTTCGGGATCGTCATGAGCGACCACGAAGAATCATTGTCGCAAGAACCATCGCAGTGCAGAATCAAGGCGAGGCCCCCTCCCTCCTCATCGCCTACAACAAACACGTCCGAAGCTGAACTTCCCCAAACGCCGTTCAACCCGTGTGTAGTCGGAGGAGAATTAGAAGGGGGATGAGCCGTCACCTCCGACCACGAAGATGTACCGTTACAGGGACCATCGCAAACCAGAATCGTGCCATGGCCGCCGACAGCAAAGACGTCCGCGGCGGCGCTCCCCCAAACGCTATTCAAACTTCCAGCTGCGTATTTGTCCGGCAGGCTCTCGAATGCCGTCCATGAGGCGCCATCGCCGTACGAAATCAAAATGTTATTGTTTATATCCCCCCCCACGACGAACACGTCCGTGGGCGAATGTCCCCACACACCTCTCCAACCGTTAATCTCTGGGCTCGTGTCATCGTCCGCGTCGAGCGTCCACGACGGTGGAGAACCTCCGTATTGATAAATAGCGCCCGCGCCGCCCACGGCGTACAGGTTGGAGGACGAGGCGCCCCACACGCCGTTCAACCAACCCGGAGGCGTGTTCCCGGGCGTTATCGGCGACCACGCCGAACCGTCGTAGTGGAGCGCCAAAGGCAGTTCGTACCCTCCTACGGCGTAAACGTCCGAGGACGAGCTTCCCCAAACGCCGAGCAAGTTTGTGGACGGCGCACGCTCCGGCGACCACGGCAACAACTTGTACATGTTCGACCACGCCGAACCATCGTAGTGCCATATTACTGGGGCGCCATTCGGCGGGCCGCCCACGGCAAAGACGTCCGCAGACGAACTTCCCCAAACGGCCCACAAATCGTTGTCTTCCTCCTGGGGACATGCCGGGACCGATAACGACACATCTATCCACTGCGGCGTCGGAGCCGGGCTCTCAACTTCGTCGTCGTTGTCATCGTTGTCGTCGTCGCTCGCCTGGTCATCGTCATCGGCCGGCGCGGAGTCGTCGTCCGCGGGCGCCGTGTCGTCGCCGGACAGTGTAGAGTCGTCGTCACCGGGCACGCTATCGTCATCGTCGTCAAGCGGCGTCGTGTCGTCATCATCGTCGCCGTACGCGCAGTTTGGAGGGGTCGGGTTGTTTGGCGTCAGCGGCGCCGAAAACATGACGGTCAGCCACGTAATGCCGCCGGCGAAGAGGTAGGGCACAGTGGTCGAGGCCGCATAGCCGCCGGCCTGTGCGGCGATGAAGGCGGGCGCGCCGGGGTCGGCGTTGACGATCAGAAATTGTCCGTTGTTTCCGTTCGTGCCGGAAAGACCGGCCGCGGGGT
>CAZHPN010000052.1:4245-33550 GCA_964534375.1 uncultured bacterium | reverse complement strand
TCATCTCGGCGGCGATCGTGCTCGTCTACATTTTCCTCGGCGGCCTGACCAGCGCCATCTACAACGAGGTGCTGCAGTTCTTCCTGATCGTCTTCGGGTTCATCCCCGTCGTCGTACTCGGCCTCAAACGCATCGGCGGCTGGGACGGGCTCAAGGCCAAGCTCGCGGTCGTCGCGACGGCCAACGGCTTTTCGCCGACGGCCTACACCTCGTCGTGGTCGCACATGGGCAGCTCGTCGGCCAACCCGTTCGGCGTCGAGTGGTTCGGCCTGATCATGGGCCTGGGTTTCGTGCTGTCGTTCGGCTACTGGTGCACCGACTTTCTCGTTGTGCAACGCGCGATGGCGGCCGATTCGATGTCCGCCGCGCGCCGCACGCCGTTGATCGCCGCGGTCCCCAAGATGCTGTTCCCGTTCCTGGTCATCGTGCCCGGCATGATCGCCATGGCGCTCACCGCCGACTACGCCAACAAAATGGCCCACCAGCCGCCGGCCGCGATGGCCGCCGGCGCCGCGGCCCCCGTCGCCGACGTGGAAGAGGGTCTGGTGCCGCCGAAGCACGACGACGCCGGCAAGCCGATCTTCGACAGCCGCGGCCGCGTGGTGCTCGATTACGACCTGGCGACGCCGAAAATGCTCATCGCGCTGCTGCCGGCGGGCTTGCTGGGCCTGGGCCTGACCGCCTTGCTCGCGTCGTTCATGTCCGGGATGGCGGGCAACGTCACGGCGTTCAACACGGTGTGGACGTACGACCTCTATCAGGGCTATATCAATAAAGGCGCCACCGACGAGCACCTGCTCTGGATGGGGCGGGCGACGACCGTCGTCGGCATTGTCCTGTCGCTCGGCGCGGCGTACGTCGCCAAGTCGTACAACAACATCATGGACTTGCTGCAGTTGGTCTTCGCGTTCGTCAACGCGCCGCTCTTCGCCACCTTCGCGCTCGGCATGTTCTGGAAACGCACGACCGGCCACGGCGCGTTCTTCGGCCTGCTCGCCGGCACGCTGGCGGCGGCCGTGCACCAAGGGATTTCGCTGCCGGCCGGGGCGACGGTCGGCTTCAAGGGCGGCTACCTCGGCGTCTTGCAGCACTTCCCGAGCGAAATGTCGCAGAATTTCTGGACGGCGATCTGGGCCTTCGCCGTTTGCCTGGTGGTGTCGATCGTCATCAGCCTGGCCACCCAGCCGCGGGCCGAAAGCGATCTCAAGGGCCTCGTCTACTCGCTGACGCCGAAGCCCGAAGACGATTCGAAAACGTGGTGGCAGCGGCCGGCGACGCTGGCGATCGTCGTGCTCGCCCTGACCATCGTGCTCAACCTCGTGTTCTACTGAGAAACGGAGGAACCCGCCATGCGCCTGGATATCCGCATTCCGATCGGCGGCATGTTCGCTTTGCTCGGTTTGATTCTCACCCTCTACGGCGCGTTCACGAGCGGCGATCCGATGTACGCCCGCTCGCTCGACGTCAACATCAACCTCTGGTGGGGCGGCGTCATGTTGATCTTCGGCGTCGTGATGTTGGTGATGGGGATGAAGAAGAAGGCAACCTGACCCGATATTCGCCGCGCGACCGAAGCGAAACGATTTCCACGCCAGCGGGCGACCACTCCGCGTCGTCGTGATTTATGGCTATTTATCGGTAACTTTATGGGTGAAAAACGCTCGGCCGGGCCGTTCGGCTAATCGCCGCCGAAAGACACCACACCGCAGAACCGCGCGGGCAGCAGCCATGGCTTAGTGCGCGCAGTCATGGGAATTCTGGGAGTTCTGGGGGTAATGGGAGCCCTGGGCGTTAGGCGACTCTAGGCTTCCCATGCCTGTCATGACTCCCGTATTTCCCATGATTCCCACGGCCCGGCTGCGACCGTGCGGCCGAACTCACCATAGCAGTGGCGGCCGTCCGGCGCCGGCGACGCTCAAACCAGCGGCCGAACGCCCCTGAGACGCCCGGCTGGGCGCCCCAGGGAGGCGGCGAAGTTTCCAAACTGACGCTAGTCTTTTTTCTTCTTCTTCGCTTCGCCTTTTTTGGCCGCCGGAGCCGGTTTGGCCGCGGGCGGCGCCGGCGGAGGCGTCGGTTGCACGACCGGCGGCGGGGTCGGGGTCGGAGTCGGCGCTGCCGCTGCCGGTTCCGCTGGCTTCGCGTGATGCACGACCGGCGGCGGCGGCGGGGGCGGCGGCTCGGGCTTGGAACAGGCGACGAGCGCCAGCACGCCCACGGCGAGCGCCAAAAGCAACAGCACCAAAACGGCTCGTTTCATTTGGGCCTACCTCCTGAAGATGTTACTTCCTGCTTTCGGGGACGGTCACGCCAAAATAATACGCAACCGTCACGGTAAATTCCAGTGCTTCGATAGTGGTCAGTGGCCAGTGGCCAGTGGCGCGGAGTGATTGATCGGGCGCTTTGCGTCGGATACCTGGCGACTGTTCACTGTTCGTCGTTCACTGTTCATTGTTCGCTGTTCACTGTTCGCTGTTCGCTGACCACTGACCACCGACCACTAGTTATTTCCGTTTCTTGATGAACGTGCCGCGGCGATACTCGTCGAACGCGACGCGCAGTTCTTCCTCGGTGTTCATCACGATCGGGCCGTACCACGCCACGGGCTCGCCGATCGGCCGGCCCGAGATCAGCAAGAAACGCACGCCTTCGTCGCCGCCGGTCGCGGCGATCCGGTCGCCGTCGTTGAAGAAAACGAGCGTACGGTTGCCGAGGAACGGGTCGCGGTCCATGTCGAAATAGTTGACGCCTTCCGCCTCGTAGGCGAACGGATCGTTCACGCCGCAAAAGCTGCCTTTGCCGTCGATGACGTAGGCGAACACCGTGTGGCCGCGCGCCGTGGGGTGCGTGAATTCGGCCCCGGCGGGCACGCTCACGTCCAGATATTCCGGATCGGTGACGACATCGCGCACCGGCCCGACCTGGCCGTCGACCTTGCCGCAAATGACGCGGACGTTCACGCCGCCGGCCAACTCCGCCACCGGCACCTCGCTGCTGACGATGCCGCGGTAGCGCGGGTCCATCATCTTGTGCGAGCGCGGCAGATTGGCCCAAAGCTGAAAGCCGTACATCAGCCCTTCGCGGTCGCCCTTCGGCATTTCCTGATGAATGATGCCGCTGCCCGCCGTCATCCATTGGATGTCGCCCGCCGAGATCACGCCTTTATTGCCCATGCTGTCGCCGTGCTCCACGTTGCCCGCGAGCATGTAGGTGATCGTCTCGATCCCGCGGTGCGGGTGCCACGGAAAACCCTTGAGATAATGCGCCGGGATGTCGTTGCGGAAATCGTCCAACAGCAAAAACGGGTCGAACATCGGCGCGTCGCCGTTGCCGATGGCGCGGTGCAGATGGACGCCCGCGCCTTCGAGGGTCGTTTTCGCTTTCAACACCTTGCGAATCGTTCGGGTCGTAGGCATGGCGATCCTCCGTACTCGTGTTGCCCTTCGGTTTCGAAAATCGAGAAAACGTAACGATCTTTTCCGCGAGTTCAACCGGCGGCGCCGCCGCACTTTTCTCCAAGTTCGGCCGATTTCGTTTCTTGGCGTTGGTTTTTCGCGAAACCGCGCGTAAAATGCCCCCGGGATGGACCACGGCGAATCAAAAAACAACCAGGTCGACGCCGGCGACGTTGCGTCGTTGCGCGAATCGCGAACGCGCATTGTTTACGGCGGCTTCGCCGTGTTGCTTTTTTTCACGCCGCTGTTTGTCGGCCAGACCATCGCGACGCTTACGCTCCAATACGACGACATTTTCAATCCGCGATTTGTCAAGCTTTCGTTGGCCGTCGATGTCGTGCTGTGGCTGGCGATCGTTGCGTTCGTGGCGTCCAATCTGGTCGCCCGCCGGATCGGCGACCGCGCACTCTCTTTCCATTATCCAAGCATCATCGTCATGCTGTCGCTTTTCGCCGTCGCCGCCCTGGTGCATATGCACCTGTTGGGCACGTTCAGTTCGCTGCAGACCATCCTGATTATGGCCGCCGCCGCCGCTTTTTTCTGGTACGGCCGCCCGCGCGGCATCGTCATGTTCTTGATCGGCAGCAACTTGGGCCTGCTGGCCGTGCTCGCGCTGGAGTTTTTCGGCGTCCTCTCGTTCGCGCCGTTTTTGCGCAACGGCCGGCAGTTGGCGGCGACGTTTCTCGATCCGCGCCTGATCGTCATGAACGGCGCCGTCTATTTCGTCAGCAGCGGCGCGATTTTTTCCGCGCTGTACCTGTACCGGCGTTCGCTGGAACGAAACCAGGAGAAGCGCCGGCGGCTGCAGCGCGAGGCGGAAATCGCGAACCGCGCGAAAAGTGAATTTCTGACGAACATGAGCCACGAACTGCGCACGCCCCTCAACGCCATCCTCGGTTTCGCCCAGGTCCTGGCCGGGGGCCTGGCGGGCGAGTTGACCGAACAACAGGCGCAATACGCCCGCAGCATCCACGCCAGCGGCTCCCACCTGTTGCAACTCATCAATGATGTGCTGGACCTGTCGAAGGTCGAAGCCGGGAAAATGGAGTTGACGCCGGAGTGGGCGCGGCTCGGCGACCTGTTCGCCGACGCGCTGGCGACCGTGCACGAGCGGGCGGCGGCGCGCCGGATTTCGCTGGCGACGAAGCTGCCCCCGGCCTTGGCCGACCGCCGGATCTGGGGCGACCGGCGCAAGTTGCGGCAGATCCTCTATAACCTGCTGGCGAATTCCGTGAAGTTCACGCCCGATAGCGGCGCGATCGAACTGCGGGCGGCGGAGCAGAACGGCGAACTGGTCGTCGCCGTCGCCGACACCGGCATCGGCGTGCGGCCCGAGGACCAGACGCGCATCTTCGAAGCGTTCGTGCAAGTCGATTCGAGCCTCGCGCGCCAGCAGCAAGGGACCGGCCTCGGCTTGCCGCTCTCCCGCCGACTGGTCGAACTCCACGGCGGCCGGATTTGGCTGGAAAGCCCGGGCGAAGGCCGCGGCGCCACCGTGTATTTCACGATTCCCCAGAAATCGCCCGACGCGCCGGCTCGCTGACCGCGCGCGCCCGAATTGACGTTTCGCTCGCGAATCGTGCTGACAAAAACAATCGGGCCGGTTTCGACGCGCCGCCGTCTCCGGCCGATGCGCGATTCGCCGCACCATCGACCGTGGACCTCATCGATATCTCATTAAAGACAAATCCCCGGCTCTTCGCCGGGGACTCTCGCTATCACAATTCTCCGGGCTCCGAATTCCGGGAACGTCGCGAGCGCGCGGCGGCTCGCCTGTCGGCCCCGATCCTTCGCGGCTGATGAGCCGCGCCCGCGCGTTCCCGGAATTCGGCGGCCTTTCTTGGTCCGCTCAGGCGTTCTGATGCGCCTGGTCGCGAGCGGCCCCGGCCTGGCCGGCGCCCGCCGTCAGCCCGCCGGTGTTCTGCAAATGCTTGGCGATCTGCGCGATTTCGTTGCGGCATTGATTCCAATCCAACTGGAGGCCGTTGCGATAAACGTTCCAGCCGGCCGCCGACTGCGCGCACTGCAGCGCTTCCTGGATTTCCATGTCGTTCGCGCCGCATTGCCGCGCCATCTCCGTGTGATACATCGCGCCGTATTGGCACTGGCACGTGGCGCAGGCGGCCAACGCGATCAATTCGCGATATTTCGCCGGCACGGCGCCCTGTTGGAGTTGCACGCGACGGAAAAGGTTCCATTCCATTTCGAGAGTCGCATCGGATACGGCCTTGAAAAAGGCAGGCACCACACCCAACGTCGCTTCGATGTCTTTCAATACTTGCGCCCGGTTCATTTTCGTCTCCTCATAATGGTTATCGTTATTCTGTTGAAACACCCGAATCGCCTTACCACCTGTTTGCCACGGCAATCAATTTAATCGTTATTTTTCGCGTGGCTAGACGCCGAGCGTAATTTTTTTTCGAAATTGCGGTGTTCGGTGATATTTTGACGTTGCAGATCCGCGCCGGGCAAACCCGTCGCGCCGCTTCTTATATCGCAAAATATTTCGAATGGGGAGCGTCGCCGCCCGCACGGGGCTAGGCGTTCGAGAATCAGACCCGCGACAATAGTAACGGCAGTTCGCAGCATTCCAGTTTCAATCATCGCCCTCGTTTGACCGCGCGGCGGCCTCGACTAAAATGCAAGAAAGTGCAAAAAAGATCGCGGGACCGAGAATGAAGCTGTGGCCGTGGGAATCTTTCGAAATCGAAACGGCCATGACCGTCGACGACGCGGTCGCCGCCCTCGCCGCCGTCACGGAGCAGGAACGCGGTTTTCATTTCGTCACGGAAAAGCAATTCCTCGGCAGGGTCTCGCGCGACGGATTCAAATTCAAGCCCGTTCTTCCCCACATTTTCGGCGGCATGATGCGCACGTGGAACCCCGAGGGGCCGATCGTCGTCGGCCGTTTCACGCCCGGGGCAACGGGCCTCCGAATCGCCGTAACGATGCGCATCACGTACGCGGCGATCGCGTTTTTGACATTTTGGACCGCCGCTGTGACGGCGGTCATCATCGGGGGGAGCGTTCAACACGGAGGTATTTCGAAGGCGGATCTGTTTGGGTCTCTCCTCACACTTATTTTGCCGACGGTCGTGGTCCAGATCCGTATTTTGTTTCGGAGTCGAATGTTGAAACGCCGGATCGAAACGCTCTTCAACGCAAAATCGGCCTGATGCGTGTTAGTCCGCGGCCGGGAACGGCCGCGCACACGTTATCCCAAATGTTCGAGAATCAAACCGGCGACATCGGTGATAAATGGGACCTCGGCGCACGGCTGCGCCGTCCATAAAAACGCGTCGTCCTGGTTGTGCATGCCGGTGAAGCCGAAATTGCCGAAAACCTCTGTGCGATCCACCGCGCCCTTGAAATCGTAGCCGTTGATGGACACGGCCACCAAGTCGGGGCCGCTCGCGGCGTGCGGGCCGTGATAGGCATCCTCGCGCGTGAAGAACCGCCGCACGAGCTTTTTGCCGTCGTACGACATTTCGGCGAGCGCCGCCCGGGCGTCGGCCAGGACTTTGGGGGCGTCGGCCGCATCGACGCGGCCGTTGGGATATTTCCCGCGCCGGTGCACGTAGACGCGATTCGGATCGAGCACGAGAACTTTCGATTCCGGCGCGATCTGGCTGAGGTCCGCCGGCGGGTCGGCGGTGAATTTCACGAGGCCCTTTTCCATGAGGAACCGATTGAGGGCGACCTCTTTCTCCAGCGCGCAGAACCCGTGATCGCTGAGCAGGAAAAGGCCGGTCAGGCTGTCGTCTTTGGTTTCGGCGCGATAACGGTCGGCCATCTCGCCGACGAAGCGGTCGACGTTGCGGTAGTAGTTGATCGTGCGGCTGTGCAGTTCGTGATTCTCGTCGACCAGGGCGTGCCACAGAAAATGGTGCAGGCGGTCGGTGCCGGTGACGATGACCTCGAAGAAATCCCAATCCTCGACGTGCCAGAACATCTCGACCGCGCGCTGCCGGCCTTCGAGCGTCGACTCCAGTTCGCGCAGGGCATACGCGTGGTCGCGGCGGGCGCGCGCGGTGTCGATGTCGATCTCGTAGTTGAGGCGCCGCAACGGACCGATGTACTTCGCCGGAAACACCGCCTTGTGCAGTTCGATGGCGACGAAGCCCGAGACCAGCGCGCCCGCCAGCCGCCGGGCGGGGTACGTGCCCGGCTGATTGATGACGACGCTGCGCTTGCCCTGCTGTTCGAGCCTGTCCCAGATCGTCGGCGCCTTGAGGCTGGCGTAATTCGGGAACGTTGTGTCGTACGTCCCGGGGACGAGTTCCGTGAACCCGAAGATGCCGTGCGCGCCCGGATCGACGCCCGTCATGAAACTCGGCCAGCTCACCGCCGAGATTTCCGGCACGGTCACTTCCATCCGCCGCAGGGGCCCGATTTTCATGATTTCGGTCAAGCGCGGCACGACGCCCTGCGCCGACAGCTTGTTAAGCAGCGAATAGGGCACGCCGTCCAGCCCGACGACCACGGCCTTCGTTTTTTTTCGCGAAAACAGGCTCATGCCGCGCTCCTGCGATGATTGGCGCCCGCAGGATAACGGGCCGGCCGGCGGTGAACAAGCCGTCGGTTGATCGTCTCCGACCTTCCGGGTACGATGCCTGCGCACCAGTATGGAGAGCCATGCGCGCCACACCCGTCTGCTGGCTCGGGGTTTTGCTCGGGACCTGCCTGGCCATTTTTCTCGCGCCAAATCCGGCGGCGGCGGGAGACGCCCACCTCGCCAACGCCTCCAGTTCGCGCAACGGCCAGATCTATTCGGTGTCGTTCGTCCTGCTCGACGCTTTCGACTCGAAACGGGAAGAGGCGATTCTCTCGGGCATTCCGCAGACGTTCAACTACGTGTTTGAAGTCTACCGCGTCATCACCGCCTGGCCGAACATGCGCGTGTACAACTGGACCGTGAAGCGCACGATTCGCTACGACACCTTGAAGAAAATCTTCACCGTCGAGTTCGACGAGGATGCGAAACCGAAGCAAACCTCCGATTTCCCGCAGGCGAAAAAGTGGATGACCGAATTCGCGGACTTCCCCGTCGCGGTGGCCCCGGCGCTGGAGGCGTCGTCGTCGTATTACGTGCGCGTCAAAGCCACCACGGAAACGGTCGAGTTGCCCTTTTATGTGAACCGCGTCTTCACCAGTTCGTGGAACTTCGAAACCGCCTGGCAGCGCATCGACCTGCCGGCGAAGGTCGCTCATGAGCCAACCGCGCCCGCCCCTTGAGGAAGAATACATCAAGATGCGCGAGGGCCGGCAGCGCCGCCGGGAAATCGTCATCGCGATCGTCGTGGCGATCGTCCTGACGCTGCTGATTTTGCTGGAATACTACTTTTACGATTTTCGCCGCGCGACCGGCGGCAGCAATCTTCTCTATTTCACGGTGATCAACGTCATCGTGCTGCTCGCCTGCGTGCTGCTGTTTCTGATTTTCCGCAACCTGACCAAGCTGGTGTTCGAGCGGCGGCGGCGGGTGCTCGGCTCGCGCCTGCGCACGCGGCTGGTCGTCGCCTTCGCCGCCTTTGCCACCGTGCCGACCATCGTGCTCTTCCTCGTGTCCATGAGTTTCATCACCAACGCCATCGAGCGCTGGTTCAGCCTGCAAATCGAGGGCAGCCTCAACGAATCGCTCGAAGTCGCGCAGAAATACTACGAGACCATTTACAACCGTTCGATCAGCCAGGCGCAGGACATCGCCAACTTCCTGAGCCGGGACCCGCGCTTTAAAACCTGGAGCGCGCCGTCGACCTTCGCCGCCGCGGGCAAGGCCGCCGAGGACCTGCAATACACGATCGAAGAACGGCGGCAGATGTTGCAGGTCGAGTCGATCGAGGTCTTCGCCACGCCCGATCGCGCGCCGCTGGCCGTGCGCAGCAGCGCCATTCCCAAGAACCTGTGGCCGAAGCCGGAACGCGATTTTCTGCAAAAAGGCTTCAACAAGCAGGCCGCGCACGACGTGGACCGCATCGGCGACGCCGAACTGGCCCGCGGCCTGGCGCCCGTGATCACGCCGCAAGGCGAGGTCGCGGCGGTGGTTTTGGTCGGCTATTACGTGCCGGAGGGTTTGCTGGAGAAGATGAAACACATCCAGCAAACGTACAAGGAATACCACGGGCTGCGCCTGTACGAGACGCCGATTCGTTCGAGCTACTTCATCTTTCTGGGGCTCATCAGCTTGTTCATTCTGTTTTCCGCGACGTGGATGGGCTTCTATCTGGCGCGGCAGATCACGGACCCGCTGCAAACGATCTCCGAGGGCGCGCGGAAGGTCGCGGCCGGCGAAATGAACCTGCGCCTGCAAAAGGTCGCCGACGACGAAATCGGCACGCTGGTCGAAGCCTTCAACAAGATGCTCGACGACCTCGCCACCAGCCACAAGGCGCTGGAAGGCGCCTACGCCGATCTGGAAGCGACCAACGTCGAGTTGGAGCGCCGCCGCGCGAGCATGGAAGCGATCCTGAACAACGTCGCGGCGGGAGTGCTGTCGTTCGACAACGAGGGGCGCGTGCTGACGGTCAACCCGAGCGCCGAGCGCATTCTGGGCGTCAAGGCCGAGCAGGCGACGACCAAGACCTGGACGGACGTCTTTCCGGCCGAGTTCGCCGAAGCCTTCAAGAAGCTCGGCGAGGCGTTGTTCAAGGGCAAAAAGTGGACGGTCCAAAGCCAAATCGAGGTGACGATCGGCGGCGCACTCCACACCTTGCTGGCGATTCTGTCCGTACACAAAACGGCGCCGGGCGGCGTGGCCGGCGCGGTGCTGGTCGTCGAAGACCTCACGGAATTGCTGAAAGCGCAACGCGTCGGCGCGTGGCAGGAAATCGCGCGCCGCATCGCGCACGAGATCAAGAACCCGCTGACGCCGATTCAACTCGCCGCACAACGCCTGCGCAAGCGCTACGGCCAGCGCTTCGATTCCGAGCAGGACACCGTCTTTTCCGATTCGACCGGCGTCATCATCCGGCAGGTCGAAGAAATGAAGCGCATGGTGCAGGAATTCTCCGACTTCGCCCGCCTCGCCGAAGCGCGGCCCGCGCCGACCGACCTCGCCGCGATCCTCAACGAGGTCGTCATTCTCTATCGCGAGGCGCACCGGCGGATCGATTTCGACGTCGAGATTCCGCCCGCCCTGCCGGCGATTCTGGCGGACCACGACCAGCTCAAACGCGCCTTGATCAACGTCATCGACAACGCGGTCGAAGCCATCGAGGGCCCGGGCCGGGTGACCGCACGCATTCGGCACGAAGACGAGAAGAAGCAGGTCGTCATTGAGATCGGCGACACGGGCGCCGGCATCCCCAAGGCCTACCGCAGCCGTCTATTCGAGCCGTATTTCTCGACGAAAAAGATGGGCACGGGCCTGGGCCTGGCGATCGTCCACCGCATCGTCACCGACCACGGCGGCGCGATTCAGTTGCGCGACAACCAACCGCACGGGACGGTGGTGACGATCACGCTGCCGATCCGGCCGGTCGAAAAAGCGGCTGAGGAAAATTCGGAGACCGCAAAGGCGTAAGCAGCGCGGCGTATTCACCGAAAAGGAAAGAGGCAAAAGGCAAAAGTAAAAAGTCTGGCCCAGTGGGCGGCGCCTGCTTTTTTCCTTTTTCCTTTTTCCTTGTTCCTTCCGCCTCGGTTCGCCGTCTTTGCAACTGTTGCAAATCTGCTACAATTCGCGTTTACAACTGTTTTCACCGAGGTGACGGTGGACCGAAGAATTCTCATCGTTGACGACGAGCCGGACATCCGCGAGACGCTCGCCGGGGTGCTGGAGGACGAGGGCTACACCGTGCGGGCGGTGGGCAGCGGCGAGGAAGCCCTGCGCGTCGTGCGGCACGAAAAGCCGGACTTGGTGATGCTCGACATCTGGATGCCCGGCATCGACGGCCTACAGACCCTGGCGAAGATGAAGGAATTCGACAGCAACCTGCAGGTCGTGATGATCAGCGGCCACGGCAACATCGAGACCGCGGTCAAGGCGATCAAGCTGGGCGCGTACGATTTCATCGAGAAGCCGTTGTCGCTGCCGGAGACGATGCTGACGGTCGGCCGCGTGATGGATCTGATCCGCCTCGAGCAGGAAAACAAGCGGCTGACCGAGACGATCGACGCCAAGCACGAGATGCTCGGCGATCACGCGTCGATCCAGCATCTGCGCGAGCAGATTTCGCTCGCCGCGCCGACCGATGGCTGGGTGCTGGTCACCGGCGAGAACGGCAGCGGCAAGGAGCTGGTCGCACGGCAGATCCATGTGCAGTCGAAGCGCGCGAAAGAGCCGTTCGTCGAGGTCAACTGCGCCGCGATTCCGGACGAGCTGATCGAATCCGAACTCTTCGGCCACGAAAAAGGCGCCTTCACCGGCGCGAACGAACGGCGCCGCGGCAAGTTCGACCTGGCCGACGGCGGCACGATCTTCCTCGACGAAATCGCCGATATGAGCGTCAAGACGCAGGCGAAGGTGCTGCGCGTCTTGCAGGAAAAGAGCTTTCAACGCGTCGGCGGTGCGGAAGTCATTCCGGTCGACGTGCGGGTCATCGCCGCGACCAACAAGGATCTCGAACAGGAGATCGCCGCCGGCCGCTTCCGCGAAGACCTCTTTTACCGCCTGAACGTCATCCCGCTGCACGTGCCGCCGCTGCGCGAACGCAAGCAGGATATTCCGCAATTCGTCGAATTCTTCACGCGGGCGTTCTGCGCGCGCTCGGGGCTGCCGCTGCGCACTTTCACCCAGGAGGCGATCGCGCGGCTGACCGACTACGACTGGCCGGGCAACGTGCGCGAATTGAAGAACATCATCGAGCGGCTGGTCATCATGACCCGCGCCGACGCGGTGACGTCCGAGCACGTCGGCCAGGCGCTCAAGCCCGCGCCGGCCAAGGCCGAACCGGCCGACGAAATTTTCACGATCGCCGGTTTCCGCGAGGCCAAGGCCGCGTTCGAGCGCGAGTTCCTGCTGCGCAAGCTCGAAGAATTTAACGGCAACGTCACCAAGACCGCCGAGGCGCTGGGCATCGAACGGACGAACCTGCACCGCAAGATTCGCAGCCTGGGCATTGGCGGGACCTCCAAGGAAAACGACTGATGCCAATTGCGAATTGCGAATCGCAAATTCCGGGCGAGGTCGCCGCGGCAAGACCTATACGTCCCATAGGTCTTATAAGTCCTATTATTCGGCATTCGCGGCCCGGAGAATCCAATGATTAAGCGCCGACAGACCCGCCAAATCATGGTCGGTCGCGTGCCCATCGGCGGCGGCGCGCCGATCGTCGTGCAGTCGATGACCAACACCGACACGCGCAACGTCGACGCCACAGTCGCCCAGGTCAACGCCCTGCAAGGCGCCGGCGCGGAGATCGTCCGCCTGGCCGTGCCCGACCAGCCGGCCGCCGACGCCTTGTTCGAGATCGTCAAACGCACGAGCGTGCCGCTCGTCGCCGACATCCATTTCGATTACAAGCTCGCGCTGCGCAGTCTCGAAGCCGGCGTGGCCATGCTGCGCATCAACCCCGGCAACATCGGCTCGCGCGAACGCGTCGAAGCGGTCGTCAACGCCTGCCTCGACCGCCGCGTGCCGATCCGCATCGGCGTCAACGCCGGCAGCCTTGAAAAGCGGCTGCTCACCGAATTCGGCGGCCCGACGGCGGAGGCGATGGTGCAGTCCGCGCTCGACAATGTGAACCTGCTGGAAGACCTCAAATTCGGCGACATCAAAGTCAGTCTGAAAGCCAGCGACGTGCCGCGCACCATCGCCGCCAACCGCCTCTTTGCCGAACGCAGCGACGTGCCGTTGCACCTGGGCGTCACCGAAGCCGGCACGGCCTGGACGGGCGCGATCCGCAGCGCCGTCGGCATCGGCGTGCTGCTCGCGGAGGGCATCGGCGATACGATTCGCGTCAGCCTGACGGGCGATCCGTTGCCCGAGGTGCGCGCGGGTTGGGAAATCCTCAAGAGCCTCGGCCTGCGCCGGCGCGGCGTGACGATCACCTCGTGCCCGAATTGCGGCCGGCTCGAGCAGCCGATCGAGGGCGTCGTCGAGGAACTGGAGGAAGCGTTCGGCAACGTCGAAACGCCGCTGCACGTGGCCGTGATGGGCTGCAGCGTCAACGGTCCGGGCGAGAGCCGCGAGGCCGACCTCGGCGTGATCGCCGCCCGCGACGGCTACCTGCTTTACAAACAGGGCCATTTCTGGAAAAAAGTCGCGCGCGGCGAAATCGCGCCGAGCCTGCGCGAGGCCCTCGCCGAGTTGTCCGCCAACCGCCAAGACAAGGAGTGAACGCGTGCGTTTTTCCAAGCTGTTTGCCCCGACGCTCAAAGAAACGCCGTCGGACGCCGAGGTTGTCAGCCACCAGCTCATGCTGCGCGCCGGCATGATCCGCAAGGTCGCGGCGGGGATTTACACCTACCTGCCGTTCGGCCTGCGCGTGCTGCGCAAGGTCGAGCAGATCATCCGCCAGGAAATGAACCGCGCCGGCGCGCAGGAAGTGCTGATGCCCGCGGTGCAGCCGGCCGAGCTGTGGCAGGAATCCGGCCGCTGGGCGCACTACGGGCCAGAGTTGCAGCGCCTCAAGGACCGTCACGGCCGCGAGTTCTGCCTCGGGCCGACGCACGAGGAGGTCATCACGGCGCTGGTGCGCGGCGACGTGCGCTCGTACCGCGAACTGCCGCTGAACCTCTATCAGATTCAGACCAAGTTCCGCGACGAAATCCGCCCGCGCTTCGGCCTGATGCGCGGCCGCGAATTCATCATGAAAGACGCCTACAGCTTCGACGTCGACGAAGACGGCGCCAACCACGCCTACGAAATCATGCGGCAGACGTACCACCGCATCTTCCGGCGCTGCGGCCTGAAATTCCGCGAGGTCGCCGCCGACTCGGGCAACATCGGCGGCAGCTTCAGCGCCGAGTTCATGGTGCTGGCCGACACCGGCGAAGACGCCATCGTCTACAGCGACACGGGCGAGTACGCGGCGAATGTCGAAAAAGCCGAGTTGCCCGCGCCGCCGGATGCGCCGTTCGCGGGGCCGCTGAAGAGCGTGGAACTGGTGCATACGCCCGACCAGCGCACGATCGACGAGGTCTCGGCGTTTCTCGGCGTGCAGCCCGGCGACCTGATCAAGACGCTGATCTTCGTCGCCGACGGCAAGCCGCTGGCCGCCCTGGTGCGCGGCAACCACGAGGTCAACCCGATCAAGCTGCAGCGTCTGCTGCGCGCCGATTCGCTCGAACTGGCCGACCCGGACACGATTGCAAACGTCACCGGCGCGCCGGTCGGTTTCGCCGGGCCGCAGGGCCTCAAGCTCGACCGCGTGGTCGCCGACTTCAACCTGCGCGGCGGCGGCAATTTCGTCGCCGGCGGCAACCAAAAGGACTACCACGTCACCGGCCTCAATCTCGGCCGCGACTTTACGCCCACGCACTGGGCCGACATCCGCTTCGCGCTCGCCGGCGACCCCTGCCCCGCCGGCGGCGTGTACAACATCGAACGCGGCATCGAGGTCGGGCACATCTTCAAGCTCGGCGAGAAGTACGCCAAGCCGATGCGCTGCGTGTTCCTCGACGTGGCCGGCCAGGAAAAGCCGATGGTCATGGGCTGCTACGGCATCGGCGTCGGGCGCACGGCCGCGGCGGCGATCGAGCAGAACCACGACGACAAGGGCATCATCTGGCCCATGCCGCTCGCGCCGTACCACGTGGTGGTCGTGCCCGCGGGCAAGACCGACGGCGACGAGGCGAAGGCCGCCGAGAAGATTTACCACGAACTGTTGGCGCTCGGCGTCGAGGCGGTGCTCGACGACCGCGACGAACGGCCCGGCGTGAAGTTCAACGACGCCGACCTGATCGGCTACCCGCTGCGCGTCACGGTCGGCCGCAAGAGCCTGGCGACCGGCGCGGTCGAGTTGAAGCGCCGCGACGCGGCCGAATACGCGCTCGTGCCCGTGGCCGAAGCGGCGGCGCGGGTCAAGGCGCTGGTGGACGAGGGCTTGCATGGAGCCGCGTGACCGCATCATCGTCGCGCTCGACGTCGATTCGCCGGCGACCGCCGCGGCGCTGGCCGCGAAGCTGGTCGGCCACATCGGCGCCCTGAAGGTCGGCAAGGAGTTCTTCGTTTCGGCCGGCCCGGCCGTGACGCAGTTGATTGACGACCTGGGCCTGCGCGTCTTCCTCGATCTGAAGTTTCACGATATCCCCAACACCGTCGCCGGCGCGGTGCGGGCCGCGGCGCGCCTCGGCGTCTGGATGGTCAACGTGCACGCCTCGGGCGGCGCGGCGATGTGCCGCGCGGCGGCGCAGGCGGCGCACGAGGGCGGAGGCGAGCGCGCGCGACCGTTGGTGATCGGCGTCACCGTGCTGACCAGCCTCGATCAGGCCGACCTCGACGCGATCGGTTTCACCGGCTCGCCGCATGACGCGGCCTTGCGCCTGGCGAAGCTCGCGAAGGATAACGGCCTCGACGGCGTCGTCGCCAGCGCGCAGGAAGCGGCGGCCATCAAGGAACTGTGCGGGCGCGAGTTCCTCGTGGTGACGCCCGGCATCCGCCCGGCCGACGCGGCCGCGGGCGACCAGAAGCGCATCATGACGCCGGCCGCCGCCATCGCCGCCGGGGCCGACTATCTCGTCATCGGCCGCCCGATCATCCGCGCGCCCGAGCCGGCCGCCGCGGCGGACGCCATCGCCGCCGAAATCGCCGCGGCGCTGGAGACGACGCGTACGTGAAGTGAAAGGCGACATCGCATGCGCACGCTGATTATCGACAACTCGATGGGCTTCTTGCGCGTCGGGCCGCTGCTGCGCCGGCGCTTCGGCGCGGAGGCGATCGTGCACGACGGCATCGCGGCGCCGCCGCCGGCGCTCGATTCGTTCGAGCGCCTGGTGCTCTCGGGCAGCGAGGCGTCCATCCTCGCCAACGACGATTGGATCTTGCGGCAGATCGATTTCGTCCGCGACGCCGTCGCGGCCGGCAAGTCGATTCTCGGCATTTGCTTCGGCCACCAGCTCATTGCGCGCGCCTTGTGGGGCGACGCCGCCGTGCGTCGCTGCGCGCATCCGGAATTTGGTTGGCGCGAGGTCGCGTGCGAAAGCGACGCGCTCTTCGCCGGCTTGCCGCCGCGCCCGCTGCTCGTGCTGCTGCACTTCGACGAGGTCGCGACGCTCGGCCCCGGCGCGCGCGCCCTGGCGACGAACGCCGACTGCGCCATTCAGGCGTTCCGGCTGATCGACAAACCGGTCTGGGGCGTGCAATTTCACCCCGAACTGCACGGCGGCATCGTGCTGTTCGAATGGCTGATGGCGCGCCGGATCACCCCCCTCGCCCGCTTCTCCGTCGCCCGCGCCACGGCCGGCCTGCGCCAAGTCGATTGGGGCGGCCGGATTTTGGCGAATTTTATTGAAGCGACTGCGTAACCACAGAGGCACAGAGGGCACAGAGAGAAGAACTTCTCAAATCCTCTGCGCGACTCCGTGTCTCCGTTTGAGGCCCTTCACTCCCTCCGCGTGAGCCGCCTCCTCACTTCGCGTAACAAAATTGGCTTTGTTTCGTAATTTTACCAAAACACGCGGCCCGGCCGGCCGGAAATTCCGGCATAATTGTTTCACGTGAAACATACTTTGGGTCATTCATTCCCGTTTAGCAGCGGTTTATCGTCGTTCTTGCCGCGATTTGCGCGACTGACATAAACCGACTTAACTGCCGCTGCCGGGATACGTGGGCTAAGGCACGTGTACGGCGGCAAGCCGGAGTTTATCGCCTTTTCTCCCGTTTATCCGCGTGACTTCGCGGTGTATGTCCGTCCCAACTGGACCTCCGCGGTCCCCGCGGCGAGATCGTTTTATTTAACCGCGAATTCACGCGAATGCACGCGAATGGGGACAAGCCGGACCTTTGTCCCGGATAATCGCTGCTTGGCGGGACGAGGCCTGGCCAAAGCCGGTTTGTCAGCGATTTATCTCCATCACGGCACGAGAGCCGCGCCCCTTGAGACGTCATTCCCGCGGAGGCGGGAATCCAAGAACAGATGACCAGTTTGATCCACAAATTACGCAGCGCGGCCGTCGGCCGCAACGAAAGATCATTAAACCACAGAGTCTCACAGAGGGCACAGAGAGAAGCAAGAAAGTGAGCGAGGTGGGTCGTTTCGTGCGCCCGCGATCGCCTCCGTTCGCGGGCATCACGAAACGACCCGGCTTTCTCTGATCGAGCTCCGTGAACTCTGTGGCTCTGTGGTTGAAATTCGAAACAATTCTTCGCGTGGCGAGAAGAAATCGCGGGACAGTGGTACAGATGCTCTTTGGGTTGTTGGAACAGAACAAGCGGATTCGTTGCGCCCCGCGGCGAGCCTGCCCCCTCGAAGGCGGGGGCGGCGCCCCCTTTGAAATATCGTCTCACCCTTTCGTCTATGCTCAGAGCAGCCGCGCCGTCGCCGGTCCGACGATCACCTCGCCAACAATTCCAGGAATTCAGCTATCGTAAACCCGGCTTGTGCGGCGATGCTCTTCAAGACCTTCGGCGGAATCTCGCGGTGATAGTTCGGGACCGTGACGACGCCCGGTCGCGACGGGTGGTGAAATTGAATGTGGCTGCCCTTCTGGCGAACGATGATGAAGCCGGCCCCTTTGAGGGCTTTGATAACCTCTCGCGGCCTCATTACTGGCAGTCGCGTCATACCGCTTTTGCTTTTAAGGGTTTTTTCAAATTGACTCGCACGGCGACGCGTTTTGGCTTGTCGTTGTCGGCCCGAGGAATTGGCTCGCCCAATGCCGCCAACGCTTCAATATGACCTTGAATCGCGTCCTTTGCCATTTCCAAGGCGTCTTCGAAGTCAACGCCATCGGTAACAAGCCCCGGGAGCGCCGGCACAGTGACCATGTAGCCGCCGTTTTCCAGGGGCTCGAAGACAGCCGTATACGAAAGCACTTTTTCTTTTCGCGGCATCAAACACCCTTTCCGTTTCGTTGCCCGCTGCCAATAACAAACATAACACGCGACCCACATCCCAGCAAAGCGGGCTTGTCGGCCAACTTGTCCTGCCCCCCTGCTTCATCATTCGGTCGGCAGCGGCGGGCTCCGCCCCTACCGTTCGCACCTCGGCGCCTGCCCTTTTCGGGCATGCTTGGCGACCCACGTCCGGCCGTCGTCATGAAATTCGCACTTGGTCTTCGGGCAGGGAAAGAAATCGCTGTCGGGCACTCCCTTCGGCGCCCTGAATGGCCTGCGCCTCCGCCGGAATCGGCTCGCCCAACGCCGCCAACGCCGCCAAATGACCTGCCATCGCGTCCTTCGCCATCGCCACGGCGTCGTCGAAGTCCACGCCATCGGTCACGAGCCCTGGCAAAGCCGGCACGGTGACCAGGTAACCGCCGTTTTCTAACGGCTCAAAGCCGGCGGTGTAGGAGAGCACTTTTTGTTTGTGAGGCATCGAAGGGCCTTTCGGCCCCCGGCGGTTGCGGTCCGGCGCAAACATAGTACGCCAATGAAGAGCCTGACTGCCAGAAACGGTACGTGGCGCCCTTTTGCGTCCGATTGTCGGGGGTGTCGCCATCTTCACGAAAAACAACGGCGGGGCATGGTCCCCTATGAGCATATGGTTCGCGACGCTGATGGCCTCAACCGCGTACGCGAATACATCGTTAATTATCCCGCGATCCGAAACCTCGACGAGAACGATGTCCGTTCGTGGGGCCTGTCACCATGCGCGCGCCGTCGTCGGCGCTGGTGACGTCCCACTGCGCAACCACGACCGGGAAATCTTCACGGCGCGGGAGGTTCGTCGTTGACGCGCCACGGTCTTGACGCTTCCGTTCCAATTGTGGTGTGCTCCCGATTGCCCGGCGAAACGGCGGCGGGCACTGACGGGGTCATGCTCGAAAAACGAACAATGCCGGCGCCGACGAGTGTGTCTCGGCACTTGCCAAGCATGGCTTCAGTTCATCCCAAACTGAACTCGCACAGCGGCACGGTGCTGGATCGCAATCGGTGGACGCGAAAAGGATAAGATCGATGCCTCTGAACGAAACAATTATCGTGGAAGCCGTTGATCGGTATTGGCGGGAGTACGACCGCTACTTGAAGTTGGCGAAGCGCGTCGAGGAAATCTGCCGCGACGACGTTGTGGAAGGCAATACTATTCGCGGCCAAGTAACGTTCCGGGCCAAAGATCCCAAGCGTTTCGAAGGCAAACTAAAGAAATATTTGTCGGACGCGGAAGAGGCGAACGCGTTGAATAGCGTCGACGATGTGTTCGATCGCGTCAGTGACCTAGCCGGCGTGCGGGTTGCCACATACGAAGAGCGAGACCGTGCGAAAGTTGTAACAGCAATTACGAAGGCCTTCGTCGGCAAGGACGAAGCGCCAATCGACATCGACATAAAAGACGCGGAACGTGGATTCTATCGTGCGACCCATTGCCAGGTATATTTACCAGAATCTGAACTCGTCGGCACGTATGACAATCTGAAGGGATTGGGCTGCGAAATTCAGGTCAGCAGCATGCTAGCCCACGTGTGGAACGAAATCGAACATGACCTGCGCTATAAACCGCAGATGGGGCTTCCTTCACGCCGGGAGAATGAGTACCTAGATCAATTAGGGCACCTCTTGACCGCCGGCGACGGGATCATCATGCACCTTCTCGAAGAAGCCGAGAAACGACATCACGAAGATACGGACCCATTTGCGGACGTTTTCGATTTCGTCGCTCGAATGCGCAACTATCTGCCTGAATTACCGGACTTAGGGAGCCATGCAAACCAGGTGTTGGACGAGCTTGTCGCTTTTGGTTATGACACTCCTGCCGCTCTGAAACAGTATTTTAAAACACCGCGCGACGTAGACAGCGCCAAAACAGAGTTAGCGACTTTCTCGAAATGGTTGGCGGACACTCGTGACGGGGATTGGGATCTCGACGCGTCCACGTCTGACGTTCTCCTGATGCATCTTCTCCGCACGCGGGTTGATGATATTCTTGCGAGACACCCTCGCGGTCCTGGTAAGGGCCACCCGTCGAGGCTCACGTCCGTGGCGCTTAGATATAAACGAGTGCTTGACATTGGGGCGGCGATCCTCCCCGCCGCTACCGCCGACGCACCGGCGGCACGCGTCGCATATTGACGAGCCACATGACAGAATTCAGGTCGCGGTAGGGGCCACTGGAAGCGAGGCCCCTACCGCGACCGCAATTAGAAGCCCGTCGGGCCGAGCCTTGCGTTCGCCCTCAATCGCAGCGCCGTCGCTACTGCGCCATCTTGCTTGTTACGCGACTTACCCACCGTTCCGATAGCAGACTGTACAATGGATTCGTGCAATCTCCGATCAGCCTTTCTTGCAACGCCTTCCATCCCCTACGTCTTGCGCATTCGGCTCCGACAACGAGCAACATGTTTTGATAGCTCTGAACGGCGTCGCGCTTTTCACAAATCTCTTCCAAATCCTTTTCGTTTATTATTACCTTCGTCATGCGGTCAATCTTCTCGTATAGCTCTTTAAACGCCCTGTCCGACACTTCCTTGGGGTAATCTAACGAATCCGCATTTCGAATGTTTCCCGCGAGGTCATCGACGCATATTTTACCAAGATCGCGTTTATAAACATGAAGACTATCACTCAGCTGATTGTATTCTCCCAGCCCAACCCCGAGCCACCCCGCCATGATTTCCTGAACGCTCGTCCATTGAACAAAATTATAAGGCGTGCCAAGAAACAGGTCGTTGCTTCTCATGATCTGGAACCACTCCAGCCGATTTCTCCGAATCTTTATTATCGAACTAATATTGCACGGAATGTCCATATCTCGCGGTTGGCCTTTCGAATCTGGCAAATCCTCCATCGGATCCCAAATCTGCAGAACAGCTTGTCTGCTATCCGGATTGTTTTTTAACGTCTCATATACTCTTGTAAGCTGGTCGATCTTGAAGTGGTTTATAATTCGGAACCCATACGCGCCGTGATAGGTCTCGCCGTCACCGGCAAAGCGTGGCAACTTTTTGTTGAAATAATTTAAAATCGCGGATTGATTTCTTCCGTTGATTATCCACACTAATTCTGCTACGGCAAAGGCTGGATTTAGCGCGGGCTCCCTCGCCACAATCCATCTCTCCCGCGGATTCTTCAACGTAAATGTTACATGTAGTAGTTCACGCGTGAGGCCGGCCCGGCTAGGCTGCTCGTCCGCACTTACATCGTCGCGGAGCGCATCAAACGCCTGAATCCACAGATCATTAGCATTTTCTGCCACGAAGTTTTTCATTCTTTTTTCGGCTGCGCCGCCTCTATGTTCCCGTTGATTCCCCACTTCGGAGGAAACCAGAAACGAATTGCGTCGGTCTTCGGAACGAACTTCTGCTTGATCCTTGTCCGGTCGTTAATGCCTTTTATTTCGGGGTGCGCGACGCGGGAGTATTTATCGACCTCGCAAAACAGGTTCTGACAGTCGATCAAATGCAAACAGCGTCCCCAAAGCGATTGAAAAGAAAGCCCCAGCCGATGAAATTCTAATTCCTGCCGGTCCGTAACAAGTCGAATCAGATCGATTTCGTTAAGACCGCCGCAATCCGAAAAACACTTGCGAATACCGTTTCTTGCTCCCGGACCAGGGACGACAAAGTCGTTCTCAGAAAAATCGGTAAGCTCGCTATAGTTGATGTCTATGGAATATTGGTATGCCAAAAAATCACCGATCATAGGGTACGATTTCATGATTTCAAACACATCGCGCATTGATCTCGATTCCATGACCCTCGAAGGCGCGGAGCTCTTCATCATCAATTCAAGAATTCTCAAATGATTCTGGTGCTTCTTCTCAAGTCCAAACCGTGTGGAGGAGGGCATAATATAAGCGGCGGAATAAATCCGCTTTCCATCGTCCATGAGCGCTTTTAATATTCTGTCATACCGCGAAAGCGAAAAGTCTGAATACGTTATCTCCCCTACGGTATCTTCCAAGGTTTCCCAGGTTTCGATCCGGTTAAACAGCTTAAATAAGAGAATCCTAAAAAACGTATCTTCGGGTGAATGACCGTTTTTATAAATGACGTTTCTAATAAGGTACTGGCTGACGCGATCAGAGGCTCTGTATGCGTTCGTGAATTTATGTCGCGCCAATATTGGATCGTCAGTCCACGGCGTTGTTGTCCCATTATATCGATTGAAAAATATGTCCTGTCGCTTCGCCGCAAAAGTCCAATAAGTGTCGTAAACAACGGACGGTACTGCCGGCGGAAGGCTCCTGATCACGGGGGCTGTCCGCGACGGGTGAGTTTGCCGCCCAGGCGTCCCGCTCGATAAAATGCCGAGAGCCATTTGAGCCCGGTCACCTTTGTGATTGTCCGGCGCGTCAACATGACAAGTCTTCGCCAACGCAGACCTCGTGGCGACCTCGGAAGAAAATAAATTGTCGATTACTGAACCGATTTTTCGCAACGTGCAATCGATGTCGTGATCGTTGTCGATTACAGACGTAGGGTAATATTTGCTCTCTTCCTTCATCAATGCGAGGTAGCTTTTTTCCAATTGCGAGTAAACATCGTCGGTTAGTGCGACTTGGTCGTCGCGGCGAATCAAAAAAACAATATCCGGCCGAATATTTTGCCAAAAACGCTTTTCTGCCATCACAAGGTCTGAAAGGAAGTCAATCGAGGCCCCATTGCCTGAGCCATAGACGACCGTTGACCACCAAAATCTGTCCAAAACAACAACATTTCCACTACGGAGAGCGGGAACAATCTTGGTTTCGATGGCCTCAAGGTGCGCCGCCACATGAAGCGCTTGTAGAGCCGCGGCGGTTAATGAGGATAGCCCATAGGAGGTGGGATCATGGTGAACGTTGTAAACAAGATTGCCAAGCGATCCCGGTTCCTTGCCTGGGAAAGAAAAATAATTGCATGATGTTCCCGCGGCCGCCAACAAACGCAAAAGACCTCGGGCCAGCGTCGTCTTTCCTACGCCGTCCGGCCCCTCAAACACAATCAAAAGAGAATTCTTACGGGTCGCGCGCTTCTTCATTTTTTTGTTTGTGTTCCTTTGGCGGAGGAAGATCGTGGATTCCCGCCGGATCGGTCCGGATCACCGGACGCCTTGTACAACGTCTGTTCAGGGGACTGGTCGCCTCCGCGCGGCGAGGCGTTCATATCTTTAGGAGGCCCTGCCTCCGGAGGCGTTATAGGCGGCGGCAGCGGACTTGACTTTCCGGCTGCGTAGTTTGCTAAACCGGCGCTGGCGGGAACTGGATTGCCGAGTGAGTGCGCATGGTTTGGTTCGAGCCACTGGAGGAGAAAATGACTCGCAAGACCGATCACGGCGGCACCGAGGAATAAGACGAATAAGGCTTCGAAAACGCGAACAACGGTATTGAAGCGCCATTTGAGATGTTCGACCTCGCGTTGTGTCGTTTCGATCTTTTTGTTTAGCTCCGGAGGAGACAGGACGGCCCCGCGCAACCGCTTCACGTCCTCCGCAGTGATCTCGTTCTGATTTTGGCTCTTTCCCTTATATGTATAAAGTGTCGGTGCATCAAGCATCGCATACCAAATTAGAAAAAGCGGCTGCCCAACATCGAGAATAGTAGGCTGACTGCCGGCGTTGTAAACCGTGAATTTAAGGTGGCCGACAAAACCGGGGTCAACATGAAAACCAGAAACGCTTATTAGCCCGCCGAGCTTCATTGTTGACTTGATCGAAATGAAGGCCATCATATTGCAGGGCACGCTAACCGACTCCGCAGAGATCAACAACGCTAATTGGCCTGGCGGAATTACTAATTGCGCGCCTACCGCTAGGGTCTTTTTGCACTCATCGGTGGTGATAAAATATTCGCAACCAAGGCCCAATTCGTATGCTCCGCATTCGATCCTCTCGGGAGCGAACGGACGCACGAGACCGGGAAGCACTAATTGCAGGGTTTCAGTACCTAAAAAAGACATTTTAGGTTACTCCTTCATTTCTAACAACGTACGAATGTGTTTCTCGGTGGAAAACAGGTCGCTCTTGTTGATGCGTCCCTTTTTGGCAACGCCGACGAAGCAGTTAAGTTGTCGGAATTGTAACCCCAATTCATGTGCAAAAAACCGGCCGAGATTGACGAGCCCAAGATAATTTCCGTAGGCGCGTTCAACGACAAATTGTGTCGCGTAGAATGCGTTCATACTCAACTCGCGTTCACCGAGTGGCGCTAATGCGATCTGCTGCAAACAAGGAAATGGGGTCTGTCGCTGATTTTTCTGATCCCGCGTCGGGTCGAAAATCGTCGCTTGAAGAGCGCTTCGTCGGTGGTTCCCACTCTTATAGAAAGTAATAATATTCTCGATTTGATTCGTCGGTGTGACGGGATCAAAATCACTGGCAGTCCAATTCGGCGAGAACGAAGTCAATCGTTGAAAATAAGTTCCTCGCACATTTTGCCGGCACTTTTTTATCTTCCGGAAAATACGAGCGTATCGTTCGTATAGAAGAGCGCGCTCTCGCGCGGGGTTCCAGAGGGAAATCGGGAAAATGGTGGCTGCCACAGTGTCAATCGACTGGTTGTCGGTTTCGCGGAGTAGATTATCCACCATTGCTCTAATAGAGGTGTCCGTGCGCACGTCACCGTTGTCCGGAACGGTTAAACACACGAGAACGGGACCGACCTCTTCTATTCCGGGCGTCATGACGGCGAGAAAAAGTCGAGCCCATGCAATAGAAATATTTGACTCGCAGACAACGAGCGGATCATACATAGTCGGAGTCCTCGTCGTGCCTGAACAGGGCCCTTCCAATATAGTTTGTACGCGAGATTCGTACAAAGGCAGACCAGTCCTGTGTTTGAGCTAAAAATCTTCCTCGACCGGGCTTCGTACAACGAAAAACACTTCCAAATTCTCTTTCATTGACGAAGGAGACGCACGTTCCTTCGAATTGGCTGTGCTTCGGGAGGACAATTATGTCGTTTACCTGCGCGTCGATCGCGCGCCCGATCCAATGCTGGTCGACGAACACCATATTGAAAACATTAGAATCCGCAAGGAACCTACTTCGGATCTCTTGCGGCGAAAAACGCAAAAGATCCTTGGCCACGGCTTGATCAAGAACATTGAGACCATAGCACATGTGAGAGACAAGCGTTTCATAACCGACGCCGAGAAAATTCGCAATCTTGTAAACGTCGAGTTCGTTGGGGGCATAAATATTCATTCCGCGAACGAAAAACGCTTTTTTCACGGCGGCCAGCGGCATGAGCAGGAACCCAGAAAAAATATCTGCCAGCAATTCATCATGATCGCTTTCGGAGCCCGAATCAAAAGAACCCGAAAGTCCTTGATCGATTCGATTACCGTGATCGAAGATGTAATGCCCGATTTCGTGGCCGCAAGTGAATGCTTGCCTTCCGGGCGGCCGAAGAGAAGAGACAAAAACGATCGGCGCAGAACTCTTGTAGTATAAACCTTCGAGGCTCGGGATGTCCTGAAAACGCACCTCTAAGCCCAAATTCTCAGCGGCGTCGAAGACACAAATAGGCGCCCACGGCGGAATGTTTAAACGCCGGCGCACCTTCAACGCCTCGCTCACGGCGCGTCTGGCGAGATCACGTCTTTGATTCATCTACTGCGCCCCCTGCCTCCTTTACGGCGGCGAGCAAGTCGAGTAACCGTTTCAGGTCTTCACTTTTAAGTTTGCTCAACTCCCGGGCAGCAACTTGAACGTCATTACTATGTGATGACGATTCTTCTTCGCCGGACAGCCAAGACAGACTTACGCCGTACAACTTAGAAAAGTGCAACAGTTCCTCGGCCGACACTTTTCGTCTGCCGGCTTCCAACTCCGAGATCGTAGGGCGATGTAGCTGCAATTTCAATGCGACCTGCGATTGCGAAAGACCAGCCCATTCCCTCGCGATTCGAAGACGTCTGGCAAGTTCGGATTTTTTGGTCGTAGGGGCATCTTTCATTTTTAGTTCCTTGTATCGATCCGCGTGTAAACGACCTCGGCAAGTTCGCGAATACTCATGGACCCGTGAGCGTCTAGAAAAGGATTCTCCGGGAGTTCTAAATTTAGTTTCTCCTCGAAAACCGAAATGGCTTCGAATGACCGTAGGCTTTCAAATCCGGGCAGATCACTCATCGGGATGGTGTCGAGAGTTATTTCCACAGGCTCTTCACCGCTTTCCTCCTGAACAGCTTCTATCGCGGCTATTAACGCCTTCAGAATGTCTTTCTTGTCCATTGCGAACCCCCGTAAGATGATCCGTAAGAAATTCTTACCACCAGTAAGGGGCCGTGTCAACGCCTGTTTGCGTTTTTTTTTGCGCGTTGGGTCGGAAGGTTGAAGATGCAACTTACTTTCAGCCGCTCTGGCCAATGGGACAATCTGGCAACGCATTACTTGATAGCACTCGCCTGCCGTTTCTTCGCCTTCGGCGCTTCTTGCCGAACGCCGACCCTATGTTAGCACGCCTTGTCCGTGCCGCCACCTCGAACATGAACGCGACGGCGCAATTGCCGGTCACGGTCGGGATTCGGGATTCGGGATTCGGGGTCCGGTGTCCGGGCTCGGGTTCCGGGTTCCGGGGTCCGGGGTCCGGGATTCGTTGTCCGGGTTCCGGGATTCGGGAATCGGTCAGCAGCGTCCGGCTCCGCCGCTACCTTTCGCACCTCGGCGCCCGCCCTTTTCGCGCATGTTTGGCGACGCAGGCGCGGCAGTCGTCATGAAATTCGCACTTGGTTTTTGGGCAGGGGCAGGCGGCGAAGCCGCGGGCGGCGGGCGTGGCGGGGATGTCGGCTGCGGCGGCGGGGGTCGCCGGCGCCGGCGGCGGGTGGTGGCGTCCGATTTTCATGTTCGACTCCGGTTCGCGCCGTAATAATGGAAGCGGCGCGGCGATTGGTGTTTTCTGGGTAGGATGGAATGCGGATGGTGTCAAGACGGCCGGCGCGTCCGCCGGCCGGGGTGCGGGGCGCTGCTTGCCGCGCCCGCGCGTCAGATCGCGCCTGGAAAGGCGCTCTTACAGATGATGGAGGCGCGGCAAGCGGGCGCCACGGACAATGCGCTCAGCTCTTGTCGAGGCCCAATTCCTTCCAGATCCAGCTAAAATCGTACGCGAGCGATTGCGGCGACCGGGCCGATTGGTTTTCGATGCTCTTTATCAGATCGACGAGCACCGGGCGCATCGCGGCGTTCCGCGACGCCTGGCGCGGCGTCATGCCGCGCAGGGCGGGAAGTTTTTCGTCCGGCCATTTGCGATAATGATCGTCGAGGAACTGCGCGAGCAGTTGCCGCTCGATCTCGGGCGGAATCGTCGATTCCGGAGGCGGCGCGGGGTGTTTATCGGCCTGGAGCGCCTGCTGCGGATCCTCGAAGGAGTCCGCCAGGTGTTGCAGGTGCGCGCCGGCGGTTTTTGCGAGCAACGTTTTGCCTTTTTTCAGGCGCTCTTTGGATTTCGTCTCCAAGACCAATTTGTCGCCCGTGAAGCCGACGTTGCCCAGCACGATTTCCCCGGGCGCCAACGGCCCTTTGCGCCGGTGACCGGAGAGCCAGGTGAATCCGCCGCGCTCGTCCGCCGCGAAACTTCGGTGCTTGGCCAGCGCCTCACGCACGGCCGGCGCATCGACGACGCGATACGTCGCCTTGCAGAACACGAGTTCCTCGTTATCGGTGGTTCGGAACTCGGGCGGCCGCAGGCTGAGGCGATGGCCGTCCAAAATTAGATCGATCAGTTCGGGCAGAAGAATCGTCAAGACGCTGGACGCATCGGCGCGCGGTTCCACCTTTTTTCTCAGATCGACGACGCTTTCATCGAGCGCTTCGAAAAAGAGGTGCTTCCACGTGCGATCGATCGGAATCGCCGCGTCGAACACCAGATGGTTTTGATAGGCTCGCAGCCGCACGACGAGCAAATCCCACCGGGCCAGGAGGTTGGCGCCCCAGCGTGGCTGCACGTCGATCGCTTCCTCCGTATACAGGTCTTTGATCGTCACCACGTCGTTCACGCGGACGTCCTGAACCTCCACGACGCGAAACCGCTCCGCGGCGAGCCGGGCCAGAAATTCCCGCTCCGCCGCCGGATAGTCGGCGCCGAATTCCGTCAGATAGTTCTCGACGAACGTTTGCCCGTTCGCCGTGATGTGATGGAAAAGAATCCACGCGCTGACGGCGTCCTGCATCATGCGGTGCGCCCAATCTTCCCACGACGCGTGATCGCCAAAGCGGTCCCTGGCCCGTTGCAATTCCGCGTCTTGGCCGCCTTCGTAGGTCCAAGCGACGAGACGTCGCAAGATGAGGGGGCGCCAGTCGGGGTCGTCCATCAGCGCGCGCCGGCCGGCCGGGCCGGCATCGCGGACCGAATGGTCGATCGTCTCCTTGCCGCGCGCCATCTCGCCGATCGTGCGCTCGCCCGGCGCGGGAGCCTCGTCCTTGCCCAGGCAGCATTTTTTGTATTTTTTTCCCGAGCCGCAGGGGCAAGGGTCGTTGCGTCCGACTCTCATGTTCGCCTCCGGCGCCCGCCGTAATCATGGAAGCGGCGCGGCGGGTGATGTTTTCTGGGTAGGACGGAATGCGGGTGGTGTCAAGGCGGTGGGGGCACGCCGCACACCGATTGCGACATGACCGGTGTGTGGCGCAGCCGCCCTCGGCTGTGCCGAAAAGGAATTCGACGGAGCCCGCGCGACACGTTGAAAGACGGGTGAGGACCCGCGCGCTCCCAGGGCGGGTGGGGACACCCGCGGTCCCAGGTTTCCGCGGTCGGCCGACCGCGGCGGCATTGAATGACCGGGGCCGGCGAGACGCCGGCGGTCCCAGGGCGGGTGGGGACACCCGCGCTCCCAGGTTTCCGCGGTCGGTCGACCGCGGCGGCATTGAATGACCGGGGCCGGCGAGACGCCGGCGGTCCCAGGGC
>CAZHPN010000052.1:0-4145 GCA_964534375.1 uncultured bacterium | reverse complement strand
CGACCGCGGCGGCATTGAATGACCGGGGCCGGCGAGACGCCGGCGGTCCCAGGGCGGGTGGGGACACCCGCGGTCCCAGGGCGGGTGGGGACACCCGCGCTCCCAGGGAAGCACAGCCGAGGGCGGCTGCGCCACACGCTGGTTGCCTTGCCGTCCGTCGTTGCCTCTGGGGTTCATTGTTCATTGTTCACTGTTCACTGGCCACTGGCCACTGACTACTGTTCCCTGATCGCTGTTCCCTGCTCGCTGGCGCGAGCACGCTTGCGTCCGTCGCGCCGCGTCATTAAGATCGGGCCGCTCTTGCCACGGGGGTCCGCAGATGGCTTTGCCGTACACGACGATCGACGCTTTCATCGACGCCCTGGACCGGTGCGAACGGCCGGTAGCGATGCTCGCCCATCAGGACGACGAGGTCGCCTTCGGCGGCACGCTGGCGCGCTGCGCCGACCGGGCGCGGATCGTCTGGGTGACCAACGGCGACGGGATGTACTTCGAAACCGACGTCTCGCCCAAGCAGTACGGCGAGATCCGCAAGGCCGAGGCGCTCAAGAGCGCCGCCGCGGTGGGCATCACTGCCAAGCAGACCGAGTGCCTCGACTTCTCCGAGGTCGAGATCTACCGCCGGCTGTCGTATGTCACGCTCAACCCCGAGGCGGTGATCTGGCTGCGGCCGTGGTTCACGAAGATGATCGATGCGATCCGCGACCGGGTCTTCGCGCTGCGGCCGCAGGCGCTGTTCGTTTGCGCCTATCAGGGCGGCAACCCGGAGCACGATCTGACGCACTACTTCACGCGGCTGGCGCTCGACGACTACGAGAAGGAGACGGGCGAGACCGTGCCGCTGGTGCAGGTGCCGATGTACGAGTACATCGTGGCCGTGGCGCTGCGCTTCAATCCGTTCTATCCGGGCCTGCGGTGGCGCTATCGGCTGCGCGAGGAAGACTTCGCCAAGAAGCGCCGGATGTACGACGCGTATCCGTCGCAGACGGACCTCTTCGAGAAGTTCCAGGCAATCATTCAGGGCGTCGGCCTGCTGACATTGGCGACCAGCGGCCGCCGGCTGACGATCGAGCAATACCTGGGCGTCGAAGAGTACGGCCCGGTGTCGGCGAATTGGGATTATCTGAAGAACCCGCACAATCTGGATTCCGCCAACTACATCGGCGACCATTTCGCCGGCATTCCGGTGTCGTTCGACGCCTCGGTGCGGCCGATCGTCGCGTCCTTCCCGCGGCGGTTCTGAGCCGCCGGCGCCCCCGATTTGCGTTGGCGACGTGCGCTCGGTTGCGAACCGGCGGCAGGCAAGGTAGGCTGACCCCTCGTCAACGGTCGCAGGCAGGGGCAAGTGGCGGCAACTCCAACGAAAGCGAGCTGGCGCAGCCGGTGGTTCGGCGGCGTCAGCGGGACGGATTATCTGCTGGCGTTGCCGTTCTGCGTCAGCGTGCTGGTCGTGCCGTTCTTGCCGTTCGCGCTCGTACTGTGGGTCGTGCTCCCCGGGCAAGCGCTGTTCGTCGGCCTCTTCCTGCTGTTCCTGACGTTCGGCTACCCGGTTCTGCGCGTCAAACGTCCGCGCGCGGCGTGGTGGGTGGGCACGGCGGTCGCCGCCGGCAGCCTGTTCAGCGCCTTGGCGCTCAACGCCGTCGTCGCAACCTTCAACGCGACGTACGCGACGATTACGTGGCTGCTGTTGATTCCCTTTACGATCCTCAATTGGAAGCGGCTGCGGCCCTGGACCTTCGGCGTCTTCGCTGCGGTCATCCTAGGGCACTTCGTGGCGATGGGCGACGTCGGCCCGATTCTCCAGACGGCCTTTGGCATGGGGCTGATCGCGCTGTTCTTCCTGTTGCGCGACCGCGACAACATTCCGCGGGCGCCGATCGTCGTGACCATCGCCATTCTGATGTTGATGGCGCACGCGTACTACTTCCATTTTGACGTGGGCGGCGACGGCCAGATCAAGCGGCATCCGGCGGCGCGCAAGGTCTTCGAATTCACCAGCCAGCACGGCGGCTGGGCGGGGGTCTTCGGCCTCAATCCGCGCTTTCTGACGCCAAGCTGCCGCGGCGACGAGTTCTTCGTCGGCGCCCCGTTGCTGTGGAATTCGCAACTCGTCCGGCTCGACCCGGCGACCAACCAGTTCCAGAAAATGCTGCTGTCCGGGGAAATCTCGGCCAACTTGGCGCAAGATTGCCAATCCGGGGTGATCTTTCTGGGTTGCGCCGGGGCGCACGAAGTGCTGACGGTTTTCGAGAACTACCTCGACCCGAATATGGTCCCGTTGCGGGCGACGTTGGAGGGGGCGAACATCGAGTTGCTGCGACTGGACCGGCGGCTGAATCGCCTCTATGTCTCTGCCGACAATCGCGGCTTGGCGTACGTGCTGCAAGCGTCGGATCTCGCGGAACTCGGCCGCATCGAGTTTTCCTCGCCGGTCAGCGACATGGTGATCGACCGCCAGGGGCATCACGACGTCATCGTCGCCACCACGACGGGCGAAATCGCCCGCCTGAACGCCGGCGACCTGGCGCGCAAAGCGGGCGTGCATGCGGGCTTCGGCCAGGTTCTTTGCAAGATCGCGCTCGACGAAAAGCACCGGCGGCTGTTCGTCGACTCGCTCTTCCGTTACGACATCCGAATCCTGGACGCCGACACGCTGACGACCATTGCGGTTTCGCCGCAGCCGCGAGGCAGCGACTACATGCAATACGACGCCAAACGCGATCTGCTGTACGTCGGCAACTTCTTCTACGGCACGATTCAGGCGTTGTCGTTCGACGGCAAGGCGCTGAAGAAGGTCTGGTCGGTGGATGTCGGCAAGCGCGTCCATTACTTGACGCTCGATCGCCTGCGCGATCAGCTCTGCTTCACGAGCAGCCTCGGCGGTTATTGCCTGGCGTTGGAAGCGCTCCATCCGGCGCCGGAGGAAACGGCGAAAGCCGCCGGCGAACCCGGCGCGGACGAGACCGCCGAACCGACGCCGGCTGCGGCTGAACCGACGCCAGCCGCCGTGCCGCCGCCGGCCGCCTTGCCCCAGTAGCAAGCCAAAAAGAACCCGGGGACGCGGCTTCCTCGGGTTCTTGTTTCAGACGGCAGAGCGAATTTCAGACAGGCGGCGAGGCGTCGTCGTCGGTGGTGTCGTCGTCGGTGGTGTCGTTATCGTCGTTATCATCGTTATTATCGTTGTCGTCGTTGTCATCGTTGTCGTCGTTATCGTCGTTGTCGTCGTCGTCGGGCGAAGAGTCGTCGTCGGGCGAGGTGTCGTCGTCGGGCGAGGCGTCGTCGTCAACCGGCGACGAATCGTTGTCGTCGTCGTTGTCGTCGTCGTCATCAACCGGCGACGTGTCGTTGTCGTCGTTGTCGTTGTCGTCGTCGTCCGACGTGGAATCGTCGTCCGCCGACGAGTCGTCGTCCGTGATCGGATTGAGGCCGCTGACCCCGTTGTTCTCGGGCGCAGTCTTGTTTTCGCCGCACGCGATGAAGATCAAGCCGGCCGCCGCGAGGAACGCCGCCAACAGCAAAAGCAACGAAACAGGATTCTTGCTCAACCGGACCATCAAAAGCCTCCTTCAACCTAGGCGCCAGTGGAACGCACCACGAATCTAGTCATTTCTTTCAGAACAAGTCGCCTTTATTACCACGCGGCGCGCGCGCCGGTCAAGACGCGCCGGCCGCCGTAGAACAAAAAAAGGGCGGGAGGCAATCTCCCGCCCTTTTGCCCGTCTTATCTGCTGCTAGCCGTTGCCGCAGGCGTTCATGCAGGTGATCATTGCGTTCGCCTCGTCCTGGGTCGGAGGATTCGTGCATTTGGCCGTGGTGTAGCAGGTCGCGATGCAGGACCATGGGGTGCTTGACGAGAAGGTCGTCGCGCAGGTCGCGATCGCATCGGAGCCCGGAATCCAGTAATTGTTGTTCGGCGCATTGAAGAGGAATTCAACGCCGCACGAATAGACCAGGTACACAGCGTGGCCGCACGCGGTGCCGCCTGGATCGGTGACGGTCAGGCAGTTCGTGAAGCAGGTCTGGGAGCAGAACTGCCCGACGGCGCAGCCGTCCATGCACGACCAGAACGCCGAGGGGACGACGCTGTCCGAGTTGTACAAAGCGTCGGTCAGTTCGCACCAAGTGGTCGCCTGGGCGGCGGTCAC
>CAZHPN010000051.1:0-34532 GCA_964534375.1 uncultured bacterium | reverse complement strand
CCCCACCGCGGCGCCCGCGTTCCAGGTGCACCTGCACCCCACCGAGCCGCTGCAGCTCCGCGTGGGCGTCGAGGCTCGCTTCTAGGGTTCTGAGTCAGAAATACGCCAACAATATCTTTTGAGTTTTTCGAGGATCTGGTCGGCGTGACCCGGACGAACGCCTTCTCGAAGAAAGCGGTTGATCGACGACACGGCAGCGGCGGCGAAAAATGCAAGAGCGAACTGAAACACTACCGATTCGCGCTATATCTTGACGTTTTGGCCCTTCTGTGGCACAAAATGTTGATTTAAGAGGATGCGGAGAGGAGTGTGCGCCGTGATCCGTAAGAATGGTCAAACCGGCCTCGCCGACTACACGGAAGAACACGTCCGCAGTTTGGACTGGCGCGAGCACATCCGCACGCGGCCGGGCATGTACATCGGCAAACTGGGCGACGGCACGCAATACGACGACGGCATTTACGTGCTGCTCAAAGAAGTGGTCGACAACGCGGTCGACGAGTTCCTGATGGGCGCCGGCCGGCGGGTGTTGATCCAGATCGACGGCCCCAACGTTACGGTGCGCGATTACGGTCGCGGCATCCCGCACGGCAAACTGATCGAGTGCGTGGCGAAGATCAACACGGGCGCCAAATACGACAAGGGCGCCTTTTATCGGTCGGTCGGCCTCAACGGCGTCGGCACGAAGGCGGTCAACGCGCTGTCGGAGCATTTCCTCGTCGAATCGTACCGCGAGGGCCAGGTCAAGCGCGCCGAATTCAAGCACGGCGTGCTGTTCAAGGAATACCGGCCCGAGCCGACGAAAGAGCCGAACGGCACCCTGGTGCGGTTCTCGCCGGACAACGAGATTTTCAGCAAGTATCAGTACCGCGCCGAGCACGTGCGCGAGCGGCTCTGGATGTACGCCTTCCTCAACCGCGGCTTCAAGCTGCTGTTCAACGGTGAGGTCATCGCCTGCGACAACGGCCTGGCCGACCTGCTGGCCAAAGAGGTCAACGACGAGGCGCTCTACCCGGTGATCCACGTCGTCAGCGACGAAATCGAATTCGCGATCACGCACACGGCCAACTACGGCGAGGAATATCTGTCGTTCGTCAACGGCCAGTACACGCCCGACGGCGGCACGCACCAGGCCGCGTTCCGCGAGGGAGTGCTTAAAGCGTACCGCGAGTATTTCAAGAAAGATTTCGACCCGGCGGACGCTCGCGGCGGCGTCGTTGCGGCGGTGCTGGTGCGCTTGCACGAGCCGGTTTTCGAATCGCAGACCAAGACCAAGCTCGGCTCGACGATGGTCACGCCCGAGGGCCCGCCGCTGCGCAGTTGGGTCGTCGATTATGTCCGCGACATGCTGGAAAAGCACCTGCACAAAAACCCGGATATCGCCAAGGCGGTGCAGCAGAAGATCCAACAAAACGAGCACGAGCGCAAAGAACTGGCCGGCATCAAGAAGCTTGCCGGCGAACGGCAAAAAAAGGCCAACCTGCACAACAAAAAGCTGCGCGACTGCCGCGCCCACTTCAACGAGCCGGCCGCCAAACAGCGCGAGGAAACGCAACTGTTCATCACCGAAGGCGACAGCGCCTCGGGCAGCATGACCAAGTCGCGCAACCCGGAAGTGCAGGCCGTTTTTTCGCTCAAGGGCAAGCCGCTGAACTGCTACGGCCTGTCGCGCAAGATCGTCTACGAGAACGAGGAACTCAACCTGCTGCAGCACGCGCTCGGCGTCGAAACCGAACTCGACGGCCTGCGCTACAACCAGGTGATCATCGCCACCGACGCCGACGTCGACGGCATGCACATCCGGCTGCTGCTGCTGACGTTTTTCCTGCAGTTTTATCCGGAACTCACGCGCCGCGGCCACCTGTACATTTTGCAGACGCCGCTCTTTCGGGTGCGCGACAAAAAAACGACGCACTATTGCTACAGCGACCCCGAACGGCAGCGCGCGATCGCCGAACTCGGCCCCCACGCGGAAATCACGCGGTTCAAAGGCCTCGGCGAAATTTCACCCGACGAACTGGGCGGGATGATCGGCCGCGACATCCGGCTCGATCAGGTCCAGTGGCCCGCCGCCGCGCACCTCAAAGACGTGCTGCGCTATTACATGGGCAAAAACACGCCCGAGCGCCGCGACGACATTGTCAAAAATCTGATCATCGAGCCCGCCGACCTGGCCGCCGAACAAGGCGTGCACCCATGACGCCGCGGCGAAAAAAAGGCGCCGGCCAGACCGAGTTGCCGCTCGCCGCGCCGCGCCCGCCGGCCAAGCTGGGCCTCGAAGACACCTACCGCGATTATTTTTTGCAGTACGCGTCGTACGTCATCACGGACCGCGCGATTCCCGATCTTGCCGACGGCTTCAAGCCTGTGCAGCGCCGCCTGATGCACTCGCTGTGGGAAATGGACGACGGTCGATATCACAAAGTGGCCAATATCATCGGCCACACGATGCAATACCACCCGCACGGCGACGCCTCGATCGGCGCGGCCCTGGTCGGCATGGGCCAACGCGGCCTGCTCGTCGACCCGCAGGGCAACTGGGGCGATCCTGCGACCGGCGACGCCGCCGCGGCGCCGCGGTACATCGAAGCCCGGCTGACGAAATTCGCCAAAGAGGTGCTCTTTGCGCCGCACCTGACCGACTACAAGCTGTCGTATGACGGCCGCCGGCGCGAGCCGCTCACCCTGCCCGCGCGGTTCCCGATTTTGTTGCTGACCGGCGCCGAGGGCATCGCGGTCGGCCTTTCGACGAAGATTCTGCCGCACAATTTCATCGAAATTTGCGAAGCAGTGAAATCGTACCTGCGGCAGGAGCCGTTCGAATTGTTCCCCGATTTCCCGACCGGCGGATTGCTCGACGTTTCCGCCTATAACGACGGCCGGCCCGGGTCGCGCGTTAAGGTCCGCGCCAAGCTGGAAAAGGGCGACGGCAAGACGATCGTCATCCGCGAAATCCCCTTCGGCGCGACGACCGCCTCGCTCATCGATTCGATTCTCGCCGCCGCCGACAAGGGCAAAATCAAGCTCGCGCGGATCGACGACAACACGGCCGCCGAGGTGGCGGTCCACGTCGTCTTCCAGCGCGGCGTGGAAATGGACAAGGCGATCGACGCGCTTTACGCATTCACCGAATGCGAGCTGTCGCACAGCCCGAATGGCATGGTCATCGTCGACGGCAAACCCGAGACGATGGGCGCGATGGAAATGGTCGCCGTCGCCGCCGACCGGACGAAGGCCCTGCTCAAGCGCGATCTCGAATATCAGCTTTCGCAGCTCGAGCAGCGCTGGCACAACAAGAGCCTGGTGCAGATTTTCGTCGAGAACCGCATTTACCTGCGCATCGAGAAAAGCAAAACGTGGGAATCGGTGCTCGGCGAAATCGACGCCGGCCTGGAGCCGTTCAAAAAGACGCTGCGCCGCGAGGTCACGCCCGACGATCTGGTGATGCTGACCGAAGTGAAAATGCGCCGCATCAGCGCGTGGGACGCCCAGCGCGCCCGCGACGAACTGCTGGCCATCGACGAGGAAATCAAGCAGGTCAAGAAAAACCTGCGCAATTTGGTGGCGTTTACGATCGAGTGGTTCGACCACCTGCAAAAAGTCTACGGCCCGGGCCGCGAGCGCCGCTCGGTCATGGAGTCGTTCGACGCGATCAAGGCAGTCGAAGTTGTCGAACGCACCGCCAAACTTTACGTCGACCGCGAGGGCGGGTTTGTAGGCACGGATCTGAAAAACGCCGAGGAACTCGGCGCTTGCTCGACGCTCGACGATGTGATCGTCGTCGTCGAAAACGGCGGCATGCAGGTGGTCCGGGTCGCCGAAAAAGTCTACGTCGGCGAAAAAATCATCCATGCGCAGTTGTTCGCCGCCGAAGATCGCGAGACCGTGTTCAATATCATTTATGAGGATGCGCTGACCGGCAAGGCGTGGGTGAAACGCATTCAAGTCGGCGGCGTGACGCGCGAAAAAATTTACAACCTCGGGCGGCATGCCCAGAAACCGCGCATCCTTTTCTGCGAACCCGGCGCCGAAAAATTCGTGCACATCAAGCTGCGCAAAAAGCCGCGCATTCAAACCGACCGCTGGTTCAACTTCGGCGGCCTGCTCGTCAAAGGCCGCGACGCCGGCGGCAACGTCATCAGCAAACACCGCATCCTTACGGTGAAAGCGATATCCGCCGAGCAATACGCCAAGCACGCCGGCGAAGCCGAGACCGTGGCCGCCGAAGCGAATGGCGACGAACCAAACGGCGACGCGGAAGCCTGAGCAGGCCCGGCCGGGCGCAGAGTTTTTACGAATTGCCGAGATAATCCGTCGCGAAAGTTTCGATGGGACCTATAGGACCTATAGGACCTATATGTCCTATTTCTTTCGATTCGCGCGTAACTGACCGTCCCGTCGGGGACGCGGCCAATCTCACTTTTTCTGCGACAGCAGATACGCTTCAATAAATTTCTGCAAATCGCCGTCCAGCACCGGGTCGACATTGCCGGTTTCGACCCCCGTGCGCAGATCCTTGATCATGCGGTACGGGTGCAGCACGTAGGAACGGATTTGGTGGCCCCAGGCGATGTCCGTTTTCTGGTCGTGGGCGGCCTGCTTCTCGGCCTCTTTTTCCTGCACTTTCATCTGATAGAGCCGCGCCTTGAGCACCTTCATCGCCAGCGCCTTGTTGCGATGCTGGCTGCGTTCGTTTTGGCACTGCACGACGATGCCGGTCGGCAGGTGCGTCAGGCGCACGGCGCTGCTGGTCTTGTTGACGTGCTGACCGCCGGCGCCGCCGGCCCGGTAGGTGTCGATGCGCAGGTCGTTCTCGTCGATCTCGATCTCGATCGTCTCTTCGATGTCCGGATAAACAAAAACGCTGGCGAACGAGGTGTGCCGGCGGGCGTTGGCGTCGAACGGCGAAATGCGCACCAGCCGGTGCACGCCGTTCTCGGCCTTGAGCAGGCCGAAAGCGTTCTTGCCATGGATCTCGACCGTCGCGCCCTTGATGCCCGCTTCTTCGCCGGGCTGCTCGTCCATCGAATCGACGGCAAAGCCCTGCCGCTCGGCGTAACGCAGGTACATGCGCAGCAGCATCTGCGCCCAGTCCTGCGATTCGGTGCCGCCGGCGCCGGAATGAATTTCGAGAATCGCGTCGGCGGCGTCGGTCTCCTCGGAAAACAGCATTTGCAGCTCGGCGGCGCGCAGCCGGTCCCGGGCCGCGTCGAGTTTGGCCGGCAGCTCGGCGGCGAGGTCCGCATCCTGGCTCTCCAGGGCGAGTTCGAGCGTGATTTCGAGTTCCTCGATTTGCGCTTCGAGGCCCGCCCACTCGGCCAGTTCTTTTTCGATGTCGCTTTTCTCTTTAAGAATGGCCTTCGCCTTGGCCGCGTCGCTCCACAGGCCTTCGACGGCCGTCAGCTTTTCCAACTCGGCCAGCCGCGCGCGCCGCGGAGCTAAATCAAAGATACCCCCGAAGGTCTTCGAGTTTGCGGCGAATCGCGGCGACGCCTTCTTTGTGGTCTTCGGTCATCATGCGGACTTTTTCTCCTTGCGCCGGCGCGCCAGCCCGTAGCCGACCGCCGCGAGATAGAGCGCGGAGCCGAGCCAGGCGGCGACGTCGCCGACGGTTTCGTAAACAGTGTGGACATCCATCGTGTGCACGGAACCGACCACCATCGTCTTCACTTCCAGCGGCGTGGCGACGACCGTGCGACCCAGCGGGTCGATGATCCCGGAAATGCCGGTGTTCGCCGCGCGGGCGATCCAACGGCGGTTCTCGATCGCCCGCATCGCCACCTGGGCCCAATGCTGTTGCGGCGAACTGGTGTTGCCGAACCAAGCGTCGTTGGTGATGGTCACCAGAAATTTCGCGCCCAGGCGGTTGAGCCGCCGCACCGTCGAAGGATAAATCGACTCGTAGCAGATGAACACCGCAAATTGCGCCGGCGGGTACGGCATCAACGTGTAGCGGCCGCTTTCCTCGAAGTTGAACGTGCCTTTGAGCGCCTTGCCGGCGATCTTCTGCAACCAGTGCTTTTTCGGTATGTACTCGCCGAACGGCACCAGACGGTTCTTGTCGTACCACGCGAGGTCTTCGCCCTCCGGCGCGAGCAGCACGGCGCTGTTGTAACGCGCCTCGAGGCCGCGCGGGTCGGTCCGGTCGAGGCGCTTGACCTCCGTCGGCACGCCGGCAAGCACGTAACGTTTCGCCGCCAACGGGTAGCGGGTGACGTCGACGTCGAGCGGCATCCACCGCGGCTGGATCATCGGATTCGACGTCTCGGGCATGACGATCAAGTCCGCCCCGTTGTCGGCCGCCGAAACCGCCAGGTTCGCGTAATCGTCGATGATCTGCTCGCGGAAACCGCCGCTCCACTTGCGGTTCTGGTCGACGTTCGCCTGCAGCAAGCCGACCTTGATCTCTTTGCCTTGGCGCATCAGCGCGTCGATCTGGTCGGTCCGCAGCGCGCCGTAAATCAGGCCGGCGACGGTTGCGGCGCCGAGAACCGCGGTAGCCGCGACCGGGAAGGCGGCCTGCTTGCGCGCGAACCGAACCCACTGGGCCGCGACGACGTTGCCGAAGGCGAGCAGCCAGCACAGGGCGAATTCGCCGAGCAGGTCGAAGGTCTGGTTGAGCAGCGGAATATGGAACGCCGCGCCGCCGAGAACCTCCCACGGAAAGCCGCCGAGAAAGTACGTCAGCCAATAATCCCAGAACACCCAGCCGGCCGGAAAAACGAACCATAACGGCAGACGATAGCGATTCACCAGCCAATGCGTCGCGCGAAAATGAATCGCCCAAAAGAGGCCGAGCGTCGTGCACAGCAACAGCAAAATCAACACCGCGACCGGGAACGGAATCGGCGAAAAATACGAGATCGTGTGCACGAGCCAGTACAGCTTGCCGAGATTGCCGAACGTGCCGGCGAGCCAACCGAGCCGCCACGCCCGCCGCGGGTCGTCGCCCCAGACGGACAGCACGACCGGCGTCAGGCAGATGAACCCGAGGAAGCCGAGGCGCGCATGCGGAAAACAAAGGACGTAGAGCAGCGCCGTCAGCAGGGCCGGCCAATCGTCGGCCTTGAGCAAGCGGAACAGCACCGGGACCAGGGGCGCCAAAATCAGCCAGCGCCAGAACGGGAATAGCGCGAACGCGGCCAGATACGCGGCGACCGCCAGCAGCCCCGGCCAGTGCGCGAAGGCGTACTCCTGCCAGGAGATTTTTTTCGGGCCGCTGGTTTTTCGCTTCATCGACAACCCGGTTGCGGTTTTTGAAGTTGGCGATGGTAACAGAACCGCGGGCGAAACAACAGGTTCAAGGAGTTCCCGGCAGAAACAGAACATTCGGCCGGCAGTCGCCGGGATTCGCGCGTCGCGGCGGCGCGGGCGACCGCTCGAGAGAAATCCCGTGGTTTGCCCCGCCGTGTTCGGGCGCGTTCCGGCCGTTGACGTTCTCGTCGCGAAGAGCGCATGATTTCGGGGCGTTTTTTTGCGGCCGGCGACAATTTGCGGGGTGGAAACGATTCGTGGCGCGGTTCAGCCTTTGGCATCGCAGAGTTCCCGAGCCGCTCATCGCCTTGGCGTTGGGCGCGGTCGTGGCCGTGGGCTTGGTGTCGGCGGCGAAACGCGTCGTCGCCTACGTCCCGTCGTTCATGACCGTCATCGGGCAACGATTCGAGCAGCGGGACGACTGGCTCGGCTGCAATCAACGCGCCAATGCGGAACTCCGGATTCGGTTTCGCGATGGGCTCCCCGGCGACCCCGACGTCGTCCAGCGCACGGACGAGTTCGGCCGGCGCGTCACGGTGCAACCGGCGGAGAACGAGTATCGATCCTTCGCGCTTTTTGCCGTGGATTCGATGGTGTACGGCATCAATGTGGCGGACGATGAAACTATTCCGTCGTTCTTTGCCGAAGTGATCGGCGGCAAGAAAATCAAAGTCTACAACTACGCGGTGCCCGGGTGGGGTCCCGGCAATTTCCTGGCGCTGATGACGGACCCGCGTTTTCCGCCGGGCATCGCCGAGCGACAGGGCTTCGTCATCTATTTTTTCTTCGATTGCCACATCGACCGCGCCGCCGGCTGGCCGTTCCTGACGGATTTGCATCTGCGACCGTATCCGCGTTACGTGCCGACCGAGGACGGAAAACTGCAACGCGCCGGCATGTACGCCGAGGGGAAAAAATCGGCGGGGGACGGCGCGAAATTCGGCCGCGCCGGGCCGAGTCATTTTGATGTTTTTTCCGACGGCGTGTTATGGCGGGCGTCGGATGCGGCGCATCGCCGGCTGACCGTCCGGATTCTCGCCCAGGCGAAGGCGGAGTTTGAAAAACGGTTCAATTCGCAAGGTTTTTTCACGGTCTTTCTTCACGAACAGAGTCGATCCCGTCCCATGGCCGCTTCGTTGACCGAACTCGGCATTCATTGCCTCGACCTGCGCGGTCTGCTGGACGGACGATGCGGCGGCGAGCCGTGCATTCAAAAAATCGACAATACGCATCCGACCGCCAGCGGAAATTGCGTGGTCGCGACCAAACTGGCCGAGGAACTGGCGAAGTTCGACGTGCTGCAATAATGCCGTCGTTGGCCGCAGCGGTTGTTTTCCGTCGTGCCGCGATGTTATAACCGTGGCCGGATGTCGAACGAGACGCGAAACACCGCCGTCAGCCTTGCCCGCGCGACCGGACCGGTGAGAATTTACCTCGATAACGCCGCGACGACAAAAACCGCGCCGGAAGTCATCGCGGCCATGGCCCCGTATTTTTCCGAATCGTCGGCAAACGCGTCCTCAGTCCACCGGGACGGGGTCGCCGCCGCCAAGGGCGTCGAGCGCGCGCGGCAAATCGTCGCCGGCCGGATCCACGCGGCGCCGGATGAAATCGTCTTCACCTCCGGCGGAGCCGAAGCGAACAATTTGGCGCTGCAGGGCGTCTTCTTCGCCCACGGCGACCGCCGCCGGCACGTGATCGTGTCGGCGGTGGAACACGCGACCGTCTTGCGCGCCGCCGATTGGTTGGAAAGTCTCGGTTGCCGCGTCACCCGCCTCCCCGTCGACGGCGCCGGCCTCATCGATCCGGCGGACGTCGAACGCGCCCTGTCGGCGGAAACGATTCTGGTTTCCGTGATGTACGCCAACAACGAGATCGGCAGCATCGAGCCCATCGCCGACATCGGCCGCTTGTGCCGCGAACACGGCGTCGCGTTTCATACGGACGCCTGCCAATGCCTGACGCTGGAACCGCTCGACGTCGCCGCACAGCATCTCGATCTGGTGAGCCTCAACGCCCATAAGCTGCACGGCCCGAAAGGAGTCGGCGCGTTGTACGTCCGCGACAGCGTGCGGCTGATGCCGCTGTTTCACGGCGGCGGCCAGGAACGGCATCGGCGTGCGGGAACCCTTAACACGCCGGGCATCGTCGGATTCGGCAAGGCGGTGGAAATCGCCGCGGACGCCGACGCCGCGAAGATGGATCGCTTGCGGTGGGCGTTCTGGCGAAACATGGAAGGGACGATTCCCGACGTGCTGCTGAACGGCCCGCACGAGCGGCGGCTCTGCAACAATCTCAACGTCTCGTTCCGCGGCGTCGAAGGCCGGCGGCTCGTTCGCGAACTCGACGAGGACGGAATTGCGGTCGGCGCGGGCTCGGCTTGTTCGTCGGATACGAGCGATCCGAGCCACGTCCTGCGCGCGATCGGCCGCTCCGACGACGACGCCCTGGCCGCGGTCCGTTTCAGCCTCAGCCGCTGGACGACGGCGGCGGAACTCGACGAAGCGGCCGCGCTTCTGGCGCTGGCCGTTCGCCGCCTGCGCAACGAGCCCCGGGGAGCCGCGTCATGAACGGCGCAGCGCCCCCGCTCGACGAAACGCTCGATCTCACCGGCGTGCCCTGCCCGAACAACGTCGCGCGCGCCCTCGTGCGGCTGGAAGGTCTGGCGTCCGGCGCGGTGCTGGCGATCCTCGTCGACGACGGCGAACCGGCGACGAACGTCGCCGACGGCGTCGTCGCCGACGGCCACGAACTCCTGGCCCGCGAACCGGTCGGCCGCCAATGGCGGCTGCTGGTGCGCCGGGCCAACCTCCCATAAGGTGCAAACTCATGCTCTGCCAAAGGTGCGTGCTGCCGGAAAGCAAACCGGATATTTGGCTGGATGACGCCGGCGTCTGCAACCTCTGCCGCGCCGCCGAGGCCGCCGCGTCGCGGCCGGCGGAACGCGATTTGCTCGAGACCGATTTTGTAAAGATCCTCAAACAACATCAGGGCCGCGGCGCCTACGACTGCCTCGTCATGTGCAGCGGCGGCAAGGACAGCACGTCGAGTCTCTACTACATGGTGAAGCGCTACAAACAGCGGGTGCTGGCCTTCACTTTCGACCACGGCTTCGAGACCGAAGACGCGCTGGACAACGTACGGCGCGCCGTCGAGGCGCTGGGCGTCGATTTTCTCTTCTTCCGGTCGACGTATATGCGCAACATGTTCGCGAACATCGTGCGCTCCGGTTCGCGGGCGGTGCTGTGCCACCCCTGCTCGATCTGGTACATGCAACTCGCCTTCGACGTGGCGGCGCGCTATGACATTCCCATGATCATCGCCGGCTGGACCAAAGGCCAGTCGACGCGGCAGGATGTGATGTCCAAATGCGCGTGCAGCATCAGTTCGCCGGAATTCGCGGCGATGGGCAAGGCGACGGCGGAATTCCTCGCCTCGCTGAAGGACGATCCGCAATATCGCGATTTTCCGCGGAGCATGGAAGAAGCGCTGACCCGCGCGAAGAAGCGGCACAAATGCCTGGTGCTGTCGCCGCATTGGTTCCTGAATTCCGAACCCGAAGAGTACGTCGCGCTGATTTCGCGGGAACTGAAGTGGCGGTATCCGCGCCTGAGCTACCCGGCGAAGACGACCAATTGTTATCTCAATTTTCTTTCCGTCCACCGGACGATCAAAGATTTCGGATATTCGCACTACCACGCCGAGGCGAGCCGGCTGATTCGCCTGGGTCTGCTGTCGCGCGCCGAGGCGCTGGAGATGCTGGCGATCAATTTCGACCAGGCGTTGCTGGACCGCGTCGGCGCCATGCTCGGCGCGGCGATCGACTGACGAGCGCCTCACGCGCCGCCGGACGCGTCTTTCTCGAGCAGGAAGTTTTCGAGCGCCAGGCAATCGATGCTCATGTTTTGGAAACTGCGAAGCGCGTCTTCCGGCGTGCAAACGATCGGCTCGCCGCGGTCGTTGAACGAGGTGTTGAGCACGAGCGGCGCGCCATTCAACTCGCCCATTTTTTTCGCCAGCGCATAGAACGCGCCATCCTGCTCGGCCGTCAGCGTCTGGATGCGCGACGTGCCGTTGACGTGCAGCGCGGCCGGGATCCGCGCCCGCTGCTCGGGCCGCACCCGCGCGACCTGCAGCATGAACGGCGACGGACGGTCCAGTTCGAAATAGGCGTTGACGTCCTCCCGCGGCAGGCTCACGCCGTACGGCCGAAAGCTCTCGCGGTGCTTGACCTCGGCGTTGAGCTTGTCTTTCATATCCGCGCGCGACGGATCGGCCAGAATGCTGCGGCAACCCAACGCCCGCGGGCCGAATTCCATGCGCCCGCGGAACCACCCGACGATCTTCCCCGCGGCGATGCGGCGCCCGACGCGGTCGACCAGCTCGTCGGTCGCGCACTCGGCGAACTTTATCCCGCTGCTGCGCAACGCCCGCCGAATGTGGGCCGCCGAAAAGTTCGGGCCGACGTACACGTTGGCCAGCGCCGCCGCGCGGGGCGCGCCGGTCAGCGCGTGGTACAGGAAGAGCGCCGCCCCCAGCGCCCCGCCGGCGTCGCCCGCCGCCGGCTGGATAAACAGGTCGGCGAACGGCGTTTCCTCGCGGATGCGGCTGGTCGCGGCGACGTTCAGGCAGACGCCGCCGGCCAAGCACAAATGACGCGAACGCGTCGCCTCGAAAGCCGTCCGCGCCATGTTCAGCAACGCTTCTTCGAGGAAGCGCTGCAAGCTGGCGGCGATGTCTCGATGGCGCTGGGTCAGCTCGCTGCCGGCCTCGCGCGGCGGTCCGAATTCGGCGACGAAGCGCCGGCCGAACATGCGCGTTCCCTCGTAGAATGGGAAATACCGCCGGTCCAGGCGAAAACTGCCGTCCGCGCGCAGACGGGCGAGCGCGCGAAACCGGTCGAGAAACGCCGGCTCGCCGAAATCGGCCAGGGCCATCACCTTGCCTTCGCCGGCGAGGGCTTCGAAGCCGAGGTACGTGGTGACCGCGGTGTACAAGAGGCCGAGCGAATCGGGGTAGCGGAGTTCGCGAAGAAACTGAATCCCGCTTCCGCGCCCGTGGCCGACCGTGGTCGTCGCCCATTCGCCAACGCCGTCCGCGGTCAGGATAGCCGCTTCCTCGAACGGCGACGCGAGAAACGAGCTGCCCGCATGCGCCAAATGGTGGCTGAGAAAATGAACGCGGCCGCCGTAGCCGAGGGTTTTCTTCAGGGTGATCGGCAGGGTCAAACGCTCGCGCAGCCAGCCCGGCAACGTTTGCAGGAAAAGGCGGAACGATCGCGGGTAGGCGCGGACGTGATGGAGCAGGACGCGCTCCAGCTTGAGAAACGGTTTTTCGTAAAACGCCACGTGGTCGACATCGTCGATCGTGATCTCGCCGGCTTGCAGGCAATAGTTGATCGCCGCGAGCGGGAAATCGGGCGAGTATTTGCGGCGATTGAACCGCTCTTCCTGCGCGGCTGCGACGACCGCGCCGTCGCGCACCAGGCAAGCGGCCGCGTCGTGGTAGTAGCACGACAGACCCAGCACGTGCATGTCAGATGCCGGCGTACATGAACGCAATGACGGTCGCGGGTCCGACCGTGTAGACGAGAAAGGCGATGATTCCCAAAGCGATGAAGATCGGGATGAGAAAATACACCTTGTTGCGACGAATCAGCCGCCACGTCTCGCGCAAGATCAACCATACCCGGCTCACAGCGTCACTCCTCTCCGGTTAGCTCTGGCGCTCGCTGTCGCGGGCGTCGAATTCGCCGTCCTTCGGCGTCAACCAAAACGACGCCGCCTCGGCCGCGCCGAAACGGTAAAGGCGGCGATGAAAAATCAGCATCCACGCTTTCGTCAGACCAAAACCGAACACGTACAGGAACGCGAGCAGAAATTGCACCACGAGCGTCTGGAGGCCACGCCCCAGCCGCCGCACGGCGCCGACCGCTTTCTTGAACGTGACCGCTCCCGCGACCCTGACGGCCCTTTCCGCCGACATTTTTTCGCCGGCAACCAGCATCTACTACACGGGCAAAAGGCCAGTCAAGCGCGACGCACCCTGGGCGGCGTCGCCGCCCAGGGTGCGCGATTCACGGAAAATCCAGTTCGGCGAACGCTGCGCCGATTGCGCCCGCGGCAATCGCATATTACGATAATTTACGACGCAACGGAGGTCGCGATGAGAAAACCTGTGCGCTGGATGGTGCTGGCGGTCTGGCTGGGCTTGCTCGGCTTTTTCACGTATCGGCAAACGACGGCCGCCGCGGAAACGCCGGGGCTGGCGACGGCGGTCGCCGCAACCGAGGACAACGACGAGAACGCGCAGGAATGGTTCGGCATCTACATCGCGATGCCGAACGGCGAAAAGACCAAGATCGGCTACACGGTCTCGAAACGCACCGAGACCTCGGTCGGCTTCCAGACCGACGAATCGACGTACATGCGACTCGGCAAGCTGGGCGAGGAGCAGGTAATTCGCACCGAGAGCAAGATCCTCACGGGGCCCGACCACAAGCTGCAATACATCGACCTGGTGACCAGTTCGGACAAGATGAAATTCAAGATCATCGCCACCGTTCGCGGCAGCGACATCAACCTCGAAATCGAAACCGCGGCGGGCGTGCAGAAGCAGACGCTGCACCTGCCCGAACCGCCGATGATGCAAGACGACATCGCCCTCTTGCTCGTCCACGAGGGCGGGCTTCACGTCGGCGCGACCGCCGATGCGCCGTTTTTCGATCCGACCACGCGCCGTTACGAGAAAGCCAAGGTTCGCGTGACGCAGCGCCTGGAGCGCCCGACGCCGTCCGGGGGGAAATTGGTCGCCTACCGGGTCGAGGTCGAGGTCTTCGGCATGACGAGTGTCGCCATCGTCGACGAACGCGGCCGCATGCTCGAAGAAACGATGGCCACCTTCACGCTGATCCGCGAGCCGCGCCAGACGGCGCTCACCGCCAACTGGAGCGCGAAACCGCCCGACCTGCCGGAGCTCGCGCAGGTGCGCGTCGAGAAGCCGATACCGAACGCCCGCGACGCCAAGCTGGTCAAGGTGCGTCTGACGGGCGTCAAGTTCGACGACCTGCCGCTCGCGGACGACCGCCAGACTTTCGCCGACGGCGTGCTGACGGTGCAGGTCAAACCGGCGCCAAGCAAGGGCGCGTTCAAGATTCCGTACCGCGGCGACGACGCGGCGCTGTGGAAATTCATGAAGCCGGAGCCGCTGATCGAAAGCGACGACCCGGCGATCGTCGAGCAGGCCCGGAAAATCGTGCCGGAAGGCGCCGACGCGGTGACCGCCGCGCGCGCGATCAACGATTGGATTTACAAGAACCTGGAAAAGAAAGCGGTCGTCTCGATCACCAGCGCCCGGGAAGTGCTGCTGCTGCGCCGCGGGGCCTGCAACGAACACGCTTCGCTGTTCACCGCGCTGGCCCGGGCCGCCGGATTGCCGGCGCAAACGTACGCGGGCCTGGTGTACGCCAACGGCTCGTTCTATTACCACGCCTGGAACGGCGTCTACGTCGGCGAATGGGTGGCGGTCGACTCCACACTCGATCAATATCCCGCCGACGCCACGCACTTGCGCATCGTCAACGGCGGCCTCGACAAACAGGTCGATATCTTGCGCATGATCGGCGCCGTGAAGATCGACGCGCTCGAAGCGAAGTGACCGCGGGGCGCGATGCGGCGCGGCGCCGTCGAAAACTTCCGGCTCACCCCGCTGGCGGCCTTCGTGTATGATGGCGCGCGCTTGCACCCGGGATTGAAATGATTCGCACGGAAAAACTCACCAAGAAATATGGCGCGCTGACGGCTGTGGACAATCTCGATCTGGAAGTCGGCGCCGGCGAGATTTTTGGATTTCTCGGCCCGAACGGCGCGGGAAAAACCACAACCATCAAGATGCTGGTCGGCATGTTGGCGCCGACGGCGGGCGCCATTTTCATCAACGACATCGACGCGCTGGCCGACCCGCTGGCCGCCAAGCGCGTGATCGGCTACATCCCGGACCGGCCCTATTTGTATGAGAAGCTGACCGCCGCCGAATTTTTGCGGTTTGTCGGCGGGCTGTACAGCATGCCGCCCGACGAGGCCGCGAAGTTCGGCGCCGAGTTGCTCACGATGTTCGAGCTCGACAAATGGGCCAATGAGCTGGTCGAAAACTTCTCGCACGGCATGAAGCAGCGGCTGATCATGTCGGCGGCGCTGCTCCACCGCCCCAAGGCGCTGATCGTCGACGAGCCGATGGTCGGCCTCGATCCGAAAGGCGCCCGGCTGGTCAAGCGCCTCTTCCGCGAACTGGTCCGCGCCGGCCGGACGATCTTCATGTCGACACACACGCTCGAGGTCGCCGAAGAGGTCTGCGACCGCATCGCGATCATTCACCAAGGGCGGATCATCGCCCTGGGCACGATGGCGGAAATTCGCCGCGCCAATCAGGCCGACGACGGCCGGCTGGAGTCCATTTTTCTGGAGCTCACCGGCGGCGATGAGGTCGCCGATTTGGTCGATGTCCTGAGGGAATAGGTTGGCCCGCGGCCCGCGCCAGGCGCCAAGCGGCGTCAGGTCACGGCGGCGGCGTCCCCGCACACGCCAGCGCCTGCCGATATTGCTCGAGGGTCGCCGGGTCGCCCGGGTTGTCCGCGAGGTACAGGGCGAACTCGCGCGCCGCTTCCGCGCACTGCCGCAGCAGCAAATGCACATACGCGAGGCTTTGATACGACTGCGAGCGGCCGCCGTCGCAGGCCAGTTCCCGGCGAAACTCGGTCTCGGCGCGTTCGAGGTCGCCGCGCCACAGCAGCTCGACGCCGAAATTGCGATGGCCGATCACGCTGTCCGGGTTCTTGGCGACGACATCGGCCCATAGCGCGATCGGCGAGCGCCAGATTTCCACGCGCGCCAGCGTGAGAATGCAAAACATCGCCAGCACGAAGTGGCCGGCGAAACGCGCGCGCGGGCGTTGCGCCGCCGCGCGACCGAGCGCGGTCGCCGCGAGAAAGCCGAATGAGCCGGTCGCGAAATAAAGGAACCGCTCGTTTTGCAGCGAGTTGATCGGCAGCAGGTTGGCCGCCGGCGCGAGCGAGCACAGCGCCAGGCAAAAGAAGAACCACGCCGGTGTTTTCCAGCGGCGCACGCCGAAGTGGAGAACCACGCCGAAGAGCAGCAACGCCGAGCCGACGACCCACGGATCGAAAATGGATTGGCGGAACGTCGGATTGTATTCGAGCATCAGGTTGACCGGAAGAAACAACAGCCGCAGGTAATCGGCGAAGATGACCGCGGTCGTCAGCAGCGTGTTTTTGAGCGAACCGGCGAGGTAATGGTCGAGTTGCGTGACGCCGCCGACGGCGTGCACCCGCCACCCGACGTACAGCAGCGCCGGAACGAAAAACAGCGCGGCCGCGACGCGCGCTCCTTTGCGTTGCGCCGGCTGGACAAATTCGAGCAGCAACCACGTCGCCGCCATCGACGAGGCGGTCTCCTTGAGCAGCAAACTGACGGCGTAGAGCGCCAGCGCCGCGACCAAGCGCCACGCGCCGCCGGTGTCGCGCCAGCGCAGGTAGACGAGCACCGCCGGCAGGAAAAAAGTCACCCAGGAGATGTCGTCCAGCCCCGAAATCCACGCCGGCGATTCGACGTTGACCGGGTGCGCGACGAAGAGCGCCGCGCCGAACCAGGCCCATTCGCGCCCCGCGCCCAACCGCAGAAAGACGAAATAGAACAACACGCCGTTGAGCGCATGCAGCAGCACGACCGTTAGGTGATAGCCGAACGGCCCCGCGCCGAAGATTGCGGTTTGCAGCGCGTAAAACACCGGGAGCAGCGGCCGGAAGGTATGCCGCTGCAGCGCCGCCGTGGCCGCGACGGCGCTCGGCTCGCCAAAGGTGCGGAACGCGGCCCCCAGGCTTTTGACCGCCGGGTTGTCGCGCACGAACGAGGTGTCGTCGAAGAAAAACGGCGCGCTCAGGCTGCGGGCGTACAGGGCCACGCCCAGAAGAAAAAGCGAAATCGCATATTTCGCGTGCTGCGCCAAAACCCGCCCCCGCGCCATTGCCTGCGAGAATAGGTTACTCGGCGCCGCGACGCAATTCGTTGGGCCCACGCACAACACGCCTTTGGTCGCGCGAAAAAGTTGGGGAAACGCGATCACGCGCCGAAAAAGACGGCGAGTTTTCTTGACCGTTCGCCGTGCGGGCGGTATTCTGCGCCGTCGCTCGAAAAACGTAGCTCGCGGCGAAAGGGTTTGCATGCCTGCGCCGAAAATCGCGGTCCCAATTGGCCGGGAAGATTTTCCTTTCATGTTGACCCTGGCGCGGCCGGGCGGAAACTGACATGCGGCTCACCCGGTTGCTTGGCCTCTCGCTGCTCGCCGCCGCCGCGCTCACCACGGAAATCGTCCTGACCCGCATTTATTCGGTGGTGCTGTCGTATCACTTTGCGTTTCTGGCGGTCAGCGTGAGCCTGTTCGGGCTCGGGTTCGGCGGCCTGGCGCTGCACATTCTCGGCCGGCGGCTGGACGACTTCGACGACGCGCTGTTGACGTACGCCGGCGCGGCGATGGGCGCGGCGAACGGCCTGCTCGTCGTTTTGCTGCTGACGTTGCGGCTCAACCCGTTCGACTGGAGCCGGCACAGCTTGCTGCAACTCGCGGCCGTCTGCCTAGCCTCGGCGGCGCCATTCGTCGCGGCCGGCTTTTTCGTGGCCCTGACGTTGCGCGCCGGGCAGAAACGCGCCGGTTTCGTTTACCTGTTCGACCTGGTCGGCGCGGGCCTGGGCTGTCTGCTGACGATTCCGCTGTTGCAGTTCGTCGGCGGCCCGGCCGCCGTGCTCGTGGCCGGCGCGCTCGCGGCGCTCGGCGGCGTCGTCGCCGGGCAACCGTTCAAGCCGCTGCGCTTCGGCGTGGGCTTGGTCGTCGCCGCGGTGTTGCTGTCGGTGGTCGGCGTGCATCTGGCGCAAAACGGCCAATTGCTCGAACCGCGCTACGTGAAAAACGCCGTGGAGCCGCCGCGGCTGGCCGTGGCGTGGAACAGTTTCTCGCGCGTGACCGCCCAATTGCGGCCCGACGTGGGCGACATCCTGCTGACTGCTGACGGCGTCGCGCACACCCGGATCACGCCGTTCACCGGCGATGCGGCGAGCACGCAGACGGCCGAGGCGAATCTTCAGCGGCTGCCGTACATCTTGCGGCCGAGCGCTTCGACGCTGATCTTCGGCGCAGGCGGCGGCGAGAATGTCCTGACGGCGCTGGACGCCGGCGCCTCGCAAATCATGGGCGTCGAGTACAACCCGATCGTCGTCGACATGGTGCGCCGGCGGTTTGCGAGCGTCGCGGGCGGACTGTTCAGTCTGCCGAACGTGCGCGTTGCGGTGGACGAGGGCCGCAGCTTCATCCGCCGCACGCCGGAGAAGTTCGACATCATCCAATTCACGCTGATCGACACGTGGGCGGCGACGGCGGCCGGGGCGTTCTCGCTGACCGAAAACAACGTTTTCACCGTCGAGGCGATGAACGAATATTTCGACCATCTGCGGCCCGGCGGATTGCTGAGCATCAAGCGCTGGTCGGCCGGCCGCGACGTGGCGCTGCGGCTGGTCGTGCTGCTGAAGGCCGTCCTGCAGGCGCGTGGGGCGCGCGAGCCGGAGCGGCATTTTTTCATCGCGCACGACAACGAATTCGTCAACCTGATGGTGAAAAAAGAGCCGTTCACGCTTCGCGAGATGGGCGATCTGGTCGAACAGTGCGCCCGGCTCAACCTGGCGATCGCCTACAGCCCGTTTCACCCCGGCGACGACCCTGGCTTCGCCGATTTGCTCGGCGAGGCCGATCTCAACCGCTGGCTCGCGAAGCAGCCGTACGACCTCTCGCCGCCGACCGACGACCGCCCGTTCCTTTTTTATACGGTGCGGTTGAAAGACCTGCCGCAGGTGATGAAGCAGGCGGCCGGCGTGCGCGCCCACAACATCGGCCCGGCGATGCTGCTGGCCCTTGTCGGCCTGACGGCGTTGTTCGTGGCGGCGCTGATGCTGCTGCCGGTCTGGTCGACGCGCGACAAACAGGCCCGGGCGCCGCTGCGCTGGACGGCGTATTTCGCCCTGCTCGGCATGGGCTGCCTGCTCGTCGAAGTGGCGACCGTGCAGAAATTCATCCTGTACCTCGGGCGCCCAACCTACGCGCTCGCCGTCGTGCTGTTCACGCTGCTGCTCTCGTCGGGCGTCGGCGCGGCGCTCTCCGAGGCGGCGTCGGCGGACAAGGCCGCGTCGCGGGTGCGGCTGCTGATCGCGGCGATCGCCTTTTACGCGGCGGCGTTCATGGCGCTCAGCCCGCGCTTGTTCTTCGACACGCTGGCGGCGCCGCTGAGCGAACGGATCGGGATCAGCGTCGCGCTGCTCGCGCCGCTCGGCCTGCTGATGGGCATGCCGTTTCCGCTCGGCGTCCGTTTGGTCGGCGCCGACCATCCGCGGGCCGTGCCGTGGATGTACGCGATCGCCTCGGCCGGGGCGGTGCTCGGTTCGGCGGCGGCGACGGCGATCGCTTTGCACTGGGGGTTCGCCGGCGCGATCACGGCCGGCTTGTTGTCGTACGTCGCGGCGTGCCTGCTGCCGTGACGGGACCGCGGCCGACGCCTCAACCTGACGGAGGACGCCCGATGCGCATTCTCATGGTCGACAACTCTCCGCAGATGGGCAGCAGCATCCGCTGCGCCGCGTCGCTGTTGCGCGATCTGGCGGAAAACGGGCACGAGGTCGGCTTGTCGGCGTCGCGGCCGGATTTGTGGGCGCCGCTGCTCGGCGACAAGGTGCGCGTCTACCCCGTCGCTTGGATCGGCTTCCGCAACGTCTTCGACGCCGAGCACCATTTGACCGGCGGCGGCCTGCCCGTCGTCGGCCAGTGGCTCGCCGTCCGGCGCTTCAGCGCCCGGCTGCTGCCCGAAATGCGGCGCATCACGCGGCTGTTCCGGCCGGACGTCGCCGCGCTGAACAACATGAACCTCGCGCAAATCCCGGCGCTGATCGCGGCGCAGGAAGCCGGCGCGGCCGTCGTCGCCCACGGGCGCGCAATCCGGCTGTTCGGCAAGCGCGAACTGACGCCGTTCGCGCGGCGGGCGCGGCGGGTGATCTGCATGAGCGACGCCGTGCGCCGCTGCCTCGCCGAGCGGCTGCCATCGCTCAACGACAAGCTCGTCGTCGTCTTCGACGGCCTCGAAGACGAGATGTTCCGCGTCGCGCCCGACCCCGGATTGCGCGACGCCCTGGGGTTGCCGCACGACGCGCCGGTCGCCTGCCTGCTGGGCCGCCTCACGGCGCGCAAAGGGCAGCACGTGGCGATCGCGGCGTGGCCGAAGGTGCGCGAGATGGCGCCGCGGGCGGTCCTGGCGATCGTCGGCGCCGGCGACGCGACCTACCTCGAATGGTGCAAGCACCGCGCGGCGGAACTCGGCGTCGGCGACGCGGTGCGGTTCCTCGGCCACCGCGACGACGCACCGCAGGTGCTCGCAGCCTGCGACCTGCTGCTGCACGCGAGCTGTTACGCCGACCCGCACGACGGCATGGTCGAGGCGTTCGGCCGCGTCGTGATCGAAGCGATGGCCGTGCGGCGGCCGGTCGTGGCGACCGCCGCCGGCGGCGTGCCCGAGTTGATCGAGAACGGCGTCGTCGGCTGGCTGATTCGCCCGAACGATCCGGACGACCTCGCCGACAAGGTCGGCGCCGCGCTCGCCGATCCGGAACTGCGCCGCCGCGCCGGCGAAGCCGGCCGCGCCCGCGCCGAAGCGCTGTTCACGCAGCGGGCCGCGACGACGAGGATGATGGAGGAGTATCAGCGGGCGATGAAATAGTCGGCTCTCCCGTTGGGAGAGGTGCTTACTTGGCGCGTGGCGACGTCTCCCAAAGGAAGAGGTGTTCTTCTCCGCGTTCTCCGCGTCGCCGCGTGAGACAAAAATTTATTCCGGGGTTGAATCGGCGATGACGCCCAGGCCCTTGCGGCCGTCGACCATCGCGGCCAGCGGATGCGTCAGGCGCACATGCCGCAGGTGCGGCGTCTCCTGGAAGGCCGGCGCGGCGTCGAGCCAGGCCCAATCGACGAATTCCTCGTTCCCGTTGCCTTTGTGCGCGCCCGGCGGAATGGTGAAATACCCAATTCCGAGCGAGGTGATATTGTGGAAAAAGTGCGCGCCCTGCGACGGGTCGACCAGGTAATCGCCGGGCGAGGCCTCGACGATGATCTTCGCGCCGGAAATCTGCGCCCAGGTCACCGGGATGCCCAGCCAGAAGTCGCTGCTGCCCCAGCGGCCGGGCCCGATCAGCACGTACGGCCGTTTTTCGCGCGTCAGCAACTGGTTGACGGCGCCGACCTCGCGGGCAATCGCCGGCGATTGCGCCGGATCGAACTCGCCGCGTTTGACGTAGACGATATCCTGCAGGGCGGAATAGCTGCCGTGGCCCATCGCGCGTTTGCAGCGGCAAATCACCTCGTCTTCCGCGAACGCGCCGGCCTCGACCGCCGTCAACTCCGACTTGGTCACGATCGGGCGCAATTGCAGCGCGTACAGCGTCGGCGGCCGCGGTGTTTCGCCGCGGCGCAAGCGCCGGCCGAAATCGCCCATGTCGCAGGCGAACTCGATCTCGACCGCGCAGCCCATGCCCGCGGCGGCCAGGTCGACCAATTCATTTAACGCCGCGGCGACGGGCGCGCTGTTGTATTTCAGCAGATTGCTGAAGGTGATGACCCAGGGGCCGGCGGCGTCGGTGTTCTCGGTCAGCACGTCGTCGTTGACGTTGTAGCGGCTGCCGACCAGGGCCAGCGTGCCGTCGGCCTCGGCCGCGGCCAGGTCGAAGACCTTCAAGTGGCCCGGGCCGACGTTGAGCGGATCGTCGCCGGCGGTTTCGAGGTCGAGCGAATAAAAGCGGTGCTGCGAATTCTTCATCGCCGCGGCGGGCGAGGCGAGCAGCGGCGCGACGTTCGGATGCTTCGCGCTGAAGCGATACGATCGCCCGCCGTCGACGACGATGCGGCCCAGGCCCAGCGCCATCTGCACCACGCCGTCTTCGGCCCTTTGCGGCGCGACGGGGTAGTAGTTGTACGACTGCGCGACGCCGGCGAAATGCGGATAAAAGCGCCCGCCGTAGCGCTGGCCGACGACGCGCTCGACGACCACGGCCATTTTTTCCTGTTCGATGCGGTGGCCGGTGTTCTCGATATACGCGCGGGCGTCGGCGTGGAAGGTGGAGGCGTAAACCATCTTCAGCGCGTTGGAAAGCTGCATCAGCCGCTTGAGCGGATTGGTCGAGTTGTTGGCGAGCATCAGCGTGCGATAGATGCCGGCGAACGGGTGCGACATGTCGTCTTCGAGCAGGCTCGACGAACGGACGGCCAGCGGACAATCGACGTAATCGAGGATCTTCTGCAGCGCGTCCATCAACCGCATCGGCAGGCGGGCGCCGAAGAAACGGCGATTGATTTCCTGGTCGTCGTCGCAATGGTAAACGAAATCGTACAACGAGTTTTCGTCCATGAACTGGTCGAACAAATCGGTGGCGATGACGAAGCTCTGCGGAATCTCGACCGGCATGCCGGCGAGCGCGCCTTTGTACGGATCGGACGTCAGCAGCAAATTGAGGAACGCCAAGCCGCGCGCCTTGCCGCCGAGCGAGCCGGTCCCGATGCGCTGAAACAGGTTGTCCGGCTCAAAGCGTTCGAGCGAAAAATCGGAGATGACGCCCTCGCCGCCGCCGCGGCGCAGCAGCCGCACTTCGCGGACCACGTACCGGCGCACCTCGTCGAGCGTGAGGAAGTCGCTGACCTTCTTCGGCCGCAGCTTGGCGGCCAACTCGTATTCGCTGCGGGCCATCAGCCAGTTGGAAAAATGGTTGCGCCGCGCGTGATATTCGAACGACTCGAGCGGGATCGTCTCCAACTCCAGCTCGAACTCGCGCAAATCGGTCGCGCGGGCGATCTCCTCGCCGTCGGGCATGCGAAAGACGAACTCGCCGAAGCCGAGGTAGTTTTGCAAAAACTCGTTGATCTCGTGCAGCAACGAAGCCGAGTTCTTGTTGAGGAAAATTGCGCCCAACACGCGGGCCGCCGACGCGAAATCCTCGTTGGCCGATTGAAAGAGAATCGGCATATCCGGCGCGCGCCGGCGAATCTCGGCCGCCAGTTCCAGGCCGGCGTTCATCCGGTGTTTGCCGTCGCGCGGAAAGCCGGCGTCGGTGATCAGCGCGATGATGTTGTCGGCGTATTTCTCGTACAGCGCCATCGCCGCTTCGTAGTTCGCCGCGTGCAGGATTTTCGGCCGCGTGCGCATGCGCATCAGCTTTTGCAGCGTGTTGAGGCCCTCGGCGAACAGGCTTTGCGACTGCTTCATCATCACCGGATACAAATCGGCGAGAAACTCCGAGAAGTAACGGATCGAATCCTCGACCAGCAAAATCGCGCGCACGTCGGCCAACTCGATGTCGTGGTCGATGTTCTGGCGATCCTCGATGTACTTGATAATCGCCAGCAAGATCGTCGCGTCGCCGTTCCAACTGAACACGCCGTCGATGCAATCGGTGTCGGCCAGCGACCGGAGATCCTCGATTTCGTGGTTGTCGAACGCCAGCACGACCACGGGCCGGCCCGTGCGCAGTTCCTTCACGCGCCGGCCGAAATCCAGCAGGTTGACGTCGGCCAGCCGCGGCATCACCAGCACCAGGTCGAACCGCCGCCGCTGCAACGCCGCGATCGCTTCCTCGCCCGTCGTCACGTGCGTAAACCGCGGCGCGCTCGACAGCGCCAACGATTTGTATTCGAGAAACACCTGCTCGGTGAGGTGCCCGTCTTCCTGAAGGATGAACGCGTCGTAGAGCGACGACACCAGCAGCACCTCGCGCACGCGGTGCGGCATCAAATCGAAAAACTTCCGGTACTTGACGATTTGCGGCAACGGGCCGGCCATGCGCAACCTCCGTAGCCCGCGCGGGCCTCGGCGGCCCGTCGCGACGACGAATCATAACGCAGGGCGCGCGGGGTTAGAAGGCGGAAGTCAGAAGTCAGAAGTCAGAAGCCAGAAGCTGGGCGCGCCCTTCGTCCGGCTTCGCGCTGGCCCCCGACGGGTGGTCACTGTTTACTGTTCATTGTTCACTGTTCATTGTTCACTATTCAACGCAGTACGCGTCGTCGCGCGGGCAATGGATGCGCACGTGAATATGGTCGCGATGCCCGGCCGCGTGGCGGATGATCGCTTCGCGGGCCCGCCGCTGGCGCGGGTATTGAAAAATCTCGGCGAGCTGCCGCTCGGGAACGAACAGCGAGATTTCGTCGTAGATGATTTTTTGCACGGCCGTATCGAGCAGCACATATTGAACGTGGCCCTTCTCGAGAAACGTCTGGATCAGCGACCACGTTTTCGGCACATCCAACTCGCCGCGGGTCATGTCGACAAACCGCCGGTGCGGTCGATTGTCGAGCGCGTACATCGCCACGTCGGCGTCGCGGCCGCTCTGATGGCTGGCGTGCGGGGCCAGCCGTCCGCCCCCTTCGCGCGACAGATCGCCGACGACCAGCGGCGGCGCGTCGGGGTACGCCTGCCGCATTTCGTGCGCGACGGCCTCGATCAGGTCGACCAGTTCCTGCGTGCCCCAGGAGCAATCGGGATTGAGCACGAGCAGGTCGTCGCTCGGCGTGAGCCGCGCGCCGCCCATCAGGCAGCCATTGTCGGTGCGGCCGACCGACCCGCTGCGTTCCGGCGCATTCGGCCGCGTCGCGCAACCAGCCGCGACACACAGAAGGAGGAGCATCACGAAGATCAACACGCAACGCATGCGCCAGTGTACCGCGCGGGCGGGGCGAAGTGAACAGCGATCAGTGAACAGCGAACAGCGAACAGCAAACAGCGAACAGCGAACAGTGAACAGTGAAGAGTGGTTGGCCACCCATCTCGGAAACGCTAACCAAGAGCCAGTGGCCAGTGCGCGCGATAGTCAACGGTGGTCGGCTTCCCGACTTCTGAAGGGAGCGACAGTGAGAGGAACGGGGGCGGGCTCGCGGTTCTCGATTCGAAAAAGGGGTCGCCGGCCACTGTTCACTGTTCCCTGTTCGCTGTTCGCTGCCCCGTGGCATCGGCGCAACGTCTCTGTTAAGGTACGGCCCGAACCCGCAATGGAGCAGATCATGTCCGTCCCGCTTCTCGACTTGAACAAGCAATACGAACAAATCAAGAACGAACTCGAAGCCGCGGCGCTCGCCGTGTGCCGCTCGGGCAAATACATCCTCGGCGAAACCGTGGAACGATTCGAACGCGAGGCCGCCGCCTATTGCGGCGCCGGCGCGGCGCTGGGCGTCTCGTCGGGCAGCGACGCGCTGCTGATGGCGCTGATGGACGCCGGCGTCGGGCGCGACGACGAGGTGCTGACGACGACCTTCACGTTTTTCGCGACGGTCGGCGCAATCATCCGCTTGGGCGCGAAGCCGGTGTTCGCCGACATCGACCCGGCCACCTTCAACTTTGACGAAGACGCGGCAATTGCGGCGATCACGGAACGGACGAAGGCCGTCATCGCGGTGCACCTCTTCGGCCGTTGGTGCCCGCTGGACCGCCTGCTGGCCGTCTGCGAAAAGCGCGGCATCGTGCTGATCGAGGACGCGGCGCAAGCCATCGGCAGCGAAGACGCCAAGGGCCGGCGCGCCGGCAGCGTCGGCCACTACGGCGCGTTCAGTTTTTTCCCGAGCAAGAATCTCGGCGCGTGCGGCGATGGCGGCTTGTTGACGGTCCGCGACGCGGCGACCGCGGCGCGCGTCAAACTGCTGCGCAATCACGGCATGAATCCGCCGTATCTGCATCATGTCGTCGGCGGCAATTTCCGGTTGGACGCGCTGCAGGCGGCGATTCTGTCCGTGAAACTCCGTTATCTCGAAGGTTGGCATGCGGGCCGGCGCGCCAACGCCGAACGCTACGCCGACGCGTTTGCCGAGGCCCGCGTTCCCACCGACAAGGTCACGCTGCCCACGCCCGGCGCCGGGCGGCACATCTTCAACCAGTTCACCCTGCGTTGCGCCGACCGCGACGGCCTGCTGGCGCATTTGCGCCAACAAAACATCGGCGCGGCGGTCTACTACCCGCATTGCATGCATTTGCAGCCGTGCCTGGCCGGCATGGGCTGGAAAGACGGCGCGTTTCCGGAGGCGGAGCGGGCGGCGCGCGAAGTGCTGTCGATCCCCGTTTATCCGGAGTTGACGGCGGCGCAGCAACTCGAAGTGGCGCGCGCGATCGCGGCGTTCTATCGCGGCAACTAACCGAGGGCCAGGAGCGCGGCGGCGGCGGCGAGACCCGCCAGACCGAGGTAACCCGGGATGCGCCAGCGTTCGCCGAACGCCCCGATGAAAACCAAGGCGACGGCCGGCGTGGCGCCGAACGCCGCCAGACCGACGATCTGCCAGCCGGGCAGTCCTCCCAGCGGCAGCAACAGGCACAGGAAGCCGCCGAACAAGGGCACGCCGGCGGCGGCGCCGAAGAGAATCTCGGACGCGCCGAAACGTTCGCGGCGCGCGTAGCCGAGAATCTGCAAGGCGATGCCGCCGACGGCGAAGACGGTCAGCAAGAACGGACCGTCCTGCGCGCGCGACCCCGCCATCGCATCGAAAAACAGCAAACCGAAGAACACGAAGCCGACCAGCGCCAGCAACAGCAACGTGCTCAGCAAGCGGTTGTTCAGCGGCAGACCGCTCGCGCGAACCCGCCAGCCGACGATCAACAGGGCGAACGCGACCGCGCCGGCGGCCAAACCGAGCGCGCCATACCGCGTCACCGAAGATAAGCCGTTGAAGAGAAACACCGCCGCCGCGATCGGCAACGCGAAGGAGACGCCGATGGCCGCGGGCGCGACCAGCAGGCTCGCTTCTTCGACGGCGCGGACCAGGAAATAGCCTGCGGCCGCCAGCGCGAGACCGATGCCGACGCCGATCAGCCCGGCGAACAACTCGAACGCGCCGAATTGTTCCGTCGCCGCGGTGTAAATGCCCGCCCCCGCCGCGGCGGCCAGCAACGCCATCGCTGCCAGAAACAGCGGCGAGCGGCTGCGGCCGGCGCCGAACCGGCCGATTGCGGCCGCGAGCGCCAAACAACCGATGGCGAACCCGACATACATCATTTCGTTCAGCTTCTCCGGCGGCCGCCGCCTGTTGAACCGCCGTCGGCTGCGGGCCGCGCTCCATGGCGACGCCTGCACGTTGACCGGCGAAACCACGACACAGCACTGTTGGCGAAACCACAGGATCGGCTCTAGTTTTAAGTAACCGTTGGATTTTGTCAAGCAAAAGAGGTTTTGTTGACAAAAGAAAATGCCGGAGACTATAGTCCGGCAGTCAGCGCAACAGAAGCAGCATCAACGGGGAGGGAGCAATGCTTTTGCAACTGGTGCTCAAACGGAGCAGCACTTCGGCCGCCGATTTTCATTTCCTGCAATTGATGGATCGGCTGGCCAAGGAAGGTTTCACCGGCGTCTTTCACACACTGCGCGAGAACGCCGCGGGTCTGTTCGGCGCCCCGATCGAGAAGGTCTCGCCCGCATTCGACCAAGCCGGGGGCGATTTGTTCTTGGCCGGCGACGCCAAGTTGCTGTTCCTCAAGTGCCGCTGGGAGCCCCGACATGAAGAATCCGGCGACCCGTTCGCCGATCCCGGCCGCGCCGCCGCGTTGACGGAAATGGCGCTGGAAGTCGGCCAGATCGCGCCGGTCGGCGCCGCCGACGCCGCCGATCTGGATCGCCTTTGCCAGGCGCTTTCGACGATTCTCGAAATCGAGTGCAACTGCGCCGAACTGAAATGGTCCGAACCCGGGGCGCCGAAGGGCTCGATGGCCGAAATCGGCGGCAAGGCGGTCGAACGACCGACGCCGGCCGACCTCGAACTGAGCGCCATCCTGCGGGAAAAGGCGCTCCAGCCGTTCCTCGCCGCGATTCAAGAGAAAAAAAGCGAACTGCTGCTCGACCAGTGGCTCGCCGAGCGCACGGACGCCGAGGAAATCGAATACTTCATCGACAAACTGTTCGAGGCGGATTTCTTCGACGAGGAAATCGTCGTCTACAGCCAGCACACCGGCCAGCCGGTCATCCGCGCGAAAGATCGCGCCGGCCTGGAAGCGCTGAAAAGCGCCGGCATTCGCGACGTGAACGGCGACGAACTGGATATCGAAAACGTTCGCCGGCTGCTCATCCTGCCGAAGGACAAGCGGCCGTATCTGGTGAAAAGCTGGGCCGCCCGCGTCGCCCTGCTCGACCTCCTGCTCAAACTCGGCCTGCCGGCCGAGGACATTCGCGAGCTCGACTCCATCGCGGGCCTGCAATTGCTCGCCGCGCTGTACGACGGCAAGCCGTATTTGTTCGCGCTCGGCAAGAATAGCGTCGAGCCGAAGGACTTCGCCGCCCTCGCCGCGACGCTGAAGAAACTCGGCGGGCCGACCGTCGTCGCCGTCGCTCCGAAAGACACCGACGTCGACGCCGCGCTGGCGGCCGGCGCCGCGGCTTGCGTAACGGTGGCGGGCGTCGACGAGTTCAACACGACGTTGCTCGATTACCTCGCCGGCCAGCGCAAGAATCTCATCGCCCAGGCGATGGCCGAATTCGACGGCATGCTGAAATTCAACGTGGCGTCAATGGCGCTGGACCGGTTCGCGCCCGCCGAATAGGCGACGCGCCGACGGTCGATCCCGCGCCGGATGAGTGCGCGTCTCGTCGGAGGCGGCATTTAATTTCCTCTCCTTTCCTGTTGCATCGCAACGCCCGCCGACGTACATTGACGGCAATCAAGAAATGGGAGGAAACGAAGGTGTTGCGCCGCTGGCCGGTACTGCTGCCCGTGTTGCTGTGGTGTGTTGCGGCGTCGGCGGGCGAGCCCGCCAACCCAACCGGCGCCCTGTCCGATTGGCTTTCCATTCCGGGCTTCACAATCGAGGCCGCCGTCGGAACCGGCGTCAAGGATTCCGGCGAATTGGAAGGCCAGGCCACGAGATTCCCGGAAAACGTCGGCGCCGTCTTTTGCCGGGTCGACGGCATCGGGCTCGAAGACCCGCAAACGGTGACGGTCGTCTGGTTTCGCGAAGGCGACGAGCGTTCGCGCGCCAAACTCATGTTGACGAAGGCTAAGCCGCGGGCGAGCGCCATGATGCAGATTCCCGCCGCGCAGGCCGGATCGTGGCGCGTCGAGGTGCAGAACGATAGCGGCCAGGCGCTGGCGCTTGTGCCGTTCGTCGTCGGCAAGCCGTCGGCGACCGATGAGGCGCCGCGCAAGCCGGCGCCGCCGCACCCGTAACGCGCCGCCATTTTCGCCGTTGCACGGGCCGCATTCCGCGGAATATTCCCATATTTTTCCAATGGTTTATTGCGGGAAACATTAGTTATTACACTACGTTTGTATGGCAACCGCACATCTGAAAAATTTTTTCGTTGATCGCAGGAGAGCCGTGGCTAATTTTCAGTCATGGCGAGGATCTGCTTAGGAGGGAATTGGAGATGGTCGAAACAGCAGTTAATCTGGGGGTCGCGGCCGGGCTTTTCCTAGCCTTGCGTTACCTCGGCTACCGTGTGACGGCGGTCCGTCCGGCGGGCAAACCGACGCCTGCCGGGGTACGCGAGTCGGGGAGCCGATAAACCGCGACCCGAAGCAGAGTGCGACGAAATAGGGCGCGCATGCAGGGAGCTGTCGCGCCCTTATCCTTGTCCGAGCGAGCCGCGGGTTACGGCGGAGACGCCGGGGCGCCGGCCGGGGCGATCGTGACCTGCACGGTCACCGGGAACCGGGCGAAGACTTTCGTCGGGTCGCCGGCCTCCGTGAGTTCGGCGTAGAGATTTGTCGCGCCGGGCGCTACGGCGATGAACGAATGGATTTCGAGCACCGTATTCGGTTTGTCCGCCGGGCGCGATTCGCGCATCGGCGCGGCGACCTTGACGACCTTTTCGTCGATGAACGGCCAGCGCCACGCCTTGGTCTCGTCGGCGCGCCGCTCCAACTGGATTTGAAAACCTTCGCCGCTTTTCAGATAGATCGTCGATCCGGCGTCGAACTGCGTCAACAAGCGCGGCGTTTGCGCAAGCGCAACGCCAGCCATTAATATCGCGACAAAAATGATCGCCGGGCGCCGCTGCTTCATCGTAATTGACTCCGTCGCCGCCAACCTATCGCGCGAGATGGACGACATGCAACCCACGCCGGCGTTCCGGCCGGCATCGGAAGAGCCGCAAGCAGATTTCGGATTGCGGATTGCGGATTGCGGAATGTACCGGCGCGGGTCCTGCGTGTGAGGCCCGAAACGCCGCATTCCGCAATCCGCAATCCGCATTTTCTGGTATTGTTGCCGCGAGGGGGTTTCTGTGCTGAATCTGGACACCGCGCTTCGTCTTGCGGGCATGCGGCTGGGCGATCGGGCGCTGATCGGGCCGCAGGTCGCGCAACTCGATCTGACCGACGCCTGCACCAACAACTGCCTCGGCTGCTGGGCGCGCAGCCCGCTGCTGCGCGACGAAGACCATTACGACACGCTGGAAAAAGGCGCGCACGACCTCGCGTTCGTGCGCCGGCTGCTGCCGGCGCTGCGCGAGGCGCGCGTGCAGGAACTGTTTCTCGGCGGCGGCGGCGACCCGCTGTGTTTTGCGGATTTGCCGGCGGCGATCCGCGAGGCCAAGGCGGCCGGCTTCGCGGTGACCCTCAACACCAATTTCACGCTGGCCGACGAGGCGCTCGTCGAGTCGCTCATCGACGCGGGCCTCGATCACTTGATCGTCTCGCTGTGGGCGGGCCGCAGCGCCACGTACGCGCGGCTGCATCCGAACAAAACGGAGGCGACGTTCCACCACCTGACGCGGCTGCTGGCGCGGCTGGCCGAGCGCAAACGGGAACGCGGCTCGGCCACGCCACGCGTGAAGCTGTACGAGGTGATCTGCGCGCTCAACTTCGAGGAAATCCCCGAGATGATCGCGCACGGCCGCGCGGTCGGCGCCGAGGAAGTCGAGTTCGCCGTCCTCGATCCGATCCCGCGCCGCACCGACGTGTTCACGCTCGACAAACAGCAGATCGCGCGCGCCATCCGGTTGGCCGCGGGGTCGGCGACCAACGGCCGGCCGTTCGTGCACCGCGAGCAGTTCGTGCGGCGCTTGCAAAACATCGACGCGGTCAAGGGCGTGTTCGACAACGGCATCGTCGGCTCGATCCCCTGCGCGGCCGGCTGGTTTTTCACGCGCATCACGACGGTCGGCCAGGTGCACGGCTGCCTCAAGTCGCACCGCATCGCCGCCGGCGACCTGCGACGGCAGGATTTTCCCGCCGTCTGGTTCGGCGAGCGCCAGAACGAATTTCGCCGCCGCACACTGCGCCTGAATTACGACGACCCGTGGCTGCGCAACATCGGCCACGACATCGATTTCGCCCTGCCCGGCTGCTTCCGCATCTGCGACAACCTCGGCGGCAATCAGGCCGTCATGCGCCTGGCCGGCAGCCTCAGTCCGCAAGAGAACGCGATCGTTGAGGGGATGGCGCAGGCCGCGCGGCGGGGCGCGGCGCTGGCGGAAGTCGAGGCGGTTTATCGGGAGGCGGGGGGCGGGATTCAGGGCTCGGGATTCGGGATTCGGGATTCGGGATTTGGGATTCCCAATCCGCAATCCGCAATCCGCAATCCGCAATCCGAAGCCTCTGTGTTAAAGTTCAATTCCGAACTCCGCCTTCATGGCGACAACGAAATCGTCCACGAAGCTGCCGACGGCGCCGAACCATGGCGCGCGGTCATGCGCCGGCTCGGCGAACTGCCGCCAACGGCGACGATTCGCGTTCCGGCGACGATCCAAAATATCGCCCGGCTCGAACGGCTGTTCGCATTGATCCGCGACACGACGGGCCGCGCGCTCGATCCGGCGTGGGCGCATCTCGAACCGCGGCCGCTGGCGGAAATCCATCTGCGCTGGCCGGCGACGCTGGCGCAGGCGCGCGAGCGGGCGGCGGCGGCGGGCGTCGCGCTCGACCTCGCCGACGACGGCTGGCGCCAGACGCTGTGGAAATTCGCGGCGGCGGCGCGCGGCGACAACGAGGCGGAATTGCTGCGCGCGTTGGGCGCTGCCACCGGCGGCGTGTTTGTCGGCCCGCGCACGTTTCATCTCGATGTGACGAACCGCTGCGACGCCGAGTGCCGGTATTGCTGGTTTCACAGCCCGCTCGCCGCGGCGCGCGACGACCCGCACCGGCTGACGGCGGCCAACCGCGACGCCGCGATGGCCTGGCCCACCTTCCTCGCGCTCGCCGACGATCTGGCGCAGCTCGGCGCGACGGAAGACGTCGTGCTGTCCGGCAAGGGCGACCCGCTGACGCACCCGCGCCTGCTGGACATGGTGCGCGCGCTGAAAGACCGGCGCATGAACGTCACGCTGTTCACCGGCGGGCTCGGCCTGACCGAGGAAACAATCCGCGCCCTGGTCGATGCCGAACTCGACATGCTTTACATCTCGCTTTCCGCGGCGAGCGAAACGACCTTCGCCCGGCTGCACGACAAACTTTCGCCCGCCGCGTTCGGCCGGCTTGCGGCCGCGGCCCGGCGGCTGGTCGACTTGCGGCGCGCGGCGAAAAAAGAAAAACCGCGGCTGGTGCTGGTCGACGTGGTCACCGCGCTCAACGACCATGAAATAGTCGATTTTGCGCGCCTTGCCGCCGGCGTCGGCGCCGATCACGTCCGTTATCAACTCGCCGCGATCGAGTCCTACAACGCGGAACTCGCCGTGCCGCCGGCGAGACGGGCCGCCCTGCCCGGCGCGTTGGCCGAGGCGCGACGGATCGTCGAGGCGACCGGGGCGACCGTGGTCGAAAACATCGACTTCCAGACCGGCGGCCACGGCGAAGGCGCGAATTGGACCGGCGAACGCTATCGCGACGTCGGCTGTCTGGCCGGCTGGGTGTTCAGCCGCGCGTGGGCCGACGGGGAAGTGAGCTTCTGCTGCGCGCCGCGCCCGGTCGGCAATCTGGCGGAACGCTCGTTCGCCGCGTGGTGGCGCAGCGACGAATACGACCGGCTGCGGCTCGCGGCGCGCGACATGCGCCGGCGCGGCGATACGCGTATGCGCGACGGCGGCGCGCTGTGGACCGACGTTTGCCGCCGCTGCCCGAATTACGAGGGCGTCGAACGGCTGCGGCGAACGCTGGCGGAACTCGACCTGCCGGGAACGCGTCGATGAAGCCGCACGCGTGGCGCAAGTGGCTCAACCGCGTCACGCTGGCGCAGGACATCTATTGGCGCCGGGCCCGGTTTCGCGCCAACCCGAGCCAGATCGCGGTCGAGCCGACCAACCGCTGCAACGGGGTTTGCGCAATCTGCGCGCGCCATTTTTGGAATGCGGAACAAAACCCGCCGGCGGATTTGGAAGCCGACACCCTGGCACGGCTGCGCGAATTCTTCATCACCGCCGACACGGTGTTCGCCTTCGGCCACGGCGAGCCGACGATCGCGCCGCTTTTCTGGCCGCTGGTCGAAGCGGCGAAAAGCTGCGGCTGCCGCGTGGAAGTCACGACCAACGGCCTGACGCTCGACGAAGCGCTGCTCGACCGCTTTCTGGCGGCCGGCGTCGAGATCCTCAACGTCAGCATGGACGCGATCGAGCCCGCGGCGCTGGCGCGCCGGCGCGGGCTGGCGGTGTCCGACGCGGAACACGCCTTCGCCTACCTGGCGCGGCGAAAATACGAGATGGGCGTGCGCGTTCCGGAAGCCGGCATCGCCGCGACCATCGACCGCGACAACCTCGACGAGTTGCCCGGCTTGATCGAGTTCGCCGCCGACCTCAACGTCAAAACGCTGCTGCTCAATCACCTCGTCGCGTGGGACGCTTCGCTGCACGCGCGCAGCGCCTACCACGAGCCGGAGCGGCTGTCGCGCGCTTTGGCCGACGCGCAAGCGCTGGCGGCCCACCGCGGCGTCAAGGCGCTGCTGCCGTACGAGGCGATCGTCGGCGGCCGCTGCCCGCACCCGCTGCGCCTCTTTTTCACGCGCGCGGGCGGCGAGGTGTGGCCCTGCTGCAACGCGGTGTTCCGCAACGAGCGTTACAGTTTTCCGGCCGGCAACGTGCACAACGCGTCGTTGCGCGCGATCTGGAACGGCGAGCCCTACCGGGCGCTGCGCCGCGCCTTTTTGCGGGGCGAGCCGCCGCCCGAGCATTGCCGGATGTGCCCGCTGCGCGCCGACGAATTGGCGAGCCATTTGCGGCAATTGCGCGAGTGAAATTCGGCGGCGGCGCCCAGGGTAAACGCATCTAATTTTTCTTCTTGATCGCCCCCTTTCCGCGGTCGGC
>CAZHPN010000050.1:0-34697 GCA_964534375.1 uncultured bacterium | reverse complement strand
ACGTCGAAAAGACCGGGGGCGATTTTTCGGCGCTGTTCCCGCTGATCACCGGCGAACGCGCGCGGCAGGTTTGGCAATCCGGCAACGTGGACGAAGCGATGCTGACCGTCGGCCAGTCGATCGGCCGCATTCATGACGTGCCGACCGTCGCCGAATTAGTGGCGCGGATCGCCCGCGACGCGGAAGCGGCCCTGCGTAGCGCGCTGGGCGAGGCGGTAGCGTAAGGGCATTCTTGACAATTTTCACCCTTTTCCATATTCTTTTTTGGAATATATGAAATCGTCTTGTTTCGCGGGCCTCTTGGGACAAAAGGAGCGCGCCATGTACGTCAATCGCCTCACTATTGGCATTTTGTCATGTTGCCTTGCGCTGTTGACGGTCGTTTGCTTCGCCGCCTGCGGCGGCGGTTCCGCCGCGACCGCCAACTTGCGCGAGTCCGACGACGACGCCGGCTCGGCCGACGATGACGACGACAACGACGACAACGACGACAACGACAACGACGCCGGCGGCGTGTGCAGCGCCGACAATTGGTGCTGGCAGAACCCGTTGCCCGACGGCAATGACATCACCGCGCTGTGGGGCGTTTCGCCGACGGACGTGTTCGCCGTCGCCGAATTCGGCACGATCCTGCATTACGACGGCAATGTGTGGACGCCGATGCCGACCGGCGTGACCAGCGATTTGTGGGGCATTTGGGGATCGTCCTCGTCCGACGTATTCGTGTCCGGGTATGAGCATACGATTCTGCACTACGACGGGTCGGCTTGGCGGCGGATGGCCGCGCCCGCGAGCGTCTGGTTTCGCAGCATCTGGGGCGCCTCGGCCACGGAGGTGTACACCGTCGGCTCGGGCGGCACGATCGGGTTTTACAACGGAACGCAGTGGTCCCTGATGACCAGTTGCACCGACGAGGATCTGTTTGGCGTCGGCGGCACGTCGTCGTCGGACGTCTACGCGGTCGGCAAAAGCGGCACGGTTCTGCACTACGGGGGGTCGTCCTGGTCGGCGCTGCAGACCGGCACGACCTTGGATTTTGTCGCGGTGTGGGCCGCGGCGCCGAATGATGTTTTCGCCATAGCCGAGACGTGGGGCAGCGACACTGCAGACGGCGCGATATTTCATTTCGACGGCAACGCCTGGTCGACCATGACCGACGGCCTGCCGCCGCCGTGCTGCAACATCTGGGGTTCTTCGCCTTCGAACGTCTTCACAAATGGCGGCAACAACGCCGTTTTGCACTATGACGGCTCTTCCTGGTCGCAGATGGCCGGCGCGACCGCGTGCAATTCGATGGGAATTTGGGGAGCCTCCCCGACCGCCGTATTTGCCGCCGGCGAAACCGGGTGCATCCAAGAATACGACGGGGCGACGTGGCGCAACCTGACCAACGAGTTCTTCGGCAATCTTTACGCGGTATGGGGCGCCGCGGCCGCCGACGTTTTTGCCGTCGGCCATCACGGCGCCGTGCTCCATTACAACGGGGCCGCCTGGAGCCAAATGACAAACCCGGATGATGCGAGCCTGTACGGCGTGTGGGGAACCGCCGACACCGACGTGTTCGCCGTGGGCGCCGCCGGCGAAATCGAACATTTCGACGGGACCGGCTGGACGGCGATGAACAGCGGCGCGGTTGACGATCTGCAAACCGTTTGGGGCGACTCGCCGTCGGATGTTTTCACGGTGGGCGCGAACGGCGCGATGCTGCACTACAATGGGGCATCGTGGAACGCAGTTTCGCCGGTTGTCGCCGGCGACCTTTACGGCGTTTGGGGAACGTCGGCTTCGGACGCGTTCGCCGTCGGAGACGACGGCGTGATTTTGCACTTCGACGGTTCGAGTTGGTCCCCGATGAACAGCGGCATAGCACAGCCGCTGCAGGCCGTGTGGGGAAATTCGCCGTCCGACGTCTACGCGGCGGGCGGGTCCGATTCGCAGACAATTTTGCACTACGACGGCGCGAACTGGTCGCCGATGAGCGAACCGCAAGTCACGACCTTGTACGCCGTTTGGGGCGCGTCGCCGGGGGCTGTGTGGGCGGTCGGCGGCGATCCCGTTATTCCGGTCACCTCGATCCTCTATTTCAACGGTGCGTCGTGGAAGGCGATGGCGCTGCCCGAAGGCGAAGTGCCTTTTTACGGCGTTTGGTGCTCGTCGCCGACCGACGTCTTCGCGGTCGGCAGCGGCGGCGCGATCCTGCACTACGGCGGTTGAGGCCGGGTTGGCGGCGCCGGCCGTTCCGTGTATTAATTCCGTCGTTCGCGGACAGAAAACGAAACTCACACCTGCGAGGCCGCATCATGATTCTGCTCAATCCGAAAAAGTACGACCGTTTTTATCCCGACGAGAAAACCGCGCAACTGATGCGCAAGACCATCGCCTTCTTTGAAGGCAAGGGCAAAGGCAAGGTCAAGGAAGACGATCGCAAGCAGGTTTGGTACAAGGATTTTCTGGAATTCGTCAAAAACGAGCAGGCCTTCGCCACGCTGCTGACGCCCGCCGGCTACGGCGCCGCGGATTCACGGTGGGACACCTGGCGGATTTGCGGCTTCAACGAAATCCTTGGCTTTTACGGGCTGGCCTATTGGTACACTTGGCAGGTTTCGATCCTCGGCCTCGGCCCGATCTGGATGACGAAAAACGAAGACCTGAAAAAACGCGCGGCCAAACTGCTGCAAGACGGCGCGATCTTCGCCTTCGGCTTGTCGGAGCGCGACCACGGCGCCGATATTTACTCGACGGAAATGAAGCTAACGCCGGTCGGCGAGGGCAAATACAAAGCCAACGGCGTGAAGTACTACATCGGCAACGGCAACGAAGCCGAGATGGTCTCGAATTTCGGCAAGCTGTCGGACAGCGGCGAGTACGTCTTTTTCGTCGCCAACTACCACCAGCCGCAGTACGAGTGCATCAAGAACGTCGTCGCCAGCCAGAACTTCGTCTCGGAATTCGCGTTGAAGGATTATCCCATTTCCGAGGCGGATGTCCTGTCGAAGGGCCCGGCGGCGTGGGACTCCGCGCTCAACACGGTCAACATCGGCAAATACAACCTCGGCTGGGCGTCGATCGGCATGTGCACGCACTCGCTCTACGAGGCGATCCGCCACGCCGCGAACCGCCGCTTGTACGGCATGGCGGTCACCGATTTCCCGCACGTCAAACAAATGTTCGTCGACGCCTATTCGCGTCTCACGGCGATGAAGCTGTTCGCGCTGCGCGCCGCGGACTACATGCGCGTCGCCTCGCCGGAAGATCGCCGCTACCTGCTGTACAACCCGATCGTCAAAATGAAGGTCACCACGCAGGGCGAAGAAGTGATGAACCTGATGTGGGACGTGATCGCCGCCAAGGGCTTCGAAAAAGACATGTTCTTCGAGATGGCCGCCCGCGACATCCGCGCCCTGCCGAAGCTCGAAGGCACGGTTCACGTCAACATCGCCTTGATCGTCAAGTTCATGCCGAACTATTTCTTCAACCCGGCGGCGTATGCGCCCGTGGCGCAGCAGAGCCAGGTGGGCAATGACGCCTTCCTGTTCGACCAGGGTTCGGCGCGGGGCCTGGGCAAAATCCGCTTCCACGACTACCAGCCGGCGTTCGACGCCTGGCCGACGCCGAATGTCGCCATTTTCCGCGAGCAAATCGAGATCTTCAAGGAATTCCTGATGACGGCGACGCCCGATGCGAATCAGCAGAAGGACATCGACTTCCTGCTCAGCATCGGCGAAATTTTCACCCTGGTCGCATACGGCCAACTCGTGCTGGAAAACGCGACGATCTACGGGCTCGACAACGACCACGTCGATCAGATCTTCGACTTCATGGTGCGCGATTTCGCGAAGTTCGCGCTGCAGGTCTACAGCAAGCCGAGCAGCAACGAAAAGCAGATGGCGCTGTGCCAGAAGATGATCCGCAAGCCGGCGGTCGACGCGGCGCGCTACGGCCGAATCTGGAACGATTTCGTGTATCCGCTGAAAGACGCGTACGAGATGAATCCGTAAACGCCGCGCGGCGGCCGAATCAGTACGTCACGACGCGATTTTCGTAGAGCGCGTACACCTCGGGGCATTCGGCCACGAAGGCCCGCAAGGTGTCTTTTTCGCGGGTGACCCCGCCGATGGCGGCGCCGACCGCGGCGCCGGGATCGTTGCGTTGCAGCGGCGCGAACCCCTTGGCCTGGACTGTGCCCAAGTAAAGCAGCTTGTTCGCCGGGACGGTGAACGCGAAAAACCGATTGTCGATTTGCACGCCGCCGGCTGGCGGATGCCGCCGGTCGTTGTCCGCCAGAGCGCCGAACAAGCGCTGCGCCAGGCTGTCATTTTGTCCGGGCGCGAGGTTGATCGCCGTCGGCCGCAGCAGGCGGAAAACGTAGGGGCCCGGCCGAATCAGCGAATAGAAGTAGCCGTTGGCCGCGCGGCGCAAGGCTTTGGCGTCCGCGTCGGTCGCGGGCGAACGGTCGGCGGCGACGCCCGGCCGCAACGCCAGATTCCAACCGCCGCTCGCCGAACAGAGGTAAACCGGCAGCAGATTTTTCGGCGCGACAAGCCGCACGACGAGCGCCGAATCGTCGGGGTCGACGGCGTTGTCGTCGATGGTTTTCGTGAGGCCGTAGTCGCCGTGCCAATACGCGCACGCGGCCGCTACGGCGGTCACGAATATCGCCATGGCGGGCGCGAGGAACCGCCACGGGCGAGCGAGGTCGGAAGCCATGCGCCGCTACTCCTCAATCAACAATTGGCTGAACCAGTCGTAACGTTTGTTCCGGTCGAATCCCTGCTCACGGGCCTTTTTCTGCAAATCCTGGCGATCGACTTCGATTAAAGTAGACAGATAGACGATCCCGCGGGCGCGCAACCGTTTCTTGATCGCCTCGAGAAACCGCGCGCCGACCTCGCCGTCGCGCTGCGCCGGCGCGACGTATAGGGTGTCGAGCATCGCCCAGCCCTTGGAGATAATCTTGCAGAACGCGAAGCCGGCGACCTTGCCGCGTTCGGTCTCGGCGACCATCCAAACGTTGTTCGCGGTTTCGCGAAACCAGGCGGCCAAGTGCGACGCGTCGTAATAGCGGATCAATCCGTCGTGGTCGAAAACCGGATCCCGGCCCAGCTTGAGGATGGCGGGCGCATCTTTCGCCTTCGCCAAACGAAAACGCAGCATGACCCTCTCCTCCCGGTTCGTCGCGGTTGAACGACCGTTGGGAAAAGCTAGCCACCGGCCCGCTAATAGACAAACACCAGCGCGCCGGCCTGCACGCCCGCCGCCGGGCACACGAACACCGCCAGATTGCCGCGGGTCAGGGCGCCGCGTCGCTTGGCCAAATCCAACGACAGCGGCAGGCTCGCCGAGGCGACGTTGCCGTATTTCGGGTAATACGAAGCGTACGCTTCGGGCACGCAGACCTTCGCCTCGCGCACGAACGGCAGCACCATGTCGTCGATGACGCGGCCGATGTCGTGAATGAACAGATTATCGTAGCGGATGCCGCGCCATTCGTCCTGTTGCAGAATGTCGGCGAGCATTTCCATGACCAACTGCAGACCCAGGCGGACCAGCCGCGACGAGTGCGACCGCAGGCGGTAGCGTTCGCCGAACGAATAGTTCAGCCCGATGCTGCACACCTCGTATTCGCCGTCGGCGAGGCGATGAAAGCAGCGCATGTGGCGCGGGTTCTCGGCGTAGAGCGGGTCTTCGGTCCGCTGCACGATGAGCGCGCCGGCCGCGTCGCCGATGGTGAGCGAGCCGAATTTCCAGGCGAGATCGTCGACGGTCCGGCAGGCGAAATCCGCCCAGTCGAACGTGCGTTCGCCCGCCGCGACGAGGATCGTCCGATATTTGCCGGTTTTGATCAGGCTGTCGGCGATGTCGAGCGACTTGATGAAGCTGGCGCACGCGTCCTGCGTGTCGATGACGTTGGCGTTGAGCGCCCGCAGTTCCTGCCGCAGCACGTGGCCGGTGGCCGGCTCGACGAACGCCTTGGACATGCCCGTATAAATGATCAGGTCGAGGTCGCGCGCGTCGAGGCCGGCGTCGGCGAGGGCGCGTTGCGCGGCGTGCCGGGCGATCTCCGGACCGTATTCGTCGTCACGGCACCAGTAGCGCGTGGCGTTGCCGGCCTTGGCGATCTTGTACCGGGCCTTGGCGAGCACGGTGTCGAGATCGGCCGGGCTCAGAAAGGGGCGGCTTTGCTCGCGCAGCATGGCGAGCGCGTCGTCGTTCGAAACGAGCCGCTCAGGCACGTAGGAACCGACGCCGATAATTTTTGTCCCAATGCTCATCGATGGAAATCCTGACTGAGGCCGTTACATGTAGCCCAACGATTTGAGTTTTTCGACCATCGCCGCGCGATCCGCGGCGGACATCGCCGCGCCGTCGCCGGCGGCGGACCAGGCGGCGGCCAGGGCTTCGCATTCGGCGCGCAGGGCGGCGGCGGTCTCCGGATTCGCGGCGAACAGGTTGCGGGTCTCCGCCGGATCGGCGCGCAAGTCGTACAATTCCGCCGGCGCGCGCGAATCGTGCGGCGCGTAGGCGAGCTTCCAACCGTCGCGGCGCACGCCCCGCACGTAAAACGCGTGCGTCGCCTGCGCCCCGCCGCGCGCTTCCATGTACAGCGGCCGCTCCGCCGCGCCGCCGTCGTGCAACTGCGGCCAGAAGCTGACGCCGTGCCAATCGGGCGTCGGCGTCGCGAGGCCGAGCGCCTCGACCAGCGTCGGCAGGACATCGAGATTGCGCACCGCCGCGTCCGTCCGTCCGGCCGCCAGCCCCGGCAGGCCGGCGACGATGAACGGCACGCGCGCCAGATAATCGTACACGTGAAATCCGTGCTGCAGATGGAATTGCGACAATGTGGTGCGCAGCAAGTGCAATTGCGCGTCGCGACTGTCGCCGCGCGCCACCGCCCAGGCGACGTGCATGTCGTCCCATTTCAATCGCAGCCATTCGGTCAGACCGCGCCAGCCGGGGCGGCGCTTCTGCGTGCGCATGCGCGTCAGCGCGACGCGGCCCAGCCGCAACAGCACCGCCAGGCGTTTCGCCACGCCGAGGCGCCCGCCGCCGGCGGTTTGCTGCGCGAGATCGACGGCGACGTCGTGCAAGCGTCCGCTCTGGCGGTTCATCAACTCGACGTCTTCGCCGACGCGCGTGTCTTCCTCTTTTTGCAGCATCGGAATTCGCAGCTTGTGCATGAAGTACGGCAGCAAGCTGGCCGGCTCGATCCGCTCCGTGAGGCGTTCGCCGTGATCGCCCGTGAGGATCACGGCCGTGTCCGGGCCGGCCGCGTTCAACAGGCGGCCGAGGTAGGAGTCCAGGCCGCTCCACGAGCGGTCGTACGTCGTCGCGCCCCACTCGCCGCCGGCGAACTCCGGCGCCACCTGCCGCGGCTCGTGCAATTCCCAAAAATGGACCAGCAGGAACCACGGGGCCGCGAACCCTTTGCGCTTCAGCCGCGCGATCAACGATTCGCCCCAGCCGCAGAAAAAACATTCGCGCTGGTCGCGGTAATGGTATTCGTCGAACCCCTGGCTCAGGCCGATCTGCGGCATCAGCGGGCCGGTGACCTCGGCGTGCGTGCGATAGCCGTTGGCGGCGAAGAGATCGGCCAACGTCGTCAGATCGGGATTCAACTGCACGCCGAGCAGGCTGGTCACGCCGTGCCGCAGGCTGCTGCAACCGGTGAACAGCGACGCAAAGGCCGGCGAGGTGATCGAGTTTTCGACGAACATGTTCGGCGCGACGGCGCCCCGCGCCACGAGCGCGTCCACATTCGGCGTCCGGCACGAGCGATTCGCGCCGAAGACGCGATCCGCCCGCAGGCAGTCGACGACGATCATCAGAACATTCGGACGGTCCGGCAATTCGCCTCCTTCGGCGGCCTCGCGCGAGCGCCGGCGGCGCCCGTCGCCGGCGGCCGGCGTTGTGTACATTGAGTAGCGCCGAACCCGGTTCCGCGTCAACCTGGGCCGCTCGGCGAATTATAATGGGCGTTGAGAAGATTGTTGACCGGCGCGCGAAAAAGAGGCTAACATTCGCCGTGTTTGAGCGTTGCGCGAGTGCAAGCAGACTGGGAGAGCGCTACGACGACGCGGGCCGGTTGACAACGGTCCGGGATCGTGGAAGTTTTTCCGGAAAGAATATGCATCCGTGCCGAACCAACAGCGCCACAAGGAGTGAGAGCCGATGAACGAAGCCGCACCGCCGAAAAAGAAGGTGATGCTCGTCACGATTGTAATCGTCCTGGCCGGCATCGTTGTCGCATCGATTTTTGTCTACGCCGGCAAAAAGCTTTTTGGCGGCGGCCTGGATGCGGATGTTCATAAACCGGGACCTAGGACCTTTATCGCCGATTTCCACATCCTGTGCGCCGGCGACAGCCACACCGAGGGCACGGGCGTGCCGAAGGGCTTGGACTATCCGTCGCAGCTTGGCGCGATCCTGGCCCAAAAGCACCCGGAGACGCCGTATCGCGTGATCAATATCGGGCAGGGCGGCCTGAATTCGAGCCAGGTGGCGGACAAGGTCATCGATTACCTGCAAACGTCGGAACTCAAACCCACCATCATCATTTACAACGCCGGGAAAAATAATCCGCACAATTTCACCAACGCGCGCATCTTGCCCGAAGACAGCCGGCGTTCCGACCCGGGCGTTTGGTTCAAGTACCTGGCCGGCGAGGCCGAGAGCCTTGGGTTCGATCCGATCACCATCGGGCGGTTGAAAAAGCTCGACAAAACGCCGCCGAAGTTCGATCAATTGAAGTGGGACATGGCGCTCGACGTCCGCGGCGACAAAGAACGCGAGTACATGGAAAAGTGGATGGGCCTCGATATCGAGGCGCTGCAAGCCGAAGCGAAAAAGGCCGGGGCCATTTTGGCTCTGCTCAATTATTGGGATGACGCCTCGCCGTGGGTGGATCGGACGATGGCGATGCTGGGCCGGAAGGAGGGCAGCATTTTTGTCGACGTCCGCGGCTTCGGAAACAAAGTGGTCGATTACGACCAGGTGCAGGATCTGATCCAGAAGACTTACATCCCGAATGAAAAAGGCTTTGCGCTGCTGGCCGAGACCGTCTACACGAACCTCAATATGCGCGGCCTGTTGAAGGCCAAAACGGTGGACGCGCCGGCGGCCGGCGCCGCGCCCGCGCCGGCGCCCGTCGTCGCGCCTGCGCCGGCGCATGTGCCCGGCGCTCCGGTCGCTGTCCACGCGCCCGCGCCGGCGCACCCGGCCGCGCCGGCGACCGCGCCGGCCGCGGCGCCCGCGCCGGCCGCGGCGCCCGCGCCGGCAAAACCGTAAAGGGCGACGTGGCGACTGCCTGCTAAATCCGCGATGGAGCGAGTGCGCTCCATCGCGGATTTTTAGTTGACGAGCCCGAGAGGCGTCTCAGCCGAGGCGGTAACGCAACAACCAGTAATATTCGAGCCGTCGCAACTCGAGGTCCAACGCCTGCTCGCCCACGGCGTTTTTCAGCTCATCGTCAAGCAAGAAATTTTTCAACACCTCGTGCAGCGAACCGTCGGCGAGCGTGCGACTCTGATAAGTGTCGCCGTTCGCATCCGTGCGCGAGATCGGCGTGTTTTGGCCGTGGACATAAATCGCGTCGAGGGCGATGACGAGCGCGCCGGGGCTCAGCCTGGCGTGAAAAACAGGGAAAAACTCGGCGAGCCGCCGGCGCGGCACGTGCGACAGCCAGAACGCGCACAGGCCGCCGGTGAAACCGGCGCCGACGTCGGCCAGATCGTAGGCGTCCGCGACGGCGAAGGAGACGGGGCAAGAGGCGTAGCTTTTGCGCCGGGCGATGTCGAGCGTAACGACGTTCGCATCGACGCCGACAATCGACCGCGCGCTGGCCGCGATCGCCTGCGTCCAGTAGCCCGTGCCGCACGCGACCTCGAGCACGTCGCGGCCCGCAAAGGCCGGCCGGAGCAACGCCTTGAGCGTCGCGAGGTCGCCGGCGCGCGCCGGCGTTTCGTAGTGACGTTCGTATTCCGCCGCCCGTCTCGCGTAATACAAAATGAGATCGTGGTTCATGCGTTGTGCGCCGTGAGAGCGTTTCGCGGCTGGTTATTCGGCGTCTGGCTCGCCGTCGCGCGCGTGCAAGTCAAGTTCCGTCTGCGATCGCTCGTCGATCTCGGCCAGCGCCGCCCGGGCGGCCTGCGCAAACTCGGGGCTCGTGGCCGGATATTTCGCCAGAAAATCGCGCCACGCGGCGCGGGCCGCGACGAAATCGCCGGTCTTCGTCAGCGCCACGGCGAGGTTGAACGCGGCTTTTTCATTGCCGGGGTTGACGGCGAGGGCTTCCCGATAGTGGCCGGCGGCGAGCGCGTGCGCGTCGCGATGGGACGCCAGCAGGCCGCGGAAAAACTGCGGCGCTTCGCCGTGCGGGTGCAGCCGGGCGAGGTCGGCGATCGCCGCTTCGGCGCGCGCGTCGTCGCCGGCGCCGATGGCGTCGGCGATCACGATCTCACGCGCCTGGCGATCGGCGTCGTCGGCGCGGACCGCGTCTTTGAGCAACTCCACGCGCTGCTGCGCCTCGCGGAAATGGGCGTTGTTCTCTTCGCCGGCGGCGAGGCAGCGGCGATACCATTGCAGCGCCTCGCGCGGGCTTTTGACCGTTTCCTCGAAAACGCGGCCGATTTGGAAACAGACGACCGCCGGATTGACGGCGAGCCCTTTGTCGATCAACTCGACGCGGAGCCGGTTGGCCTGCCGGCCGTCGCCGGCGTGGTCGAACTGTTCGATGTGTGACAGCAACGCATTGCGCGCGACGTCGACCGGATCCGGCTCGCCGCCCCAGCCGAACAGTTTGTCGACCACGGCGCGGCTGCCTTTTTGCACCAGCGTCCACAGCGCGAAGGCGATCAGAAAGCCGCCCGCCGTTGCCCCGAGAAGACGGAACCCGGAAAATTGCACGCGCCAAAAAATGGTGAACATCATGAAGAAAACGAAGCCGATCGGGGCGCCGACGACCAGGCCGAAAAACCACGGCGTGTCGCGCAGGGAATACCCGCCGTCGCGGTGTCGCAATTCGGGCGCATGCGTCATGCCGCCATCATCCCCTTTCGGCGACGGCGACGCAAGACCGCGCGGAGAGCCAGCGGCGGTTTCTTTGACAGAACGAGCAATAGGATCAACCGGACCATGTATTCGAACTGTTCCGCGTGGCGTATGAGCGAGTTGTGGGAGGACATTGTTCGCTGTTCACTGCTCTCTGCTCACTGTTCGCCGATCCCGATGATCCCCCGCCTTCGCGGGGGCAGGCTTTGTTGTTTCTGTCAAAATAATTAACCTGTCAAAAAACGCCATCTTCGCGCCGCTTTCGTTCGCGCGGCAAATCGTGTAAAACCCCGCGCCATGAGTTTATTGACTGCCGACAATCTGTGTCTGGCGTTCGGGCCGCGGACGATTCTGCAGGGCGCGGGGTTCATGGTCGCCGCGGGCGAACGCGTCGGCGTGATCGGGCCGAACGGCTCCGGCAAATCGACGCTGTTCCGCATTATCGCCGGCCGCCAGCCGCTGGACGACGGCCGGCTGCATTTCGCGCGCGGTTTGTCGCTGGGCTATTTGCCGCAGGATATCCTCGAATTCGGCGACGGCCCGTTATTGGCGACTACGCTCGCCGCGGTGCCCGGCAAGTCCGACCTGGAAGACCGGCTGCGTCAGGCCGAGGACGAGTTGCACGACTGCGAAGATCACGACCGCCAAATGGAACTCGCCCAACGCATCGCCGATCTGCATCTGCACCTCGATCGCTTCGAGCAGGAGTTCAGCCCGTACGAGGCCGAGCGCATCCTGATGGGCCTCGGCTTTCGCGAGCGCGATTTCGCGCGGCCGCTGACCGAGTTTTCCGGCGGCTGGAAGATGCGCGCGGCGCTCGCCGGGCTGCTATTCAAAAAGCCGGACGTGCTTTTGCTCGATGAGCCGACGAACCATCTCGACGTGCCCAGCGTCGAGTGGCTCGACGAATTCCTGCGCCAATTCAAGAACGCAATGCTGCTGATCAGCCACGACCGCGAGTTTCTCGACCGGCAGATTCGCCGGGTGCTGTCGTTCGAGGTCGAGGGCCTGCGGTCCTACTCCGGCGACTATGACGAATACCGCCGGCTGCGCGAGGCCGAACTCGAAGTGCGCCGCGCCGCGCGCCGCAATCAGGACGCCGAGGTGCGCCAGGCCGAGCATTTCATCCGCCGCTTCCGCGCCAACGCCAGCAAGGCCCGCCAGGTGCAGAGCCGCAAGAAAATGCTCGAAAAGATCGACGTCATCGCCGTCGACCACGAACGCGCGACGATGGATTTCCGTTTCCCGCCGACCGCGCACGTCGGCAAACTGCCCGTCGCCGTGCACGAGATCACGCAACGCTTCGGCGATCTGCAGCTCTACGACGGGCTGTCGGCCGCGGTGGTGCGCGGCGAACGCATCGCGCTGATCGGCCGCAACGGCGCCGGCAAGACGACGCTGCTGCGCATCATGTCCGGCGAACTGCCGCCGACGGCGGGCCGGGTCGAATACGGCGCCAACGTGGAATTGCGCTATTACGCGCAGCACCATTCCGAGGGCCTGCGCCGCGAGCGGTCGATTCTCGACGAAGTCTGGGGCGTCAACCCGGCGATGACGCGCACCGACGTGCGCACGATCTGCGGCTCGTTTCTGTTCCGCGGCGACGAGGTCGACAAGCCGATCGGCGTGCTCTCCGGCGGCGAACTGGCGCGCGTCAGCCTGGCGCGCATCCTGGTCAAGCCGGGCAACCTCCTGCTGATGGACGAGCCGACCAACCACCTCGACCTGTTTTCCGCCGAGGCGCTCGCCGAGGCGCTGACCTCCTACGACGGCACGCTGGTGTTCGTCAGCCACAACAAGGCGTTCATCAACCGGCTCGCGACCAAAATCTGGGATCTCGAAAACGGGCAACTCGAGGAATTTCCCGGCAACCTCGAAGAATACCTGCACCATCTCAAACTCGTGCAACGCCGCCCCGAACCGCGGACGCCCGCCGCGCCGGACACGGTGAAACGACCTGCGCCGCTCGCGAATCTCCTGCCCGAAACGCCCGCGCCCAAGGCCGGCCCGCGCCCGGCCGCGCCGACCGTGGACGACGCCAAGGACGACAACAAGGCGCGTTTCGAAGAGCGCAAGCGGCTCAACCGCGAACGCGGCCGGATCGAGCGTCAACTCGACGACGCGCAACGCCAGGCCGCCGCGTACGAAACCAAGGTCGCCGGCCGCGAGGCCGAAAAAGCGACGCTGGAGCGCGCGCTGTCCGACCCCGAAGCCTACGCGGACTCGGCGAAATACAGCCGCCTCTTGCGCGCCTACCAGGAAGTGCAGGATGAAATCGAGGCGCTGACGGCCCGGTGGACCGAGTTCCAGGAGAAAACCGAACGGCTTCAGGCGCAGCTCGAAAAACTGCCCGCGCCGACATGAGCGGTTTTTTTGACGGGGATTTTATTGTTCACTGTTCGTTGTTCATTGTTCCTTGTTCGCTGACCGTGTTGATCCTGTCAAAAAAAAACAATCATAATCGGCCGCGCGCCACGCGCGGGCGGCCGTAGAGTTTGCGATCCTGTCGTCGCGAATTCGAACCGCGGCGACAAATTGCCCGGCGGTGTTGGATGGCATACAATGCGCCCGCCTTTTTTTCTACGGGCGGGGGCGGTTCGCAGTGTCCAACCCACGGGCGATGCAGGTGGTGTGGTGCAGTCTCGCGGCGGCGTTGACCGCGCGCGCGATCTTGCCGGCGCTGTTCGGCCTGTTCGACAACGACAGCGCCAATCTGCTGATCGCCGCGCGCAGTCAGGCCGAGGGCGCCGGCTGGAGTCTGACCGCGACGCTGCCGACGTATCTCATTTCCGTGCTGTTTCGCCTGCTCGGCGTCAAGCTGTGGGCCGCGAGGCTTGTGTCGGCGGCAGCCGGCGTCGGCGCCATGCTGGTCTTATTGCAGGAAGGCGAGGACGACGGCGGCTTGCCGGCCGGCCTCTTCGCCGCGGCGCTGTTCGCGGCGGCGCCGATCGCGCTGTTCTTCAGCGTCAGCGAATTGCCCTACGCGCTGCTGACGTTTCTGGGCGCGTTCGGCGTGTGGACGCTGGCGCGCGCCGTCACGCGCGACGAACCGTCGCTCGGGGCGTTCGCCGGCCTGGCCTGGGGCGGGGCGTTTCTGTGCAAGACCTTCGCCGCGGTTTTTGTCTTTCCCGCCGTCGTGTTCGTGCTGCTGAATCTGCGGCCGGCGGCGCGCGTCCGGCGACGGTGGCTGGCGCCGCTGCTCGCCGTCGGCGCGTGGGCGATCGTCGTAGCGGCGACCGTGGCGTGGCGCTGGCCGCAATTTCATTGGTCGGTGTTCAACGATTACGAAGTCGATTGGCGCTTCAACCTGGCGGTGGCGATCTGGTCGGCGCGTTGGGAAGACCTGGTGAGTCTGCACGGGCTGGCCATCCCGCTGTTCGCGCCGGGATTGCTGCTGGCGGCGGCGCGGCGCGAGAAGACGCCGCTCGAACAACTGAACTGGCTTTTTCTGGCGGCTGTTTTCGCCGTCTACCTGCTCAATCCGGTCAATCATTTTCCGCGCGTGCTGCTGCCGGCGTTGCCGGTCGCGGCGTGGTTCGCCGGCCGCGAATTGGCGCGGGCCATCGAGCAGGGCGCCGGCGGCGTCGCGGCGGCCTGGGCGCTGCTCGCGTCGGCGTTGCTGGCGCTGCGGCTGTGGCGGCCGTCGTGGCACCTGGACGCCCGGCCGTGGCTGGCGCTGGTCGAATTCGCCGCGGCCGGATTGACGCTGACCGCGCTGGCGGCGGCGTGGCCGCGCCGGCGGGCGGTCTGGATCGAGCCGGCCGCGGCGTTGACCGTCGCGGCGGCGACGGCGTACGGCCTGGTGGCCGGCTACGGCGATCTCGACCGGGTCGAACGGCTCTACATGGCGCAGGTCGAGGCGGTGCGGTCCGCCGGCGCGACGGGCGGCGTGTTGAACAGCGGCGATTTCATCCGCTTCGTCGCGCACGGCCGTGACAATTATCCCAATTTTCTCGACCTGCCGCGCGCGCGGCTGTTGCAGATGTTCCGCGAGGGGCTGCCGGCGATGATGCGCGCCCTGCGCCTGAACGTCGCGATCGAAAACCGCCGCGACACGGAGGGCATGCTGGGAATGCTCGCGCCGCTGGCCGCCGAAGCCGGCGGCGCCGCGCGGCCGACGGACCCGTTCCCGGCGCTCGCCGCGGACCCCGCCGCCTCGCGGACCTTCGACAACGGCCAATTCGCGGTCTACCGCCTGGCCGGCGCCGCCCGCTATGACAACGAATCGTGGCCCGAGTGGAGCCTCGTCGAGCCGGAACTCGATCGCACCGGCACGGGCGTCGTTCATCCGACCGAGGCCCGGCTGACGGTCGCCGCCCGGCCCGACGCCCTCGCGCCGCCGGCCCTGGCAAGCGAACGCCGCGTCTTGTTCGAATTGACCGTGCGGCCCGAAGCCGCCGGCCCGTACGACGTGCGCCTCGCGGCCCGCGATCGCGGCGGCGCCCTGCTGTGGGAAAAGAATCTGCGCCGGCAACTCCGCTACGTGTGCGGCGCGCCCGGCGTGCCCGTGGCGCAATTCGCTGTCGACCGCGCTCGCGAGGCCGAGCCGAACGACGACGCGGTCGCGGACAACATCGCCGGCGTGGCGACGATCGAAGCGCGCGTCACGCCGGTTCGCGGCGGGCCGGCGCTCTGGGCGTTTGTGCGGACGCCGGCATGGTGGTGAACAGCGAACAGTGAACAGCGAACAGTGAAAAAGGTCTGCTTCAGCCTCGTCGCCGTGGTCGCTTTCTTCGGGGCGACGGAACTCGGATTGCGCGCGATCGACTATCGGGGCGCGCCCGCGCCGGCCGATTTCTTTTTCCGCGAGATCGCCGAATTGCGCGGCGTGCCCGACCCGGTGCTGTTCTGGCGCCTGCCCAACATCAAGCCGCGGTTCACGGGCCGCGCCGTGAAAATTATTTGCCTGTCCGATTCGGTCACGGTGATGGACCACGGCCGCGGTTGGCCCAACCTGTTGCCCGACGCCCTGCGCGAGTTGGGCTACGGCCGCCCGGTCGAGGTCTTCAACGCCGGCGTGCCGAGCTACACGAGCTTCCAGGGCCGGCTCTACCTGCAGCGCGAGTTGCTGCGCGAAGAGCCCGACGTGGTCGTCGCCGAATTCGGCTGGAACGACCACTGGCCCAGCGAAATCGGCGTCGCCGACAAAGACGTCCGCCTGCCGCCGCCGCGGATTTTCCTCTGGCAAAAACACCTCGCGCGCAGCCGCGTGTACCGCTTGTTGCGGACCCTGCTGATCAAGAAATCGACACGGAACGGCACGCCGCGGGTCAGCCTGGCGGACTACCGCGACAATCTGCTGCGTATCGCGGAAATGACCCGCGCGGCCGGCGGGCGCACGGTCTTCGCGACGGCGCCGTACCTCGACGGGACGTGGGAATTTCGCGACCAGCACCGCGCGTACATCGACGCGACCAAACGCGTCGCCGTCGAAACCGGCGCCGTGCTGCTCGACCTAGTGCCCGAGTTTCTCGGTCGTCCCGACCTGTTCTTCAACCCGGACAGCGATCCGATCCACATTAATAAGGAAGGTTCGGCCTTGCTGGCCGACGCCGCGGCGCGCCTGCTGGTCGCCAAAGGATTGCTGCCGTGAGCGCGGGATCTGCACCGGCCGGGCGAATTTTTGAGGAATTTATTTTGACAGGATCAACAGGATCGGTGAATAGTGGTCAGTGGTCAGTGGCCAGTAAATCGATCCGTTTGCAGGGTCATATTGTTCACTGTTCACTGCTCACTGCTCGCCGCTGATTGACACCTCGCGATCTCTTCGGTAAGTTGCGTTGCCTGCCGGGCAGGCGCCGATAATAATTTGGGCCGGCGTCACGAGTTCGCCGTAAAAAAAGAAGGAGACCCAGATGGCTTTGAAAGATTATTTATACACTTCCGAGTCGGTCACCGAGGGCCATCCGGACAAGGTCGCCGACCAGGTTTCGGACGCCGTGCTCGACGCGATCATCGACCAGGATCCGGGCGCCCGGGTCGCCTGCGAAACGCTGGTCACCACGGGCATGGCCGTGATCGCCGGCGAGATTTCCACGAATTGCTACGTCCACATGCCCGACGTCGTGCGCGCGACGATCAAAGACATCGGCTACACCGGCGCGGAGATGGGCTTCGACGCCGACACCTGCGCCGTGCTGACCGCGATCGACCGCCAGAGCCCCGACATCGCGCAGGGCGTCAACGCCGGCATGGGCCTGCACACCGAGCAGGGCGCCGGGGACCAGGGCATCATGTACGGTTACGCCACGCGCGAAACGGACGTGCTGATGCCCGCGCCGATCCATTACGCCCACGCGCTGTGCATCGGGCTGTCGCTGGCCCGCCGTCAGAATCGCCTCGAATTTCTCCGCCCCGACGGCAAGAGCCAAGTCACGGTGGAATACAAAAACCGCAAGCCGGTGCGCATCCACACCGTGGTCGTCGCGGCGCAGCACTCGCCCGAAGTCAGCTATCACGACCTCGTCGACGGCATCAAGCACGAGGTCATCGCGAAATCGCTGCCCGAGCGGTTGCTCGACAAAGACACGATTTTCCACATCAACGCCACCGGCCGCTTCGTCTACGGCGGCCCGATGGCCGATGCCGGCCTCACCGGCCGCAAGATCATCGTCGACACCTACGGCGGCATGGGCCGGCACGGCGGCGGCGCCTTTTCGGGCAAGGACCCGACGAAGGTCGACCGCACGGCTTGCTACATGGCGCGCTACATCGCCAAGAACATCGTCGCGGCCGAAATCGCCGACAAGTGCGAACTGCAGCTCGGCTACGTCATCGGCGTGGCCGATCCGGTTTCGGTGAACATCGATTGCCACGGCACCGAAAAATGCGACGTCGAAAAATTGGCGAAGGTCGTGCGCGAATTGTTCCCGCTGAAGCCGGCGGCGATGATCAAGCATCTCGATCTCCAGCGGCCGATCTACCGCAAGACCGCCGCGTTCGGCCACTTCGGACGCGAAGAGTTCCGCTGGGAAAAGACCGACATGGTCGAAGCGTTGAAAAAGGCCGTGTTGTAAGACGCAGCCGCGCACGTACAAAAAACGCCCCGAACTCGACAAGGAGTCGCTCATGGTCAAGCACGACGTTAAAGACATGCGTCTGGCGGAATTGGGCAAGCAGCGCATCGAATGGTGCGAGAACTCGATGCCCGTGGTGAAGATGATCCGCGCGCGGTTCGCCAAAGAGAAGCCGCTGAAGGGTCTGACCATCGCCGCCTGCCTGCACGTCACGACCGAAACCGGCGCCCTGGCGCGCACCCTCCAGGCCGGCGGCGCCAACGTCGCACTGTGCGCCTCGAACCCGCTCTCGACGCAGGATGACGTCGCGGCGAGCCTCGTCAAGCACGACGGCCTGAGCGTCTTCGCGATCAAGGGCGAAAACTCGCAGACGTACTACAAGCACATCGACGCCTGCCTGGATTTCCACCCGGCGGTGACGATGGACGACGGCGCCGATCTGGTCAACGTCTTGCACGGCAAACGCAAAGCGCAGATCGGCGAGGTTCTCGCCGGCACCGAAGAGACCACCACCGGCGTCATCCGGCTGCGCGCGATGGCCGCCGACGGCGTGCTCGGTTTCCCGGTGATCGCGATCAACGACGCGGACACGAAGCACCTGTTCGACAACCGCTACGGCACGGGCCAATCGACGCTGGACGGCATCATTCGCAGCACGAACCGCCTCATCGCCGGCAGCAATTTCGTGGTCGCCGGCTATGGCTGGTGCGGCCGCGGCACGGCGATGCGGGCGCACGGCATGGGCGCGAACATCATCGTCGCCGAGATCGACCCGGTGAAGGCGATCGAGGCGGTGATGGACGGCTATCGCGTCATGCCGATGGCCGCCGCGGCGAAGATCGGCGACATCTTCTGCACGCTGACCGGCGACATCAAGGTCATCACGGTCAAGCATTTCGAGGCGATGAAAGACGGCGCGATCGTCTGCAACAGCGGCCACTTCAACGTGGAACTCGACCTCAAGGGCCTGGCGTCGATCGCCAAGTCGCACCGTGAAGTCCGGCCGTTCGTCGAGGAATTCGTGTTGCCGAGCGGCAAGCGCATTTTCGTGCTCGCCGAGGGCCGCCTGATCAATTTGTCCGCCGCCGAAGGGCATCCGAGCACGGTGATGGACATGAGCTTCGCCAACCAGGCGCTCACGGTCGAGTATCTCTACGACAAACGGCCCAAGCTCGACAAGAAGGTCTACGTCGTGCCGCGCGAGATCGACCAGGAAATTGCGCGCCTGAAGCTGGCGTCGCTCGGCGTGACCATTGACAAGCTCACAGCCGAGCAACGCGCCTATCTCAATTCCTACGAAATGGGAACCTGAGAGAAGGCGCGCGCCCGCATCACCGCAGATGGTTCTCGAAAAACCGGAAGATCTGCTCGTCGTTCCCTTCGTAGCCGTATTCGACTTCCAAGGCCGGCGTGCACGCGGCGCGAAAGTCGGCAATGCGTTTGCCGTAGGGGAATAAGCCGGGGACGTTTTCGTCGGTCAGCTTTTCGTACCGCTCGTGGTAGAACGAGCCGGTAAAATCATAAACGAACGCTTTGAAGAACGGCGTGACGCGGATCGCCACGGCGCCGGTCACGCTGCCGCCGGAATGCCCGATCAGGCCGATGGCCTCGTGATCGATGTCGCGGCGCCACCGCAGATATTTCAGCGCCAGCAGCGTTTCATAAACGCGAATCGTCATCAGCGAAAAGCCTGCGCGCAACAGGAACCGCGTCACGCGGTCCTCCGCCAGGCCGGCGTCCATGCCGCGCATCGTGGGAACCAGCAGCGCGAACCCGCGTTCGGCGAATTGCTGCGCGCGAAACGCGGCCGCGTATTTTCCGGCGTCCTGCCCGTGGCCGTGCAGCGCCAGCACGGCCGGATGCGGTCCGGGCCCGCGCGGCAACAGCAGCAGCGCCGGAAAAACGCCGACGTAGGGGTCGTCGAAGAGCAGCCGCAGCGTCTGCCAATGCTCTTCCGCGTCGGTCGCGACAATCGTCGCCTTCAGCGGCCGGGCGTCGAGGCCGCGCAGCAGAAAAGCGATATTGAGTTTGTCGACAACGGCGTCCGCAAGGTCGTCTTCGGTCATGGACGGCGGCGCGTCCGGCGCGGCGTGCACGCGGCAGTTGAGCAGCGAATTTTCGAGTTGCATCGCGGAAATCGGCCGCCGCCATGGCTTCGCCCGTTCGGGAAACGCCAGGTAATCCGCGATGCAGTCATTGGGTTCGGCGCAAACCCAGACCGCGTTCGGATCGACGCGCTCGACGACGTTCAGCGGCGCCCCGGCGGCTTCGCCCGCCGCGTCGCGGGCGCCTGCCGTTTTGCCGCTCCAAATGCGGCGCGCGGCCGGCGCGGCGACGAACGCCGCCAGCAGACCCGCGATCAGCAGCGCCGATATCACATTTCGCCGGCGAAACGGAGCCATTAGTGCGGAATGCGGAATGCGGAATGCCGGACAACGAATGCGGAATGCGGAACGCGGAATGCGGAATGCCGGACAACGAATGCGGAATGCGGAACGCGGAATGCGGAATGCCGGACCAGACATTCGCCATTCGCCATTCGCCATTCGCCATTCATGGTTCGCCCCGAATCCCGAGTCCCGAATCCCGAATCCCGCTGCACCTCCGCCTACTTCCCCGCGACCGTCATCTTCGCGAACCGGATCGACGGCGCGCCGACGCTGCCGCGCCACTCCATGTCGTTGGCCACCATGTCGATGTTGCGCAGCATGTCGAGCATGTGCGCCGCCACGGTGACTTCCTGCACCGGGTGAACGATCTCGCCTTTTTCGATAAGAAAGCCCTTCGCGCCGCGCGAGTAATCGCCGGTGACCGTGTTCACGCCCTGGCCCATCATGTCGGTGACCAGCAGCGCCCGGTCGAGGCCGCGCCGCAACGCCGCCGGCGGCTGGTCGCCCGGTTCGAGAAAGAGGTTGGTCGAGCCGATCGTGGGCAGCGCCGCGTAACCGCGGCCGGCTGTGCCGCTCGGTTGCGCGCCGGCCTGGTTGGCGGTGTGGACGTCGTACAGGAACATGCGCAGCGCGCCCTTGTCGAACAGCGTCTGCCGGCGCGTCGCCAGGCCTTCGCCGTCGAACGGCTGGCTGCCCGAGCGGCGGTCGAGGCCGCCGTCGTCGACGACCGTGAACAGGGGCGAGGCGATCGTCTGGCCGAGTTTGTCGGCGAGGAAACTGCTTTTCAAAAACACCATCTCGCCGTTGAGCGCGCCGAGCAGGCCGCGCAGAAACGCCTTGACCAGCGGCGGCTCGAAGATCACCGGCATCTGGGCGGACGGAATTTTCCGTGCGCCGAGCGTGCGCACGCCGCGCCGTGCGGCCTCTTGGGCGACCGCCTCGGGGCCCAGCAGGTCGGCCCAGTGCGTCGCCTGATCGACGAACGACCCCGATTGCTTCTGGCCGTCGGCCTCGGCGAGCGTGTCGGCGTACAGCCAGGCGTAGGTTTTGGCGTAGTCGCCGGCAAAGCCTTCGCTGTTGACCAGCGCGACGCGCTGCACGTTGCAGCCGGCGCCGACCTCCTGCACTGTCTTGATGCGCGGGTCGGCGGCGAGGGCGACCTTTTCCATGAGGATGGCGTTTTTCGTCAACGTCGCGTTGTCGAGCGCCTCGACCTGCGGGTCGAACGCGTCGGCCGCCTTCGTGGGCCGGCCCAGATATTTTTTGTCGGGCAGGCCGTGGTTCGGGTCGATCGCCGTCGCGTGCGCCAGCGCCAGCGTCTTTTCGCCCAAGCGCGACAGGCCGTCGGGCGAGATGTCCGAGGTGAAGCCGAAGCCGAGTTGGTGGTTCTTGAACACGCGCACGCCGACGCCCTGGCTGACCGCCTGCTTCAGGTTTTCGACCTCGCCGTTGCGCGCGCTGATGTTCGTGTTGCGGCCCCATTCGTAATAGGCGTCGACTTGATCCGCGCCGGCCCGGCGCAACTGCTCGACCAGCTTGTGCAAACGGTCCAGTTCGATTTTCTCCATGATTCGCCTCCTACGCCTTCGCCGCGCCGACGGTCATGTTGTCGAGCCGCACGTGCGGCAGCCCCACGCCCACCGGCACCCATTGCCCGTCTTTGCCGCAGGTGCCGATGCCCGGATCGAGTTCGGCGTCGGCTCCGACCAGCGACACCTGCTCGAGCGCCTTCGGCCCGATGCCGATCAGCGTCGCGCCCTTCACCGGGGCCGTGAGCTTGCCGTCTTCGATCAGGTACGCCTCGGATACTTCGAAGACGAACTGCCCGTTGGCAATATCCACCTGGCCGCCGCCGAACATCTTGCAGTAGAGGCCCTTTTTGACGGAATGAATAATCTCATCCGGCGTGTGCTCGCCCGGCGCCAGAAACGTGTTCGACATGCGGGGCAGGGGATAGTGCCGGAAACTTTCGCGCCGGCCGCTGCCCGTCGACTGGAAGCCCTGGCCCATCAGTTTGGCGTTGAGCCGGTCGAACATGTAGCCGCGGAGCACGCCTTTTTCGATCAGCACCTTGCGCTGCGGCGCCGCGCCCTCGTCGTCCATGTTGATCGAGCCGCGCCGGTTGGCCAGCGTCGCGTCGTCGATCACCGTACACAATTCGCTGGCGACCTTCTGCCCGATGCGGCCCGAATAAAGGCTCGTCTTTTTGCGATTGAAATCCGCTTCGAGGCCGTGCCCGATCGCCTCGTGCAGCAGGATGCCGCTCCAGCCGTTGGCGAGCACCACCGACTGCTCGCCGGCTTTGGCGTCGACCGCGCCCAGCATCGCGAGGCCCGATTTGGCCGCCGTGCGCGCGATCAGCTCCGGCGAGAACGCGTCGTAATGCTCCGTCCCCACGCGCCCGCCGCCGCCGAAAAAGCCGGTGCGGCGATCTTTGCCGTCGCTGACGACCAGTTGCACGGCCGCCCGCACCAGCGCGTCGTGGTCCTCGGCCAAAAGCCCCTCGGTGTTGGCGACCAGGCGGTAGACGGCCGTGTCGGCCAGGCGGCCGAAGACCTGCTTGACGCGCGGGTCGTACTGCCGCGCCGCCGCGTCCATCGCCAGCACGATGGCCGTTTTCTTCTCGACCGGCGCCTCGGCGAACGGCAGCCGCTTCGGCGACAGCGGTCGCGCCATCTCCGGCCGCAGCGGCACGGGCGTCCACGAGCCTTGGCCGCCGGCGATCAACGCCGCCGTGTCGGCCGTGCGGCGCAGGGCCTCGGGCGAGAAGTCGTCGGAATACGCGTAGCCGACCTTCAGGCCCTTGATGACGCGCACGCCGACGCCGCGGCTGGCGCCGACCGAGGCGCTGCGGATCTTGCCGTCGTCGAGGGCGATATCCGACAGCAGGGCGTCCTGCACGTAGATTTCCGCGAATTCGCCGCCGCGCGACATGGCGATCGACAGCAGCTTGCTCAAGAAATCCGCGTCGAGCCCGAGCCCGCCGAGCGCGGGCCGGTCCGCGGCCAGCGCGGCCGCCGCGCCGGTCGGCAGGCCCGCCAGCAGGCTGGTGGCCGCCATCGTCTGCAGAAATTCGCGGCGGGTCATGCGGCAGCCGCCCGCGGCGTCATGGGTGTCGTTCATCGCGAGATCCCCCGTCGGTAATGTGGCGCGCCGAATTCACGGCGCGCCATGTTCCCTTGCCGGAGTCGATTAATCAAGCGCGGTGAAAGGCGGCGTAGAAATCGCCCGCCGGGCGCGTTCTCAGTCCGACCAGCCGTTGCGGATTTCTTTGATGCGTTCGATCGCGCCGAAGAAAGCGTCGACGACTTGCGGGTCGAAATGCACGGCGCGTTTCTCGCGCAGGATCGCGAGCGCGTCGTCCGTCGGCATCGGGCCTTTATACGGGCGTTTGGACGTGAGGGCGTCGAAGACGTCGGCGATGGCGGTGATGCGGCCGACCAGCGGAATCTCGTCGCCGCGCAATTGCTGCGGATAGCCGCTGCCGTCCCACTGCTCGTGGTGCGTCAGGGCGATGGTCTCGGCCATGTTGAGCAGGGCCGAGTCGGAGCCGTGCAGCAGATCCCTGCCGATCTGGGAATGCTGCTTCATGATTTCCCATTCGTCGGGGTCGAGCTTGCCCGGCTTCAACAAGATCCGATCCGGGATGCCGATTTTGCCGATGTCGTGCATCGGCGCCGCGTAGAGGATCGCCTCGATTTCCATCTCGCTTTGGCCAAGTTCGCGGGCGACGGTCGCCGTGTAATAGCCGATGCGTTTGATGTGGTTGCCGGTGTCGCGGTCTTTGTATTCCGCCGCCTGCGCCAGGCGGAAGATCGTGTCCAGCGAGGCCTTCTTCAGCCGGTCGTTGGCGCCCTTGAGATCGTCGAACGCGCGGCGCAACTGGTCCGTGCGTTGGGCCACCGCTTCCTCGAGGGTTTTTTGATAAGAACGCTGCTGATCGTTGTACGCCTTCACCTTCAGCAGCGATTGCACCCGCGCGCGCAACTCGGTGCGGTCCACCGGTTTTGCCAGGAAATCGTCGACGCCGTTTTCCAGCGCCTGCACCCGCGGTTCGAGATCGGCCGTCGACGAGACGATGACGATCGGAATGCCCCGCGTCGCCGGGTCTTCTTTCAATCGTTTCGTCGCGTCCAGACCGTTCATCCGCGGCATCTGAATGTCCATCAGGATGATGTCGGGCGGCGCGGCTTTGACTTTTTCCAACGCGTCGACGCCGTCGCCGGCCTCGCTCGTCTCGTAGCCGAGCCGTTGCAGGAACGTGCCGAGCAAACGGCGGTTCATCTCCTCGTCGTCGACAATCAGGATTCGGCTTTTGGATTCCATCGCGTCCTTTAATACAGCAGTCGCGACGGAATGAGAAGAGCGGCCCTCCGGCCGACGCCGGCGCCGCCCCGCTCAATCTTCCTTGCGGGGGAACGTCATCACGAACGCCGCGCCGCCTTCCGGGGCCGTCGGCGTGACCGCAATGTCGCCGTTCTGCGCCTTGACCAAATTGCGCACGGTCGCCAGGCCGAGGCCCGTGCCGGACTTTTTCCCGGCCGTCGCGAACGGTTCGAACAGCCGCCCGGCGATTTCCTCGCGGATGCCCGGGCCGTCGTCGGCCACGCGGACCGACACGGTCCCGTTGGCCGCTTCCGCGCACAGCCAGACGTGCTTGCCCCGCGGGTCGCGGCCTTCGCCGCACAACGCCTCCAGGGAGTTCTTCAACAGATTCTCCACGATGCGCATCATGTTGTCGGCGTCGAGATCGATTTTCAGCGTGTCCGCGATGCGCAGATCGACGGTGAACGTCACGCCCATTTGCTCCAACTTGGTTTTCCAGGGCGCCGCGGCCATGTTCAAGAACGGCCCCAGCGGCGTCGGCTCCAGCTTGAGGTTGGCGCTGTAGCCGCGGGCGAAATCCAACACCTCCGCGATCATCCGCCCGAGCCGCTTGGCCTCGCTGACGATCGGCTCGACGTCTTGCAAGAGGTCTTTGCTCTGCGCGGCGGCGGCGTCCTCCCGGGCGATTTCGGCGAAGCCGACAATGGTGTTGAGCGGGTTCTTCAAGTCGTGGACGATCGAACTGGTCATCTGGCCGATCGCGGCCAGCCGGCTTTCACGCTCGCCCAGGCTTCGTTCGAGGCGATGGGCGCGCAACTGCGCCGCGACGCGCGCCTTCAGTTCCCGGATCTCGAACGGTTTGGCGAGGTAATCGTTGGCGCCGGTCTCCAGGCCCGTGACCACGGCCTCGCCGCCCGACTTGGAAGTCGCCAGGATGATCGGGATCTGGCCGAGCGTCTTGTCCTGGCGGATCTGCCGGCAAAGTTCGTAGCCGTCCATCCGCGGCATCATGATGTCGGAGACGATCAGATCCGGCTGGAAACGACGCGCAACCTCCAACGCCTCGACGCCGTCGCCGGCCAGCGCGATGCGAAAATCGGTCGCGAGGTTGCTGGCCATGAACGTGCGGATGTCCGGGTTGTCGTCCACAACGAGCACCTTCTGCGCATCCGCCGGGGCCAACTGTTTGATCTCCTGGTCGATCAGCACGCCGCCGCCGAGCTTGGAGGTGACGACATCCGCCAGCAGCGTTTTGGCGCCCGACCGTTGTTCCTGCTCGGCGCCAAGCATCGAGATCGTGCGCTCCTGCGCCATCTGGTCGACTTTGCGGCGGCCGATGATCCGCCGGCGGTCGATCGGTTTCTGCTCGGGCCGGCGCGGCAACTCGATCGTGAACGTCGTGCCGACCCCGACCTTCGAACGCACCATGACGCGGCCGCCGTGCAGGGCCGTCAGTTCCTTGACCATCGACAAGCCGAGGCCCGTACCCTCGGCGCGGCGCGACAGCGCATCGTCGAGTTGGCGGAACCGCTCGAATATCAAATCGATCTGATCTTCGGGAATGCCGCTGCCCGAGTCTTCGACTTCGAACGAAATGCGTTCTTCGTCGAAGCTCGCGCGAATGGCGATCTTGCCGCCGGCGGGCGTGAACTTCACGGCGTTCGAGATCAGGTTGGCGGCGATCGTCTCCACTTTGTTTTGATCCAGGATGGAATCCGGAATCGTGTCGGCGCCGTCGATGGTCAGGTCGATCTTGCGACGCTCCGTGTGGGGCCGCGTCGCGCGAAAAAGTTCTTCCAGGAGCCGCCCGATATTCCCGAACGCGAATTTGCACTCCAACTTGCCGGCGTCGATCTTGGCGAAATCCAGCAGGGTGTTCACCTGCCGCAAGAGCCGGCGGGCGTTGCTGTCCATCGCCTCGAGCAGCGGCCGCGGGTCGGCCGGCGGCTGGGCGCTGAGCATCGCTTCCAACGGGCCGAGAATCAACGTCAGCGGACTGCGCAATTCGTGGCTGACGTTGGAGAAAAAGCGCATTTTGGTTTTGTCGAGTTCTTTGAGCTCCTCGTTCGCCGTCTCGATCTGCATCCGCAAGGCGAGGTCGCGCCGGCGCGAGCGCTCCTGGCCGACGTTGGAGAACAACGTCAACACGATGCCGCCGCCCATGAAAAACAGCGGCGTCACGACGGTCGACCACGACCAGTTCGCCGGCGGCGCGAACCGCACGTTGACCAGGAAATAGCTGACCATGCAGAAGAGGCCGCTCAACCCGGTCGTCGTCGCCCGCCACGGCAAGAACAACCCGGCGACGAACACGGCCAGGACGATGCCGATGTAATAGACGCTGGTGAAGCCGCCCTGATAAACGGTCATCACCGCGATGCCGCCCTCGGAGGCGAAGATGCCCCACATCGACAACGGCAACGCGATGCGCCGGCCGAATTTCGTATAGAGCAGGGCGAGGCAGACCAGATAATTGGCGACGACCACGGCGCGAATGACGGCGAAGGTCCCGATGAACGGGCGCCAGTCGATGGCGTCGAGGCCCAGGAACGAAGGGTAGACGAAGCAGGCGACAATCAGCAATAAACGATAGCGGGTGATAAGGAGTTCCTGCCGCTCTTGATGCAATCGCTCGCGGAACTGCGGATTGGCCTCGACTGCTAGCGTCTTTTCGTCGTTCATCCGCCCTTCACCGCGCGCACGATGACGGCCGTCGGCGGATCGCCGAAGCCCTCGTAGGCGCGCGCCTCGACGAAACCGGCCGCGCGAATCGCCTGCACGAATTCTTCGCCCGTGAAAAAGCGAAAACGCCCTTCCTCTTCCAATTCCATCACGTTGCCGACGAACGCCCCGAACTCGCGCAAGCTGGCCAGCAGGCGTTCGCGCTCAAGGTCGCTCAAATCCGTTCGCTTCGCGATCGTCTCGGCTTCCTCGATGTACGACTTCGATTGATCGAAGTTCGGCTTCAGGCTCGACAGCACGATCACGCCGCCCGGCGCCAGCAAGCGGTAAAGTTCCGCGAGCACGCTCGGCGAATCGTAAAGGTACGGCAGGATCAGCGAGCCGCCGATGCGATCGAAAGCGCCCGACGGCAAATCGAAGCCGCACGCCCGGTTCGCGCGGCCGAAATCGAGCTGGCGCAGGCGCAGGTCGGCGGCGCTTGCCGCCTCGGCCGCGCCCGACACCAGGTCGTCGGTCAGCAATTCGTTTTGGAGGAAGCGGCTGACCCGCGATAAATCCAGCGTCATTTCGGCTTCGACCTCGTCCAGGTCGGGCCGCAGTTCGCGCACGCGTTCGAGCGTCGCCGGCTCGCCGCGCAGGATGCCGTGAAATTCCTGGCCGTATCCCTCGGCAAACTTGCGGATGGTCGACGCGGGCAGGCCCTCGAGGCGCCCGATCAGCGCCGCCGGCCCGTACAACTTGCCGTCGATGAAATCGCGCCACGGCCGCAGCCGCGCCGCTTCGAGATCGATGGCGCGGCAGCGCAATTCGACGCGCCGCCAGGCGTCGCTCGAATCCGCGACCACCGCGGCGATTTTCTTCTGCGCGCAATCGATGGCTTTGGGCAGCAGATCCAGGCAGGTCAATTCCAACGGCTGGCCTTGCAGGTCGAGATTGCGCAACAGCGCAACCGACAAATTGCCCGTGCCGCAGCCGATGTCGGCCACGCGCTGCCCCGGATGGACGTCGAGCAGACCCGCCTGCTGGTTGAGGAAATCGACGTACGTCGGGTTGTAGAGCAGCACGTCGTAGCCTTCCTTTTCGTCCGACGTGCCGAACATGTGGCGGTTCCAGAATTCCGTCGCGTTGTTGAACGTCTTGCGCTTGGTGCGCGCCCATTCGGCTTCGTTTTGCCGGGCAAAGAGCGCGAGGTCCGGTTCGATCGCCGGCTGGGCGACGCCGAAGAGATGCTTGGCGATCGATTCGTAGATCAGCTTGAACGATTCGATCGCCTCGGGGCCGACCTTCGGATTATGCCCCGTGGCCAATTCGAAAATTTCGCGCACGCCGCCGCCCGGCGCGTTCAACATCTGCCGGACGCGCTCGCGCGTGACCATATAGTCGTACGTGCCGACGAACCAGACCACGGGAATGGTGATCTTGGTCATATCGTTGCGCGCGTCTTCGAGGAAGGCCATGCCGCGCCGCATGGCGTCCGGCATGACGTAGCTCGGATCCGCCAGCCGGCCGTAAATCAAGAACGGCTCGGCCTTCTCGCCGCGGAGGTAGAACGGGAACAGGTCGACGCCGGCGAGGTAGTTCTTGTGCATGTCTTGCCCGTCCGGACAGCCGAAGGGCGCGATGAACAGATCGACCGGCGGCTTCGGGCCGTCGGCGAGCAACCGGCGGGCCGGAATGGCGGCGACCGAGTACGTCGTCAGGACGCGCTTGGCCGGGCGGAAGCGACGTTCGAGATACGCGAGGCTGGCCAGCATGTCCGCTTCCAGATGCGAGTACGTCCAGCGGAGGAACGGATGCCCTTTGGCGACCATTTCCGGATCCGCCTGGCTCTCGCCCAGGCAATGGGTCAGATCGAAACGCAGGACGACCGCGTTCAACCCCTGGCGCCGGAAATTATCAATCAACGTGCGCGCCAGCAGGCCGAAGACTTCCTTGCGAATCGGAAACGGCGGCCCGATCAACACGGCCACGTCGACCGGCGGCGGGTCCTCGCGCAGATCGAATGTGGCGTCCAACAACGCCACGACCATGTCGCCCCGGCTGTTCTTGTAGCGAACGACGAAGACCTGTTCGCGAACCACCGCACTTTTTGACGTCATTAACCCGGCCAGCTTTTGCCGCGCGGCGCCGCCGAGGCGCAACATCGAACTCCACAAATTCGACCGCAGCGACCGGTTCCGGATCTGCTCGAACGCGTCGCGATCCGCCGTCTGATCGAGGTAGCTCAGGCCCAGCAGCAGGCTCTCGATGTCGCGCGACGCGATCCGCGCCACCGTGGCCCCCTGACGGTCCAGCGCCGTCGCGCCGCGATGCAGCCGGAAGGCCGGCAAGCGCATGCCCGGCGCGACGAGCCCGGCCTTCGGCACGACGACGGCGCAGCCCGTTTCGCTGATATCGACGACCGGCAAACGGATTTCCGCGTCGGTCAAATGCGGAGCCTCGATTGTCAGCCAACTGTCGAACACGGCTTCGCGTTGGCAACCCCGGCGTTCGTTGTGGTATAGGCGCTCGGGCAGAATCAGCCGCCGGCGGCCGTTCTCGTCAAGGATGAGGCCCTCGAACGCGGTGTGCAGCGGGCCGTCGGCGACGACGCAATAAACGACCCGCGTGTCCGCCGGCAGATGTCCCTCGATGTCGGCCAGGAAGAGGCCGTCGCGCTCCAGGGCCAAGCGGGCGTGGAGCACGCGATCGCTCTTCACCGAAACGATCACCATGACCGGCAACCCGCGCTCGGCGGCCGCCTGCAAGCGCTCGCGCAGCAATTGCGGCTCGCTGACCGGCAGCAGGTTGCCCGCGACCTGACCGCGCAACGAATGCTGCAAGTCGACAAAGACGGCGTCCATTTCGACAAACGCCGAATATTCGCGGATCTTGCTGCGGTCGCGCGAATTCACGTCTTCGAAGCGGATCGCCGCCCCGTCATCGTCGACGCGCACCACGCGGCCGGCCAAGCGGATCGGGCGTCGCCACCCCGTCGGCAGCGTCAAGGTCAATGTCAGCCGGCTGCCAAGTTCGAGGACGCCGGCCGTTTTGAGATAGGCCCCTTCGACGCTGATGCTGGTGACGAGCGCCTCGCGCGCGTCGCCCGCAGCGTCCGTTACGACCGCTTCCGCGAGCGTTTGCCGCCGTATCGAACGGCGCAACTCGCTGCGCAAACCGGCCCACCCCGCGGCAAATTTCTTCTCCGCCACGTTAGCCACGAAAAATACTCCTGCGCGCGCTGTTCCGGCCAATCGTCATCGTCTTCGCGACGATCTGATAGCGCAGCGCCGTGTTGAAGTCCCAAGGTGATTCGGGCCCGGCCGTCAACGGATGTCGCGGCCGGATATCGATGCGCGTCGCACGCGCCCTAACCGAAGTGTCTCCATCGTTAACTATTCCGCTGACCGGCGCGAAGAACGCCGGCGTGACTTGCCCCAACGAACATTGCACTTTGCCGCGCCGGCCGCCGCCCCCGGGGCCCAGCGCTTTTTCTTGCAATTCAGCCACGTGCCTCTCCCGAGTTGCTCCCCCAAGCCGTCGCCCAGGCCCGCGCTTTATTTTCAGTCAGTAACGAACGAATCCTCCCTCGCCGTTTGCCAAGTGAATGAATGAAAAGCCGTTTCCCTGCTACAAAAGGGACTATACGCGAGCGAATGGGCAACGTCAATTCCTTTCTTTGGCGAAATCGCAGGCAATTTGAATGGTTACGGCCATGGGTTTCTCGCGGCATCTCGACCGTTAGTTTAGTTATTACACCAAGGTTCAACCGGATCGCCGGCAGAAGCGTCTTCGGAAGAGAACGGGAATTCGCGAGGCTGGATTCGTCCAACAGTCAAGATCATCAGACCAACCCTCGCTGTGTGAACACGCGCTGTCATGGCGCTGCGTCGGGCAGATTCGGCCGGAAAAGGGCTATTTGGCCGGGGCTTGTAATTCATCGGCGAAAAAGGCATAAGACCGCGTGGGGCGTTCAATCGATCGCGGACAAGCGATTTCGCAGGTAACACACGATGGAAATTCGCATCTTCCTGGCTGACGATCACCAGATTGTGCGCGACGGACTGCGCGCGTTGCTCGAGAAAGAGGCCGGTTTTACCGTTGTCGGCGAAGCGCAGGACGGGACGTGCGCGCTGCAGATGGTGGAGAAATTGCGGCCGGACGTCGCGGTCATGGACATTTCGATGCCCGGGCTCAACGGCATCGACGCGGCGCAGAAGATTCGCGACCTGGACCCGAATATCAAAGTGCTTGCGCTCTCGATGCACGCCAGCCGCCGCTTTGTCGCGGACATGCTGCGCGCCGGCGCCTGCGGCTATCTATTAAAAGATTCGGCCGCCGAAGAGTTGGCGAAGGCCATTCGCGTGGTCGCCTCCGGGAAGATTTATTTGTCGCCCGCGGTGTCGCACGTCATTGCCGATGAGTTTGTGCAACGCTCCGGCGATATTCGGTCCGCCCGCGCGATCCTCACGGCGCGGGAATTGGAAGTGCTGCAACGGCTCGCCGAGGGCAAGACGATGAAAGAGATCGCCTTCGAACTCAACGTCAGCGTCAAGACGGTCGAGTCGCACCGCGCGCGCATTTCCGAGAAGCTCGGCATTGCCAGCATCGCGGAACTCACCAAGTACGCATTGCGCGAGGGCATTACGTCGCTCGAGTTCTAGCGTCCGTCATTTGACAATGCCGGCAATAGCGGTTGCCAGTCGGTTATTGGGCTAGGGGTTTTCCCTTCCGCAAATCAGGAATCTCCCGATTTCACTTCCGTCCGTCCGTTCGTAAGTTTCGCACATAAGAAAAGCAGTGCGGGTGTGCGGTGAGAGGAAAAGCGGCGGGCGATGAACGTTGCGACCGTTAAACGCAGGACGTATCGCGTGACCGCGGCGCCGGCGGCAATCCCCGGCCCCAGCCAGACGGCCGCCGGCGCCCCCCGAAAGGGGCGCGGATGAACGGAACCGCGATTTGCGGCGCGTCGCATTGAACGGCGAGCCCCGAATAAGAAGAGGCGGGCAAGTGTCGAACACGGCCTTGAGCAAGACGGCGAATCGCGAGGTCATCTTGGTGATCGGCGACGATCCGTTCGCGGCGGGCGTGACGGCGCGCTTGTTGGATTTCGCGGGCTATCGCGTGGTGCTTGCGCAAGACGCGTGGCCGGAGGCGGAGTTGGCCTCGGATCTCGTGCGCACGGTCAACGCGGTCGTTTTGAACCTGCGCGAACCGAATTCGGACGTCGCCGCCGCAGTCGGGCGGACACGGCGCCTGAGCGGCGACGCCCCGATTGTTCTATGCACCCCAAGCCCGCGGGAAGAAATCCAGACCCAAATTTCGAACGACAGTTCTGTCGAGATTCTTTCGAAACCCTACTTGTTCACGGAATTACAGATTGCGGTCCGGAAGGCGGCTCGCTTGAGACACGCTCCTTCCTTTTCTCGTCCCATCTCACCTTGACTAACGGCTTTCTAACGGTGAGCGCGCGCCGGACCGCGCACTTTTTCTTCTGACATCCCCTTCGCCGCGGAACGGCGATGCCCACATACGAAGGAGAGCAAAACGTGGAACCGCGACGCAAGATGATGCCGATCGGCCCGTTGATGATCGAGCACCGGCTGATCGAGCGGATGATCCTCCGCATCGCTCGGGAGGTCGAACAGATGCGGCGCACGGGAAAGGCGGACATCTTGTTTGTCAGCCAGGCGGTTGATTTCATTCGCATGTACGCCGACCGCTGCCATCATGGCAAAGAAGAGAACATCCTGTTTCGCGAACTGGACAAGAAAGACCTCACGGCGGACCAGCGGCGCATCATGGAGGAGTTGATCGAGGAGCACATTCTGGGCCGCACCAAGGTGGCCGAGATCGTGGCGGCGCGGGACCGGTACGCGGCCGGCGATTCCACCGTCTTCGAAGCCATGGTCGACGCGTTGTCCGAGTTGGTGGAATTCTACCCGAGGCACATCGCGAAGGAAGACAAGAATTTCTTCCTGCCGGTCATGGCGCATTTCAGCCAGACGGAGAAAGAGCGGATGCTGCAGGAAGGATTCGATTTCGACGCCAGTTTGATTCACGAGAAATACCGGCATCTTGTCGACGACCTGGAGGCGCACGCCAGCGGGCGGGCGTAGCGGGCGGCGGCGTCAAAACCGCGCCCGGCGCGGGCCGGGTCGGGTTTTTGGAGCCGCGAATTCGGGATTCTCCCGATATTGAAAGAACTTGATTCTCCGTAATGTGCCGGCGAAACAAAGCAGCCCGCCGAGGCAAGAAGGAGACGGAGATGCAACAGGCAGCGAACTGGGACGAACCGTGGCTGGCCAATCAAACGGTGCTGGAGGTCGTTGCCGAACTGGATCGCGCCTGTGCGATGGCGATCGTGCGGCAGGTCCGGCGCTCCGCCCGCGAAAGCCTCGGCTCCGTCGTCGTCGATCTCAACGGCGTGCGCGGCGTGTCGTTCGCCGGGCTGGCGTTTCTGCTGGACCGCGCGCGCAACGCCGGCGTGCTCCCGAAAATCTCGTTTCGCGTGCAGGATCCGCTGCTGCGGCGGTTCTTCGCGAATGTGCGCGACGTGGCGCTTGAACGGCCGAATTGATCGTTCGCGACACGTTAGACGGTGGATGAGGCAGGCGTTCGACAAGCAACGGCAAGCCGGCGGTATCCGGAGGTCGGAATCGCCGTAAGCTAGCGAAATCTGACGAAATCTTTGTGCGCATGGGTCTTTGATGTCTGCGGTCCGGAAAAGCGGCACGCCTTTCGCGTCACCTGCTTTCCCTCCTCCTCGCTCTCCATGACTTGTCGGCGATGCGAGGGCGGGCGCGCGCCGGACCGCGATTCTTTTCAATTCCGCTACGTCTGCACGCTCCATCCGCTGACTGCGGGTCCATGCCCAACCATCAAGCGAGACCCCATTATCGCCTGCGGCGCCGCGCACGAACCGCGGACGGAAGCGCCCGAAAGGAAGCGCCAGCCAGTTCGGAGCGCCAAAGGAAGCGCTTCCGAAGGAAGGGCCAGCCACTTCGGAGAGGGTCGCCCGTCCGAAAAAGATGACGCCGAAAAATGCGCTGGCCACTTCGGAAAAGGCTCGCGAAGACGAGGTGTCGGAGCCTATCGTCTCGGGATCGGAAAACCGCGCGCCACGTCAATGGCAGTCGGCGAAGGACCCGAAACTGGCATAATTGGACCGTTAGCCGCAGCAAAAACGCCCCCCGCGCGCCCCAAAAAGTGTTCGATGGTGTTCGAAAATCGAACACGCGTGTTCGGAAATCGAACA
>CAZHPN010000049.1:0-35054 GCA_964534375.1 uncultured bacterium | reverse complement strand
CTAAGTATGCGAATTTACAGAATCACGACCCCTGAACTGGCGAAGTTGGGCTAGTGCGCGAATTCGTCGGCTTCGTTGTCCGCGGTTTCCGCCGCCGTCTCCGGTCCGAGGTCGACCAGGGCGTCGACGGTCGCCGGATCGACCTTCCGCCAAGCGGCGATTTGCTCGATCGCCTGGTTGCGGATTTTGTCGCGCAACATCGGCACGTCGGCGAGAGTCAGCCCGGCGGTCTCGACCAGCGGCATGACCCGCAGGCGGACGACCGGGCAGCGGCGGAAGATCCAACTGTGCTTGGGCAGGCAGTCGTACGAGCCCTCGACGACGAGGGGCAGCAGCGGCAGTTGCGTGCGCACGGCGGCGAGGAATGCGCCGTCTTTGAAACGTTTTACCCGGCCGTCGAGGGTGCGCGTGCCTTCGGCGAAAAACATTACCGAGACGCCGCGGTTGAGGTAGTCGATCGCCTTTTCCAGCGCCTTGGAGCGGCTCTCCTCGTCGTCGCGGTCGACCGGGATGTCGCCGGCCCACTTGAACAAGCGCCCGCAATAGGGGATATCGAAGAGCGATTTCTTGCCGATCCACTTCATTTCCCACGGCAACAGCGAAATGATGGGGATATCCGCCATCGATTGGTGGTTGCTGACGACGACATACGGATTCCGCGGATTCTTGGCGTGCTCCCGGCCCGTGATCTTGATCCGCCAGTTCGGATTCACCTTCGTCTGGGCGACGCCGAGCCGCCGGAACCAGCGGCCGGTGCGATAGCGGTTCGGGTCGCGATCGAACAGCTTGACGGTCCACAGCAAGGGGACCCAGATGAAGATCAGCAGCAGAATCGCCAGCCAAATGAACGCCGATAAGACAGCGGCCCAGACCAGCGCCAGTTCCTTGCCCAGCCAACCGAACGCCGACGAAACGGCAGCCCACATGCGAAACACTCCTTATTAAGGTGCGATATTCGGCCCGGGTTCCGCGCCGTCGACCCCGGCCCCCGCCGGACGGCGGAAGTCGAGGATGTCCGGCTCGAAATCGGACACTTTTACCCGAACCGCACGGCGATAACCTTTTGCATCGCCGTTGAGATGAAAGGGCGTGTCGCGCTCGAACTCGACGAGCGCGTCGCGCGCCAGAAATTCCTGCAAGTCTTTGTCGCGGTACGAACCGTTGTACATCGACCGGACGTTGCGCAACGCCCGCGGAATCGAGACGTCGAGAATGCGCAGGCTCATGTGGCCGCGCTTTTTTTGCGCATGCGGAAACATGATGAAGCCGTACCCGCCGACGCAAATTGTGCCGAAACCGACCCAGATCGCCGGCCCCTCGTACATCGTTTGGCCCTTGCCGATGTCCGTGACGACGGCTTCGCAGGCGTCGTTGACGCGCAGCACCGGTTGGTCCGAGAGATTGGTGACGCGGACGCGCGTGCGCAGGCCTTGCGAGATCATGTGCGGCAGCGTTTTGCCGAATAGCGCGGCCCAGTAGCCCGCGAAACCGCGAAAAGCCGGGGCGAGGGGACCGCCGGCGAAACGTTCGTTCAAGGCCACGTAAGAGTTCAGGTTCAACGCGTCCAGGCCCATCCCGCCGCGATCGAAAATCTCGCCGTCGCAATCCAGAAGGTTGCAGCGCGAGAAACGAAGATCCGCCGCGGCGGTTTGCCGCGCCGCTTGCAGCGCCGCGACCCCGGCCGGAGTGTTCATCTGCGTCGCCCAACCGTTGCCGCCGCCGAGTTTCAGGAAGCCGAACGCGGGAACCCGCGCCGGCGCGCCCGCGGCGGTTCGCGCGCGCAGGGTGTGATAAACGCGATTCATGACGTGCATGGCGGTGCCGTCGCCGCCGCCGCAAAACACGAGCGAGTACTGCCGGGCCAGCACGGCGTCGACGGCCTGGTCGGCCTCGGCGGCGGTGCGCGACGCATAGATGTCCGTTTCCGGCAGAATCCGGCGCAACGCCTCCAAAACCGCGGGTCCGGAGCGGCTGGCGTTCATATTCAACAACACGGCGACGGACGCGTCGATCACGATCCTCCCTTTTGTTGTTTTCTTGGTATAAACAGATTGTATCCCATCCGCCGACGTAACTCCAGGGGGTCGTCGCGGGGCATAGGCGCAAGAACAAGACCGGCAACGCCGCGAAAAGGGCCGAATTGCAATTGTTTTTGGTCGCGCAGACCTCTTCCCCGTCCACGCCCAGCGTGGCCGCGCTCCTCCCCGACACAGGGAGGGGCGAGCGGACGCCGCGGCGGACCCGCATTACGAAGAGGTCCTCCACGGCTCGCGAATTCGCCTTCACCTTGATGAATCAACAATCGAGGCCCCTTTTTTATCAACGCGCGTCCGCCTGCCAACGCGGCGCCTGTGTGCCCCTCCCTGTGTCGGGGAGGGGCAGGTCGAACACGCGACCGCGTGATCGACCGGGGAGAGGTCCGCGCGGCGGAAAACACGGCGTGGCAATGCGACCCGCGCTTATTCTAGCGCCTATGGGGGCGTGGGGCGGCGAACTCAGTTTTCGGCGCGAACCAGGGCCGACGTGATCGAGCGATACGCCATGTTGAGCGTCCAGGTGATCTGGGCGTTGAGCCACGAGCCTTTCTTGATGTGGCCGCCGGTGCGCCGCACGATGCGCGACAACTGATACGCCGTTTTCTGCGTGCGAATCCAGCCCGCGCGCAACTCCTCGCGCGTCATCTGCTTCGGTTGATACGGCACGAGATTCCAACCGCTGGTCAGCCACCATTGCGGCAGCACCAGGCGGTTTTCTCGTTCGAATTGCGCATAGAGTTCTGTGCCCGGAAACGGCGTCAGCAACGTGAACTGCGGCACGTCGACGCCCGCGGTTTCGACGAATTCGATGGTCCGGTCGAAAATGTCGGGGCCGTCGGTGTCCATGCCGAAGACGAAGGAGCCCAGGACGCTGATCCCCAGGTCGTGGATTTTCTTGATGCGATCGATAAACCGCGTGGGGTCGATGCGCTTCTTCATCGCCGCCAGCGTGTCTTGGGAAATCGACTCGAAGCCGATGATGAAACCGACGGCGCCGGCCTTGTGCAGCAGATCCAGCATGCCGTCGTCGCTCAGCACGTTGAACGAAGTCTGGCCGATGAACTTCTTGCCCAGGGGCGCCAGCCGCGCGAAGAACTCCCTGGCGTACTTGAAATCGGCCGCGAGGTTGTCGTCGGAAAAGGCGATGTGGTCGCCTTCGAGCGACGCGATTTCCGCCAGCACGCTGTCGATCGGGCGCGTGCGCACTTTTCGCCCGTGGACTTTGTGCACGACGCAGAACACGCAATTGTTCGGACAGCCGCGCGTCATCTGGACCAGATTCAGCGTGCGATAGGCGTCTTTCTTCAGCAGATCGCGCCGCGGAATCGGCAAATCGCGGAGGTCGGCGAGGTTTACGCGGCGGTAGAACGGCTTCAGCCGGCCGGCGCGAAAATCCTTCATCAGATCGTCGAGCAGTCCTTCCGCCTCGCCGACGACGACCGAGTCGCAATGCTCCTTGGCCTCGTCGGGACACAACGTCGCGTGCACGCCGCCCAGAATGACGGGAATGCCGCGGCGGCGATATTCGTCCGCGAGATAATAGGCGCGTTCGACGACTTCGCTCATGACGGTGATGCCGACGAGTTCGACGGCGGCGTCGAGCGGGGCGGGCTCCAGAATTTCGTCGGCGATTTGGATGTCGAGGTCCTGTGGGAAAAGGGCCGCGACGTGCGCGAGCGTCATCTGCGGGAATCGGAAGCCATTGACGGTTTTCGCCTCCGCGAGAGGCGCCTTGGGGTTGATCAACAACAATTTCATCGCAAACCTAGGAGCGTTGCGGCTCGTTGTGCCCGGCGATCGAGGGCTGGCGCACGGGCGGTTATTTTACGTCAGCGGCTGACCTGCGGTTGCAGAAACAACCCCAGAAGCAGCAATTCATGATGTCACCTTCGGAAGGTTGCTGAAAAATAATACATGCAGTTATTCAAATTGCCAACCCGGGCGCGAAAAAAAATTCTTTCGTCATCTTCAATAGTTGCCGGACAATCGGTGAGGAACGGCGGCGGAGAACCCTTGACAAAGGATTTCCGACGAACAAACGTAGCGCAATAAAATCAAAGTCATGGGCGAAACCGCATCGCCGGGGGAGGCCGCCATGTTCGACATTCGCACCGTCTGCCTTTCCGACCTCCACATCGGCCAGCCCAACAGCCTGATGACCAACGTTGCGGCGACCACGGGCCGAGACGGACTCCCGTTCGCGGTGAACCGCGACCAGCCGAGCCGGACTGCCGCCGGTCTGTGCCAAATCATCCGGGCGCTCGTCGCCGCCAACGAGTCGGCGGGCGCGGAGCGGCCGACGTTGCTGCTCGACGGCGACATTCTGGAAATGGATCTGGCCGACCTTTCCGTCGCCGACGCCGGCTTCGCGTCGTTCTTGCGCGCCCTGACCGGCGCCGAGGGAAACCCGTTCGGTCGGGTTCTTTACCTGCCGGGCAATCACGATCACCACTTGTGGGAGTGGGCCCGCGAAAGACAAGTTGCCGAATTGGCGGCGCGCGCAGCGGCCCGCGGCTCGAACGAACCGGCCGACGTTGGCGGGCACTCGACGCGCTTGTTTGCCGCTCCGGCGGAGCTGCCGCGGTCGGTTTTCCTCGAAAGTTGCCTGAAGCGGATCGCGGGTTCGACGCACGTGCAGACGGCGATGGCCTACCCGAATTTCGGCGCGCGCGTCGCGCCCGGCGGCCGGACGGTGATTTTCAGCCACGGGCATTTTATCGATTCTGTGTGTTACGGCGCGACGGAATTGGTGAATCTGATTTTTCCGAAGCGCAAGCAGCCGGCGACGGTCGAAGAAATCGAGGCCGAGAATTTTGCGTGGATCGATTTTTTTTGGTCGACGTTGGGCCGTTCCGGCGCCGCCGGCGCGGAACTGAACCAGGCGTACTTTTGCGTCGACAACGCGGCGTCGCGCCAGGCGATGCTCGAGCGCGTCGCGAAAAATCTCAACGCGATGGCGGTCGCGGCCGTGGCGAAAGAACCGTGGTGGAAACGATGGGGCGTGAAGCTGATCGCCCGGACCGGCGTAATCGATTGCCTGCTGCAGCGAGGCGGCGACGCGCTGGAAAAGAGCCTCGGCGCCGCTTCCAGTTTTCCGCTGACGGGTTCGCGCAGCGAAAAGCTGGCCTGGTTTGTCGAGCAGCCGCTGCGCCGGCAAATGCCCGACGAGCCCGAGGCGGTTTCGCCCGAGACCGTGTTCGTTTTCGGGCATACGCATTTGCCGTTTCAATTGTCGCGGAGCTTCGCCGGCTTCGGCGCCGTGCGGCTCTGCAACATCGGCGGATGGGTCGTCGAAACCGTGACGCCGGACCCGCATCACGGCGGTTCGGCGCTGCTGATCGACGAGCAACTGCACGTCGCCGTCCTGCGGCTTTACAACGAAACCGCTGATGGCGCGGCGACGCCCGTCGTTTTGGAACCGGTGCTGCCCGACGACCCAGAGCAGAATCCGTTTTATCAGCGTTTGAAGAACTTGATGGAAACGGCGGCGATGGAAAAACGCGTCGGCGATTTCGCCGCGGCAACGGCGGCGGACATCGCGGTGCGCCGGCAAATTCTCGTCGATTTGCAGAAAACGATCACGGACGAAAATCCGTCGGCCAAATCGCCGGCGCAGTCGTTCAACAGCCGCTGAGCGCGGCGAACGAGGCGCACAACGCGGCGAAATCCTCGGGCGTAGGGAACTTGTCGGGCAGGCGCGGACGCGGCCGGTTCAACGCCTCGTACATGTCCAAACCGAGCGGGTTGTACGGCAGCAACTCGATGCGCTTGGCCCCGCATTCCCGCAGCACTGCCGCGAGCGCGCGCAAATTCGCGGGCGTGTCGGTGAGGCCCGGAATCATTGGCGCGCGCGGCAGCACGGGGATGCGGGCGTGCGCCAGCAATCGCCGCAGGTTCTCGTGAATCGCGCCGTTGTCGCGGCCGGTGCAGCGCAGGTGCGCCGCGGGCAGGGCGGGTTTGAGATCGAAATAGACTTCATCGAGATAAGGCAGAATTCGCGACGAAAAGACGCCGTAGTCGAAGAAGCCGCTGGTTTCGAGAATGACGTGTACGCCCGCCGCCCGGAGCCGGCGCAGCAGCGCGTCGAGGTACTCCGGAAACATCGTCGCTTCGCCGCCGGACAGCGTCACGCCGCCGCCGTTGCGAAAAAACGGCGCATCTTGGAGCAGGATTTTGGCGAGCTCGTCGGGCGAGCGGCGCACGCCGATCAGCCGCAACGCGCCGCTCGCGCACGCCTCGGCGCAGGCGCCGCACCGTTGGCAGCGGTCGCGGTGAATGCGGCCGGGCAACTCCAGGTCGATCGCCTGCTCGGCGCATGCCTCGGCGCAACGTCCGCAAGAAATGCAGCGGGCGCGGAAAAACGCCATTTCGGGCCGCGGATCCTGCGTTTCGGGGTTGTGGCAGAAGCTGCAATGCAGCGGACAGCCTTTGAGAAAGGCGACCGTGCGGATTCCGGGCCCGTCGGCCGAACTGTCGCGCCGCACATCGACGATCGCGGGCTGGTCGGTCATCGGCTGAAACGCTCACGCGGATTTCGGCAGAAACCGATCGAAGCCGGTCTCGCGCACCAACTCGCGCGCGAGAAAACCAAAGCGGTAGAAGTAATTTGCATTTCCTTCGATCTGGGCCGAATTCTTCAACAGCAGATCGAGCACGTCGGCGGCGCCGGAAATCAAAAACGCCCACAAGGCGTCGGCGTCGACAAACGTGATGCAAACCTGCCACGGCTTCCGTTCCCCTCTATACACGGACATGCGGCCGTTCGCAAATTCGGCGGACGCGGCGATATGGTCGGAAGCCTGGCGCGTGCGAATGACGCAGACGCCGTTGAAGTTCGCGATGCTCGTGTTATGCGCGCCCGTCAGGTCATAGTAGGCCGCCATCGCGTCCAGCAGCGCAATCACTGCCTCTTCGACGCCGAAGTTTTCCGCTTCCTCTTTCAGCTTTTCCAGATCCTTTTTCAAACGGTCCAGGATCGATTTCTTGCCGCCGGCCATGGTCGGTTTTTTTACGTCGTTCATGGCGTGTTTCCCCCCTGTTTCTGGCCGAAAGGGAGGGCTGGCCCGCGGGGCGCTCCCCCCTTGCTCGCGGCAATTGGGATGACTTGCCCCGCGGCATAGCCGTATTCCGTCCGCGTGATGACCTCCTGCTGCATGGTCGCACTGAGGTCTTTGAAATACGCCGTGTAGCCCGAGACCCGCACCAGCAGATGCGGATCCGGGTGCGCCAGGGCCTGGCGCAGCGCCTCGCGCCCCATCATGTTGAACTGCACTTCCAGGCCGCCCGGTTGCGGGGCCGCGCTGGGCGTTCCCGGCGCCGCGAAATAGCCCTTGACGTAATCCATGCACCGCTGTTCGGTCGCCGGCGTGTCGGCGAACGGCGCGAAGCTGATGTTGAGCGCGAAGCCGTTGCCCAGCGCCGTCGCGGGCAGCGAACCGACCGACGCCAACGTCTCGGTGAGGGCGACCGGCGTATTCGACTCGGGCGTGATGCCGCTGGCCAGGGGCGCCTTGTTCTTGCGGCCGCTCGGCAAGGCGCCGGTGAGCAGGCCGTACGCCGCATGGCTGGTGACCGAGTAATAGCCGACGCGATAATCGCCGCCGCGGTAATTTTTGCGCTTGCCGAACTCCGCGTCGAGTTTCGCGGCGATGCGCGCGGCGAGGGCGGTCCCGGCCGAGCCCTGCCGGCCGTAGCGGCGCTCGGGCCGGGCGAGTTCGGCGAACAGCGCGTCGTGGCCGGCGCCGTTGGACGCCGGGTCGAGCGCGGCGAGGAGTTCGCCGAAGCGATTGCGGCCGTTCGCGAAAACGACCTCGGCGATCGACGCCAGCGAATCGGCCGCGTCCGCCAGGCCGATGATCGCCATTCCCGACGAGTTGTACGTGGCGCCGCCCATGATCACGTCCATCCCCTTGTCCATCGGTCCCTCGAACAGCGCGGACAGCGTGGGCGTCGGATAATAGTGTTGATGCGTTTCACCGAGCCAGTTGTTGAGCGTCACGACGTCGTCGACCATCTTGTCGATCTGTTTCTCGAACGCGGTCATGAACTGCTCGAAGTCGGCGAATTTTCGCGGGTCGCCGGTCGGCGCGCCGATGACCGGGTCGTCCGCGCCAAGGCCCGTGTGCCGGTGCCGGCCGTTGTAGAAGGTCCACTCCAGCACCGCCGGCAGGTTGATCAACACCGACCCCGTGTGGCCGTAATGGCGCCCGGCGCTAACCGGTTCGACGCAACCGACGATGCCGTAATCCATCGCGTGCGCGGGCGTTGCGCCTTTGTCCTGCAGCATCTTGATGACGGCCTTGTCGTTGTGCACCGCCGGCGTGGCGCGGGTGTTGATGTTGGAAAGGATGACGCGGCGCAGGTAAACCTCGTCGTTGACGTCCGTATGGTAGCGGGCGTTCAAGTTCGGATCGCGCAGCTTCATGGCCTCGGTCGCGTCGAGCATCAAATAGGTCAAATCGTTGACCGCGTCGACGGGCTTGCCGTCCGCGTAGTTCACGCCGCCGATGGTGATCGCCTGGTTCGACCCGGCGCCGCCGTAAAGTTGTTCGCCGGCTTCCGGCATCATCGGCACGTGGTCGCCGATTTTCAGCCAGAAATGGCACAGCAGCTCGAAAGCGTCGTCGAGGACGCGCTTCTGGTCGGCGGCGGACGCGGCGTTGGCGAGTTCCTTTTGCAGCAGCGGGTGCAACAGTTGGTCGAGCCGCCCGAGGCTGATCCCGACGTTCTGGTTTTCTTGCAGGATCGACGACCAGCAAAGCCAGACGGTCGTGACGCCGTCGCGGAACGATTCCGCGGGTTGACGCGGAACGCGGCGGTAACGCGCCGCAATTTCCGACAATTTCTCGCGCCGTCCGGCGTCCGTCTCGACCTGCGCCATCGCTTCGGCCTTGGCCGCGAGGCGTTCGGCGTACACGAGGATGCCGTCGAGCGCGATGGCGACCGCCTGAAAAAATTCGCTCTTCTCGGGGTCGGTCGCGGCGGCGGCCGCGGCTTCCGCGTCGGCGATCATCGCGGCGACGCCGCGGCGCACGGCGCGCTGGAAAGTGGGGATGGTGTGGGAGATGCATTCAATCTTGGTCGTGGCGTAAAAAACGGCGTACTGCATGTGCTCGAACAACGACAAATTCGGTTGATGGATGTACGGGTCGTGCTGGGCGCGGGCCAGCTCCAGGACGGTGTCGTTCATCCAGGGCGCGAAGATTTCGCGATCGAGCCGCTCGGCGTCCGAGGGTTGGCCGTCGCTCTTCGGCGCAGTGTCGAGGTAATGCGGATTGGCCGCGCGCGTCGAGATCGTGTACAACTCCGGCCAGATCGACAACGCCATGAATTCCGGGAAGAGCGGTATTCCTTTGAACTTGGACGTCGTCGACCCGGCCAGCGGCGACTCGTCGACCAGGTCTTTTGCCAGCGCGAACGGCGCTGGGCCGGTCGCGGTCTTTTCCATGGCGGACGTGTGCCAGACGACCGCCGTCCGGTTCTCCTGCACGTAGTGATACGCCCTGGCCTTGTCGCGGACGGAGATCTTTTTCTTCCCCAGCAACTCGTGGTCGACGTGGTATTTCGTCACCAGCGCCGCGCGTTCGATGCAAATCTCCGGCATGGCGCGGAAATACGCGTCGCGCCGGCCTTGGGCGGATTTGGGAATTTGCGGCGCGGCGGACAAGTTGAAGAACTTTTGATAATCCATCATGAACGTTCCCCCCATAATGGGCCGTCCTGGACGGACGGCGGCCGTTTCCCAGCAGGTTTGTTACTACTACCTTAACCGCCGATCTTTGTAAATTCGTAGAACACGGGGCTTTTTTTTCTCGGTGCGCTATTTTATACTCGAATCCCTTGAAAAAAACGGGAGACCGAGCAAAAGGCGACGGTCTTTCCAAAAAATAACCCTTCTCCGGCGAGGGCCGGGGCAAGGGGTGGGTGTGCTTTTTCCGGGGAGGGAGTCGCGTGGAATCCCGTGTCGACCACCATCCACGATTCGGCGCCGCCCGTGCATGGCGGGGTCTCGCGCTGCTCGCGTTGGTCGTTCTAGCGGTCTCCTGCCGCGCGTCACCGCCCGCGGGGGCCCGTCCTGCCGCGCGCGACGGAACCATCGACCTTTCCCATTGGAATTTCTACGAAGACGGTCCGGCCGATCTTCGCGGCGCGTGGCGATTGGACTGGAGTCACGACGATCCGAGCTTCGCGGGCGTCGACTTCGACGACTCCGGCTGGCAGACGGTCGACTCGCAGAAAGGTTTCGGCGGCAAGGTCGGATCGCGGTTCGGACTGGTTTGGATGCGTCTGCTCATCCTGCTGCCGCAGCGGCCCGCGTCGGCGGCGCCGCTGGCCATGGACTTGCTGCCGTTCAATTCGGCGTCCGAAGTGTACGTCGACGGCGCGCGCTGGTTCGCCGCCGGTCAGGTCGCCGGCGCGCGCGACCAGTACCGCCCCGACTTGATGCCGCACATGGCGCCGATTTCGCTGAATCGCGGACAACGGGAAATGGTCATCGCCGTGCGCGGGGCCAACTTCGACCGCCTGATCGGCGGTATGACCGACAGCCCGCGCCTCGGCAGCCTGGACCAATTGCAGAGCCAGATTTGGCGCACGAATCTGTGGAACACGCTGGTCATCGGCGTTTACATTCTGCTGATTCTGTATCACGTGTTTTTCTTTCTCGGCCGGCGCGAAGACCTTTCGCCGCTCTATTTTGCGTTGTTCTGCACCGGCATCCTGATGCGCATGGCGACGCTCAATTTCTTCTTGGAGCGGACGTTCCCCAACCTCGATGTTTTCGCCTTGCGGTTCAAGCTCGAGTACATGGGGCCGACCCTGGGCGTGCTCGCGCTGGCCTTTTTCGGCGTTTTGTTTCCCCAGGAATTTTCGCCGCGGGTGGTCCGAATTTCGCGGATCGTCGTGCTCGTCGAGTTCTTGTACCCGGTTTTCGTGCCGCTCAGTTTGTTTTCGGCGGCGTTGCCCGTGTACCAGATGTCGATCGCACTGGCGCTGCTCAGTTTCGGCGCATTTGTCATGGTCGGCGTCGTCCGCGCGGTGATTCACCGGCGGCAAGGCTCGTGGATCGTCTCCGTCGGCTTTGTCCTGCTCTTCGCGGGCGTGATCAACGACGTCTTTCACGACTGGGGCTTCAATACGGCCAGCAACATGGTCCAGCACGGCGGCCTCGCCTTCATCCTGCTCAACGCCATCGTGCTGGCGAACCGCTCGGCGACGGCCTTCCGCACCGCGGAGCACTTGTCGACCAACTTGCAGCACGAGGTGGAAGCGAAGACCCGCGAACTGAAAAAGAAGAATGTCCAGTTGCAGGAACTGGACCGCCAGAAAACGACCCTCTTTCAGAACATCAGTCACGAATTTCGCACCCCGTTGACTTTGATCCTCGGTCCGTTGACCGCGTCGCTCGGCACGGACGGCGGGCGGTTCACGCCCGTCTCGTTCGACCAGACGCAGATCATGCTGCGCAATTCGCAACGTCTCCTGCGGTTGATCAACCAACTCCTCGATCTGTCCAAACTGGAAGCCGGGAAGATGCGGCTGAAGGTGCAAGCGATCGATTTGGTGAAAATGCTCGCGCAGGTCGTGGCGGCGTTCGAATCGTTGGCCGCCCGCAAAAAAATCCAGTTCGATTTCGTCCACGACGACGAAGAACTCATCATTTACGCCGACCTCGAGAAAATCGAGAAAGTCTTTTTCAACCTGCTGTCCAATGCGTTCAAATTCACGGCGGACGGCGGCAAGATCCGCGTCGGGGTCGCTCACGACGGCAAAGAGGCGCTCGTCCGCTTCACCGACACCGGCCAGGGAATTCCGGCCGATCAACTGCCGTTCATTTTCGAGCGCTTCCGGCAGGCCGACGGATCGTCGACGCGCGAGTTCGGCGGCACCGGCATCGGCCTGTCGCTGGTCAAAGAGTATGTCGATCTCCATGGCGGACGCGTGGAAGTCGAGAGCGAAGTCAACATCGGCGCCACCTTCACCATCGCACTGCGCCTCGGCAAGGAACACTACGAACCGGACGACCTGGCGGCGGACGGCGAGGCCGTCCCGTTGTCCGGCGAGGCCGGCGCCGCGAGCCGCGCGGCGCTGCTCCCCGGGGGCGAGGCCGCGACCACCGCCGCGTTGGCCAAAGCGGAACTGGAAGATACGGAGGTCGCGGCCGAGCCGTCGCTGGCGCCCGAGTCGGCCGAATTGATTTTGATCGTCGAGGACAACCGCGACATGCGCGCGTACATCAAAGAGACGTTGCGGCGGCATTTCCGCGTGCAAGAAGCCGGCGACGGCGAGGAAGGGCTGCGCAAGGCGAAGGAGTTGCGGCCGGACTTGATTCTGACGGATGTGATGATGCCGAAAATGGACGGCTACGCGCTGATCCGGGCGTTGGCGGAGGCGCCGGAGACCCGGCGCATTCCCGTGATCGTGTTGACGGCCAAGGCCTCGGAGGATATGAAAGTCGAGGGCTTGCTGGAAGGCGCCCACGACTTCCTCGCCAAGCCGTTCAACCCGAGGGAATTGGCGGCGCGCATCGGCATTTTGCTGAAATTGGTGCGCAAAGAAAAGGAAGTCGACCAATTGAACCGCCACATGCGCGAAAACGTGCTCAAGCGTTATCTCCCCCCGTCGCTGGTCGAGCAAATCATCTCGGGGCAAACGGGCCTCGAAGAAAAGCCGCAGAATCTGCCGGTCACGATTCTGTTCACCGATCTCGAAAAATTCACCAAGGCGGCGGCCGACCTGCGGGCCCAGGAGATGGCGCGGATGCTCAACGAGTATCTCGACGCGATGATTGAGGTCATCTTCGTGTACGGCGGCACGATCGACAAGTTCATCGGCGATTCCGTGATGGTGATCTTCGGCGCGCCCGTCGTCATGAATCCCGCGCAGCAGGCGACGCGCGCCGCCGCCTGCGCCGTGGCGATGCAGCGAGCGATGGGCAAGCTGAACGCCGCATGGAAAGAGCAGGAACTGCCCGAACTGCGGATGCGGATCGGCATTCACCACGGGCCGGTCGTCGTGGGAAATTTCGGCAATCAGCGGCGCCTCGATTTCACCGCGGTCGGGCCGGCCGTGAATTTGGCGTCGCGGATCGAATCCGCTTGCGAACCCGGCTGCGCCTATGTGTCGGGCGAGGTCTGCGATTACCTGCCCAGCCGAAGTTTCGAGAAAGCCGGCAAATTCAACCTGAAGAACATCGACGGCGAGATCATGCTGTATCGCCTGCTTCCGGATGCGAATTGGCAGGAGTTTCTCGATGTCTGGAATCGGGGCGGCGCGAGCGACAGCGAGGTGATCCCATCATGAGCGCGAAACAAGACGGGTGTCTGGCTCAACCCCTGGCCGGCGTTCCGGGGGCCGAACACTTGACCGTGCGGGAGTTGATCGGGCAGGGCGGCATGGGGATTGTCTACAAAGCCCATGACGCGCGCCGGGACGAGATTGTGGCGCTGAAGGTGTTGCACGAAGATCTCTGCACCCACGCCACGTTCGTCAGCCGGTTCAAGCGGGAGGCGGCGAGCCTGGCCGAGTTGTCTCACCCCAACATCGTCAAGGGCTATGAGGTTGGCGGTTCGGACCAGGTGATTTACTTTACGATGGAGCATGTCGACGGAGCGGACCTGGCGCACATCAGCGCCGAACAGGGGCCGCTCGATCCGCTGCTGATTTTGCAGGTGGCGATCCAGGCCGGACGCGCGTTGTCGTACGCATTTTCGAAGGGGAAGATTCACCGCGACATCAAACCGGCCAACCTGCTGCTCACGTCGAAGGGCAAGGTCAAACTTTCGGACTTCGGTTTGATCAAAGGAGAGGACGATCCGTGCCTGACCGGCATTACGCCGATCATGGGCACGCCCTATTATATGAGCCCGGAAATCGTCTCGGGCTGCCAGGACATCGACATTCGCAGCGACATTTATTCGCTCGGCACGACGCTATACCATTTGATCACCGGCAGCCCGCCGTTTGCGGGGCAGGACATGCCGGTCGTCATGACCCGGCAGATCACCGACACGATCGAGATCCCGCCCCACATTCGATTCCCGGGCGGCGACCAGTTCCGGTACATTCTCTCCAAGATGCTGTCGAAGCGCCGCGAACTGCGTTACCAGACGCCGGACGAACTGCTCGCCGACTTGGCGAAAATCGAGGTTCCCAGCGGCGCGACGGCCGCGCCCATGGCGCCGCCGGCCCTGCCCAAGAAGTCCGCGCTGACCTCGTCGAACAAGCTCTTTTCCGCGCCGACGGTCGAGGCGCTCCGACCGCGGTTGGACTCGGTTCTGGAGCAATTTCAGGTTTCATCGCTCAAACTGACGGACAACACCACCGTGACCTATTCCTCGGGAACGGTCTTGTTTTACGAAGGCGACGACAGCCGCGATTTTTACATCCTGAATTCGGGAAAATGCGAAGTGCTGCGCTCCGGCAAACGGTTGGCGATCATCGATGAGCCGGGCGCGAGTTTCGGCGAAATCTCGGCGATTCTCGGCGGCCGGCGGACGGCGACGATCCGCGCCGTGACGAGAACCGTCTGCACCATCGTGCCGTTGGAGAAATTCAAGACGTTCCTCGCGAAGAACCCCGAGGTTCAGCAAGGCGTGCTGGAGATGGCCCTGACGCGCTTGAAGGACCTCAACGAACGGTACGTGAATGCGCAAAACACGGTCGCGAAAGCGAAATCGGGACTGCTGCGCATGAGCCGCCAGATGGCGTTTCTGTCGCCGACGCAGTTGAGCGACAGCGTCAAAGCGATCACCGATTCTTTGAAAGCGACCGAGGAGTGAATGCGGGCGTTGTCCATTGGCTAACACGCCGGGCGCCGGGCGCCGCGGCCGGTTTCGATCAGAGAGGAGCACGACGATGGATTTGCGGGTTCTGGGGTGTTTCGGAAGATTAACCCCCCAGACAGGTTCGCCGGGTTTTCTGGTCGACGGCCAGCTCCTTGTCGACGGCGGCACGATCGGTTCGGCGCTCGACGAAAGCGATCTGGCCGGCGTGCGGTGGCTTGTCCTGTCGCACGCCCATTTGGACCACGTCAAAGAACTTCCGAGCCTGCTGCCGGCGCGGCACGACGCGCGCATGGCGCCGCTGACCGTCGCCGGCTTGCCGGACGCGCTCGATTCGCTGCGCCGCCACGTCTTCAACGGCGTCGTCTGGCCGGATTTCGCGCAGATCGGCGAGCCGCCGGCGCTGCGCTATCTGCCGCTGGAAGCCGGCCGGGCCGAACAACTGGGTCCGTACCAGGTTACTGCGATCGACCTCAACCATCCCGTGCGTTGCGCCGCGTTTGCGATCGAGGGCCCGGACGCCGCGTTCGCCTACGTCACCGATACGCGCGCCACCGACGCGATCTGGCAAGCGGTGGCCGCCAACCCGCGGATTCACACGGTCGTGATCGACATTTCCTTCCCGGACCGTTACGACCGGCACGCCGAGTTGACCGGGCACTACTCGTCGTCTGCCGCCGCCGCGGATGTGCGCAAAATCCGGCGCGACGTCGACATCCTGACGATGCACATGCATCCGAAGCACGCCGCGGAAATTTTCGCGGAAGTCCAACGGCTGGGCCTGCGCGCCGAACTGATGGAGCAGTCGGCAGTCTACGTCATTGCCGACAGTTCGCCGTTGCGCCGGAGAACCGTCGCGCTCGCAGACAAGAACGGCGACGAGAAAAAATCGCCCACCGCCGCCGGCGCCGCCCCGGTCGACAGCGGCGCCTCGCGCGTCGACCCGTCCGGCGTCACGACGGCCGCCGCCGGCTGGTCGTTCGCCGCGTCGAAGCGCAGCGAGAGCGATTACCTCGTGGTCATTCACGGCGAATATCTGGGACGGCGCTATGAAATCGGCAGCGAGGCGCTTTCGATCGGCCGTTCGCACGAAAACACCGTGCAACTGGCCGACGACAACGTCTCGCGCTTTCATTGCCGGCTGGCGCCGCACGCCGACGGCATCCTCTTGTACGATCGGAACTCGACGAACGGCACCTACGTCAACGGCAAGGCGGTCACGGCGCATGTGCTGCGCGACGGCGAGCAGGTTTCGGTCGGCCGGAACATTTTCAAATTTCTGTCGGGGGCCAACGTCGAGCACGCGTATCACCAGGAAATTTACCGGTTGATGACCACCGACAATCTGACCGGCGCGTACAACCGGTCGTTTTTCGAGCGGGAATTCAACCGCGAAATGCGCCGTTTTTTCCGCTACGGCCGGCCGGTGTCGCTGTTGATGATCGACATCGATCATTTTAAGGAACTCAACGACGGCTACGGTCACCTCGCCGGCGATCGCGTGCTGGCGCAACTCGGTCTGCTGGTGGCGCGGCAGGTCCGGGCGGAGGATACGTTTTGCCGCTGGGGCGGCGAGGAGTTTGTCTTGCTCATGCCCGAAATGGGCGAACTGGAAGCCGGCGAGACGGCCGAACGGCTGCGCGCCGCCATCGCCGAAACGCCCTTCGTTTTCGACGGCGAGAAAGCCGTGACGCGGGCGTCGGTGAGCGTGTCGATCGGCGTCGCGCAGGCGACGCGGGAAATGCACCTGCCGCAGGATCTCGTCGAGGCCGTCGACCAGCGCTTGTACGAAGCCAAACGCGCCGGCCGAAATCGCGTTTTTCCCCCGGCCAAATGCCTCCCGGCGACGGCGGAACAAGGATGAGAGATGAGGGCCGCCCGTTCGCCGAGATGTTGGCGGCATGCCGCACGCGGCTCGCCGCGCTCCGCGAGGCCATCGGCCGGCCCGCCACGGCGGCCGACGCCGCCGCGCTCCTCGACGAGTTGTCAGCCGAGTGGAATCGCCTGAGCGTCGCGGCGGCGGCGCTCGCGCAGAACGAAAGCCGCTTTCGTACGGCCGCGGAACTCGCCGGCGCGCTCGTCTATGAACGCGATTTTCTTTCCGGAACCGCAGAGTTTTACGACGAAGTTGATTCGCCGATGGGGTATCGGCCGAGCGAATATCCACGCACGATGGAAGCCTGGGCCGATTTGATCCATCCGGACGATTTGGCGCGTTCGGTGGAGATGGCGAGGCAAAGTTTTGCCGCCGGCTCGCCGTATGTCGCGCCCATGCGCGTGCGCCGCAAAGACGGCGGGTATGCCGTGTGGCTGGATCGGGCGAAATTGCTTCGCGACGCCGACGGCAATCCCCTCAAGTGGCGCGGCGTCGCCGTCGACATTTCCGCGCAGGTCGAGGCGGAGGCCGCCGCATTCGAATCGCGGCAACGCCTCGCCGATATCATCGATTTTCTGCCGGAAGCGACGATGGTGATCAACGTCGACGGCGAGGTGATCGCCTGGAACCGCGCGATGGAAAGGCTGAGCGGCGTCCCCGCGGCGGACATGCTCGGCAAGGGAAATTACGAATATTCAGTGGCGATTTGGGGCGAACGGCGGCCCATGCTGATCGATCTGGCGCTGCGGCCCGACGCGGCGATCGAAGCGAAGTACGCCGAATTCCAGCGCGACGGCGATTCCCTTTCCGCCGATTTTTTTGTGCCGCGCTTTCGCAACGGCGCCGGCGCTTACATTGCGGCGACCGCTGCCGTGTTGCGCGATCCGCAAGGCAGGGTGGCCGGGGCGGTCGGGTGCTCTCGCGACGTCACCGAGCGCCGTCTGGCCGAACAGCGCGCGCAGGCCGCCGACCGGGCGAAAAGCGAGTTCCTGGCGACGATGAGCCACGAACTGCGGACGCCGCTGAATGCGATCCTCGGCTTCGCGCAAGTCATCCGGGACCGCCTGGCGGGTGAACTCAACAGCCAACAGGCGCAGTATGTGGAGAGCATTCTGTTCAGCGGCCGGCATCTGCTGCGGTTGATCAACGATGTTCTGGATCTTTCGAAAATCGAATCCGGAACGATGACATTGGCGCGGGCGCCAATGCGGATCGACGACCTGCTGGCCGGCGCAGTGATTATGATTCGCGACCGGGCGGCGTCGCACGGCATCGACTTGGCGTTGAATCTGCGTCCGCAGGTGGGCGCCCGCGTCATCCAGGCCGACGAACACAAACTGCGGCAGGTCCTTTACAACCTGCTGTCGAACGCGGTGAAATTTTCGCCGGACGGCGGTTCCATTGCGGTCGGCGCGACGCAGCAGGACGGCGAAATCATATTTTCCGTAGCCGACAACGGCATCGGCGTAAACGCGGCGAATCGGTCGCGGATTTTCGAGGCGTTCGAACAGGTCGATTCCGGCATTGCGCGGCAACACCAGGGAACAGGTTTGGGTTTGGCGCTGGCCCGCCGGATCGTCGAACTTCACGGCGGGCGAATCTGGGTCGATAGCGACGGCGAGGGACGCGGCAGCACGTTCAGCTTTGCGATTCCGGCCGGGTGACGCGAACCGCGCCAACGCAAGAGCGAGAGGAGGATGACGATGTCCGAATTCAAGATTCTGGTGGTCGAAGACAACGAGATCAGCATGATGCTGGTGCACGATTTGCTGAAGCTGCGCGGCTACGATGTCCTGAAAGCGAGCGACGCGGAACAGGGAATCGTGATCGCCAAGGCAGAGCGCCCCGCCTTGATCGTCATGGATATCGGGCTGCCGAAAATGGACGGCATGACCGCGACCCGCCTCCTCAAGGCCGCGCCGGAGACGCGCGACATTCCGATCATCGCCCTGACGGCCCACGCCATGCCCGGCGACAAAGAACGAATGCTCGCCGCCGGCTGCGATTGCTACTTCGCCAAACCGTTCGATGTGAATATCTTTCTCGAAACAGTCGCCGGCCTGGTCGGAATCGGCAAAAAATAGCGGCTGCGCGCGGCTGGCATGGTGGCCAAGACGCAGGACAGGCGCCCCCGCCGGTCCACATTTCAGGAAAAAACGACTCGACCGCGTTTTTTCTCTTGTTTGGAACGTCCAAAAACTCTAGATTGCCGTCTAACCAACCACCGCGAGAGCGGCGCCAACCAATGTCGAACAGCCAGCGCGTCCTTCGGTCAACGTTTATCGCGGCAATATTGTTGTGCGCGTGGCGGGCGACGGCGCGGGCGGACGTCTTGTACACCTACGGCTTTACGCCGCGCGGCATCGGCATGGGCGGCGCCTTGGCGGCGGTGGCCGACGATTTTGGGGCGGCTTACTACAACCCCGCGGGCTCGGTTTTTCATATCCAACCGAGCGTCGGCGCCGGCTACCTGTACTCCGGCTCGAAGATGACCGGCATCGGCATCCAGGCCCCCAAGCTCGATCCGACGCAGGGCGCGCTGCTGGGCACGGTCCTGCCCATCCCCCTGGGCGGCGTCCTTAAAGAGCGCATCGCCTTTGCGATGTCCGCCTTTTTCCCGAACGGTCTGCTGCTGGGCATCGACGTGCCGTATCCGACGCAAACGCAATACCCGTTGCTGCAGAACTCCGGCCGGAGCCAGACGCTGATCCCGACCCTGGCGGTGAAGATTCTGCAAGGGTTGTCGATCGGCGGCGGGGTGAACATCTTCAACAACACCTCGGGCGAATGGAAGGCGCGCATCGACCAGAGCGGCGACGTGCAGGCCACGGTCACGCAGGAGATGCTCACTAGTTTCGCCCTGACGGCCGGCCTGATGTTCAAACCGGGCGCCTTTTGGCCCGTGGTCGACGGCTTGCGCTTTGGATTTGTCTTCCGCGACAAGTTCTTCACGCACTATAAAATCCCGGTGGCGACGGTGGTGGCGAACGTGCCGTTGATCATCCAATTCAACGCGATCAGCTTGTACACGCCGCGGCAGTTCGTCGGCGGCGTCTCGTATTCGTTCGACCGCTGGCTGCTCTCGCTGGAGGTCCAATACAATCAATGGTCGGGTTACCCCGACCCGAGCCTCGACGTCAACGTCAACTTCAAGATTCCCGTGCTGCCCATTTCGTTCCGCAACAGCATCACCCGGCCGCCGCACTTCCACGACACGACGGGCGTCAAAACCGGCGCCGAGGCGCTGGCGCTCGCGAGCGGCGACGGCGACCTGCTGGCGCGGTTCGGTTTTGCCTTCGATCCGTCGCCCGTGCCGCCGCAGAGCGGCGACACCAATTATCTGGACTCCGACCGCTACATTGGCTCGGCGTCGGTGGGTTGGAAGTGGCGCGGCGTCGGCGCCTATCAGTTCTTCGCCCCGTTGGTTTTCGACGTCGGCGGCCAATTGCAATATCTGCCGCCGCGCGTCTCGTATAAAGACAGCGATGTAAACACCGATAACCCGGGATACCCGAAAGTCGGGTTCCGCGGCTGGTTGTACGCGATCGGCGCGTCGATCAGCGTCCCCTTCGATTACGAGTAGGCCGTGCGTCGAACGATCGCCATTTGCCTCTTTCTCTGGCTCGCCCCCGCGGCGGCGCTGGCCGGCCCCTACGAGTTTTTCGGCGTGGGCGCGCGCGCCAGCGCGATGGGCGGCGCTTATTCGGCGCTCGGCGACGATGCGGCCGGCCTGTATTACAACGTAGCGGCGCTGACGCAGGTGACCCGTTTCCAGGCGGAGATCGGCTACTCGTACGGCATTCCGAACATGACCATCAACGGCGTGCGCCAAAACGTCAACCTGAACAACGGGTTCAACATCGGGACGGTCGTCTCGTCGCTGATCAAGGGCCATCGGCTGACCATCGGCGTCGACGTGTACGTGCCCGACGCGCACATGATGCGCTTCCTCGAGTTCCCGACCGACCAGCCGCATTCGCCGCTCGTCGCCAACGACAACCAAACGATCGTGACGCTCGCGGGCGCCGGCTTCGAGGCGGCGCGGTGGCTGTCCATCGGCGTCGGCGTCAACATGCTCGCGTCGAACCACGGCGGCGTCGATTTGCAGATCAACCAAAACGCGCCGAGCGAGGGCTCGCTCCACAGCCGGATCGGCAACTTCGCCGCCCCGATCGCCGGACTCTGGAGCCGGCCGGTCGATTGGCTGCGCCTCGGCCTCAGTTACCGCGAAATGGTGGTCTGCCGGCTGACGCTGCCCAACGACATACACATTCCGGCTCTGACGGGCTTCCCGGGGACGATCACGCCGCTGCTGCGGCCGAGCGAGTTGCTCCTCTGGGCCGACACCTGGAGCCAGTTTGCGCCGCGGCAATTCGAGTTCGGCGCGGCGTTCGACCCGCATCCGCGGCTGACCGCCAGCATCGATCTGACCTTCCAGCAGTGGTCGCAAATGAAAAGCGATGCGCCGCACACGTTGATCAACATGACCGGCGGCCTGGAAGACGTGTTCCCGACGACGAACGGACCGCCGCCGCCGGCGCCGAACTTCCACGACACGTTCAATCCGGCGATCGGCGTCGAGGGGAGGGCGGTGGTCGATCCGCATGCGACGCTTGCGCTGCGCGCCGGGTATCGCTATCGGCCGACGCCGGTCCCGAATCAGACGGGCGTCAACAATTACCTGGATTCGAATACGCACGTCGTATCGAGCGGTTTCGGCCTTACGCTCCCGACGTTTTCCGAGATTCTGCCGCGCCCGGTATCGTTGGACGGCTTTGTGCAATACCACTACATGATGCCGCGCACGGTTCTCAAATCGGATCCGAACGACTGGATCGGCGACTACAAGTTCGCCGGGCAATGGTGGAATTTCGGCGGCACGATCACGCTGCGTTTCTAACGGCTGGACGACGTCATCGCGCTCGGGTCCACGCCGGGTTTTCGCTGCGATTCTTGACGGCCCGCAGCACCATGATGCAGGTGCTGACATTGATCGCGGTTTCCATCGTCGGCTCTTTTTTGAGCACCGCGCTCATCCCCGGCACGGCGGCGGTGGCGTCGGAATACAGCGAATAGAAAGCGGCGGTCTGCTTGCCGCCGCCAGCCGGAACCAACCGCCACGAACCGATCGATTGGCGCAGTTTGTTCCCCTTGCTGGAGAGCAGCTTCCAGGTGATTTCCCGATTCGATTTGAAGGTGGTGCGCAGAACGTAGTCGACCGTGACGCTGAAGATCGCGAACTTGAACTTCACCGCGAAACGAACATCTTTCACGTCGCCGTGCGTGGCGACGATTTCGCACTCCTCCATGCTCGGCATGAACTTCGGGTAATTGACGTAATCGGTGATCGTGCGGAAAACGACGTCCGGCGGCCGGTCGACGAGGATGCCGCTCGTCGTCATCTGCAACTTGCCCTGCGCGTCTTCCTGCACCAGCAGCAGCGTGGCGTCGGCGGTCAGCCGCGCCAGCGTGTCTTTGTCGATGCCCGGGGCGTCCAGCAGCGCGCCGGGTTCGGACGCGTCTCCGGAGGCCGTGGCCGCCATCGCCGCCAACGCGAGACAGAACAACGCAAACAGATAAATCGCCATGCCGAAGCCTCCTTGATCCCGTTGATCAGGTTGATCCGGTTGATCCTGTCAAGAAACGATCATAATCCTCAATCAATACATCTCAACCGCGGAAATCCGCAAGCTTGACCGACCGCGACTCGCGGATCGCCGTTTGCGCCGCGACGTTGACGGTCAGCGCGCGCAAGCCGTCGGCCAATGTATGCCGCGGTTCGCCGCCGCGCAGGCAGTTCAGGAAATCTTTCCGTACCGCCGCGAGCAAATTCACGAAGCTGTATTCGGCCTTGTCGTCCCAAACGGTGACCGTGCTCTTGCGTTTGAGCATCAACTTCGGCGCCTCGACCATCGTCGCCGTCAGGTTGCGCACCCAGAGGATGCCGTCCGTGCCGGTGATTTCGATCGAGTTATCGACAGGCATGCCGTCGGTTTGCATCGTCAACTCGGGCGAGAAAACCGCCTCGTGCACGCCGTAGCGGCCGGCGGCGGCGAACTTGAAGGCGATCATCCGCGCGCCGGGGCCGGCGTAGCCGCTCGCCTCGGCGATCGGACCGAGCAAAAACTCGATCAATGCGGTCTTGTCGAACGCCGGCGCGAGCAGAAAATGCTCATCGGCGGCCGAAAAACGCGCCGGATCGAACGCCGCGCCCAGTTCGCCCGCCCCGCCGAGGTGCGATTTCAACCGCAGCATCTGGATTTCGCCGACGAGATCCTCCGCGAGTTTCTCTTTCGCCGCCAAGACGTGCGGATGATGCAACAGCGGATCGATCACCGCCGCCCGGACGCCGGCCGCGCGGGCCGCGTCGATGATCGCCTGGGCGTCGGCCGTCGTCAGCGCCAGCGGCTTGTGGATCGCGAACGGTTTGCGCCGGGCGCAGGCGTCGCGCGCGACGGCCAGATGCCGGTCGGCGCGGCCGTGAATTTCCACGGCATCGACCGGGCCTTGGTCGAGCATTTCGCCATGGTCGGCGAAGGCCGGGACGCCGAGCCGCCGCCCGAGGGCCTCGGCGCGGGCGAAGTTCTCGTCGCAGACGGCGGCCACTCTTGCGCCGGCGACGCCGTCGTAGCTGCGGGCGATCAGTTCGGCCACGGGCCCGACGCCGATCAGCCCGACGCGGAGTTCCGGCCCCGTTGCAGTTTTCGCCATGGGTCGCCTCACCCGATCGCGCCGCGCACGGTCGCCTTGAGTTGCGCCGGGCGGGCTTCGAGAATCAGCCGTCGCGCCAGCGCGGCCGAATCGGGACTGTCAAAGATCTTGATCAGATCGCCGAGCGGCGTCGTCGCGGCCGGGTCGGACTGTAAGCCGTCGATGAGTTTCTTCAAACGCCGCAGATTGCGCGCGAGCGCCGCATCGGAAACTCGACGCGCCAACAAGCGGGTCAGCACGAACGCGATTTCGGCGGCGAGGGCGGCGAGCAGTTTTTTCATGGCGTCACTCCAACATCTCCGCCGGCGCAATCTCGCGCCCTTCTTTCGCGGAGCGAATCGCGGCGAAGCAGAACGCCTGGACGGCCAACGCCTGCTCGCCGGTCAGGTAGGGCTCCGTGTCGTGCAAGATGCAATCGATGAAGTGGCGCGTCGAATCGACGAAGCTGTCGAGCCAATCGGCGCGCATCTTTTCGAAGCACGTCTTCACGCCGTCGCGGTAGAGAATGACCGACGCCTCGTCGAGCAACTGGCCGGTGCAGCGGGTGATCCAGATGACGCCGCGCGTGCCGGTGATTTCGACGCGTTCGTCGGCCGAGTAGTACTTCGACTTGACGTTCAAGTTCGGCGAGAACGACGCGTCGATGCAGCCGACGACGCCGTTGGCCGCCCGCCACGTAACGATCGCCGGCGCGTCGATCAGGCCGAACGAGCGGTCGATCCAGGCGGACACCCGGTCGACGTCGCCGCCGTAATAGCGCCCGATCGAGAATTTGTGATAGCCGTCGTCGAAGATCGTCGGCCCGCCGCCTTTGTCAGTTTCGGCGAGCCGCCACAACCATGTATTGAGCGGCACGTACCAGCCGCCGGTCCCGCCCGAGCCGAGGCGGATGCGCAGCGAGCGCACCTCGCCGATCTCGCCGGCGCCGATCAGCTCCTTCGCCTTGCGATAGGGCGGGTAGAATACGAAATTCTCGATGACCTTGAATTTCACGCCGGCCTGCCGCGTCGCCGCGATCATGGCCTGGCATTCCTTGATGTTCATCCCCATCGGCTTTTGCAACTGGATGTGCTTGCCGGCCGCCGCGGCCTCCAACACCATCGGATAGTGCAGGTGGTGCGGCGTGTTGATCTCGACCATGTCGATTTCGGGATCGGCCAGGATCGTGCGGTAATCCGTTGTCCATTTCGGCGTCTGCCATTCCGCCTGGCGCTTTTTCGCCGTGGCCTCGCTCGACGCGCACACCGTGACCAATTCGGCCTTTTCGAAGTCTCGGTAGGCCGGATAGTGAAGGTCGGTGATCCGCCCGGCGCCGATCATGCCGACGCGAACTTTTTTCAAACGGCCGCTCCTTCGTGAATTTCGCCGGCATTATGGGAAGGCAGAAGAACGGAGTCAAGCAAAGGAAGTCAGAAGCCAGAAGCCAGAAGTCCGGGAGGGGAGCAGGTCGATAGCCCGGTGATTCATCCTTGGGAACGAAACGGTGTTCGCCCAACGCGACGAGTGGATTTCGCCATCGACCGTCGCCAAACCGATCCCGTTGATCCGCCGCCTTCGCGGGGACAGGCGCTGTTGATCCTGTCAAAAAAACCGCAAAAAATCTTCAGCAGCCGAAACCGCCGCTGCGGGTGCTGCCGGCGGCATCGTGCGGCGTGGGCGCGTCGGGTTCGCCGGCGCCGGCGCCGGCGGCCGCGTCGGCGTCGTCGTGCTGGGCGCTGTCGTTGTCGTCGTTGTCATCGTCGTCGTCGGCGGGCCCGGAGCCAAACGACATCCATTGCGTGTCGTCGCCGAAATCGGTCTGCCCGGTGACTTCGCTGTAGGCGATCTCGAAGAAACCGTTCATGCCCCACGCCGTGCCCCAGGAGTTCTTGACGATGAAATACTGCCCGGCGTCGTTCCAGCCGATGATCAGCACCACGTGGCCGCCTTCGTCCTGGCCGTAGGCGTAGGCGTAGACGCCGCCCGTGTAATTCATGAAATCGTCGAAGACTTCCATCGTCGTGAAAATCGGCCCGTACTGATAAACGGCCTGCTTCAACGACAGGACGTCCTGGTTCACCGCCCCGTGACTTCCGGCCTTATACGTACGCTGCGTCGCGTCGCTGCACGGATCGCACGGGTAGTCGTTGCCGGCGAACGATTCGTAGGGGAAACAGGCCCTGTCGACCGTCCCTTCCTGAACCAGATACGACGCCACGGCCGACATGGCGCCCGCGCCCTGGCAGCCCCACGCGCCGTAGTCGCTGTCGCACGAGACGAGTTCCTGCTCGGAGAGACGCAAGGAAAGCGGATAATGACCCTGGATGACCGCGAGAGATTCCAGGGCGCCGACCGACGCAAACGCCCAACAACTGCCGCAGGAAGCCTGATCTTCGACTGCGGTAACGCCGTTGTGATCGCGCCAATCCCAACTCGTCGGGAGCGGCGGAGTCGGCGGTATGGTCGGCGCCCCATAAAACAGCGAATCGTGGCTGTGCTGCAAATTCTGCATGAGTTTGGCGTGAAATTCCGCGTCGGTGAACGGCGCCGGCCCCGCGGTCCAATGCAGGCCCTTTTCCGCGATGGCCTGCTGAATTTCCGCGAGGTTGAATTCGCCGGCGAACGCAAAACCCGGCGCGAGCGACACGGCCGACAAAATCAAGAAAACCAGGATTTTTCGCGAATTCATGTGGTGCTCCTTACCCGCCCGGATCACTTTGCGGCCTCGCGGGTCGCCATCGGCGACCATGCCGTGCCGTCATAATGCAAAATCACGCCGTTATTGTTGGCGTCGCTGCCCACGGCGAACACGTCCGCCGCCGAGGTTCCCCAGACGCTGCTGAGCAACGTGCTCGATCCCGCGCCCGGCATCGCCGACCACGACGAACCGTCGAAGTGCAGGATCGCGCCCTGATTGGCGGCGCTGCTGCCCACCGCGAACGCGTCGGCCGCCGCAGTCCCCCAAACGCCGAAGAACGCCGTCTCCGCCGCGAACGACGTCGCCGACCACGACGAACCCGCGTAGTGCAGGATCACGCCTTCGTTGTTGACGCCGATTCCGACGGCGTACACGTCCGCCGCCGAGGCGCCCCAAACGCCGCCCAGCCACTGGCTGGCGCCGCCGTCCGACATCGGCGACCACGACGTGCCGTTGTAATGCAGAATCACGCCGTTGGTGTCGGAGTTGTTGCCGACCGCGAACACGTCGCTGGGCGAAGATCCCCAGATGCCGTTCAGGCCGCCGCTGATGCCGTTGGCCATCGTCGACCAAGCCGAGCCGTCATAATGCGCGATCACGACCAGACTGTTGGTGATGTCGTAGCCGGCGGCGAAAACGTCGGTGGAAGACGCGCCCCACACGCTGTACATGAACGGGTAATAGGCCCCGGTCCAGGCGATCGACCAAGCCGAGCCGTCGTAATGCATGATCGTGCCGAAATCGTCGGCAGCAAAAATGTCTGAGTCCGCGGTTCCCCAAACGCCGAAGATGTCGCCCCGCGTGCCGCTGGCAGTCGGCGACCACGCCGAGCCGTCGTAATGCACCATGAAGCCGGCGAGGCCCGCGGCGTACACATCGGTCGCCGAGGTTCCCCACACGGTCGCCATCGTCGGGATGGCGTCGTCGTCGTCGTTGTCGTCGTCGTCGGCCGGCGAGGCGTCATTGTCGTCGTCGTCATCCGGCGAGGCGTCGTTGTCGTCGTCCGGCGTGGCGTCGTCGTCGTCGTTGTCGTCGTCATCCGGCGTGGCGTCGTCGTCAATGGCGTTGCTGCTGCTCGACGACGAAGTGCCGGCACTGCACGCGGCCAGCAACATCGCACCCAGCGCCGCCAAGAAGAGGAGAGTGAAAACCCGGTTCATCGTCGGCTCCTTCGCGTCCGATTGAATCAGTGGCGTAACAACAGCTTTCCGAGCGGCCGGAAAGAACCTCGACGTATTAAGCGCTGGCGGCTGCGAACCGTCAAGGCAGACGCGCGCGCGATGCTCGCTCGCTCCGCAACGCCTTGCGCATCCGGCGTCGTTCGATATGATGCCCAGAGGTTCGCACGGGATGAAATCACTCGACATTTTGATCTACGGCGGCGGCGCGGCCCTGTTCGGCGCGTTCGTTTTCATCGTCTGGAGCTATGCCCGCGGCCTGCGGGGCAGCCCGCGCGAGTTGTTCATCCTGTTCTTCTCGAAGATCATCGAGTACTCGGCGTACAGCGCGATGAACCTCACGTTCGTCCTGTATTTGTCGGCGGATTGCGGCCTGGGCGACATCGCCGCCGGCTCGTACATCGGCGTGTTTTCGACGGGCATCACGCTGGCGACGATGCTCGTCGGCGCCGTCGTCGACGCGGTCGGCGTGAAAAAGACGCTCGTCTTCGGCGCCGGCGTGCTGGTCGTCTCGCGGCTGGCGCTGCCGTTTTGCCGCAACGTCTACTTGGCGACGCTCGTCGGCTTCTTCCCTTTAGCGATCGGCATCGCCATCCTGCTGCCGGTGCTGTCGGTGGGCATCAAGCGCTACACCACCAAGGAAGGCGCGGCGCTCGGCTTTGCGATGTTCTACACATTAATGAACGTCGGGCATTACTTCGGCGCGACCATCTTCGACGGCGTGCGCGCGACGCTCGGCGAGCACACGATCGTGACCGCGCCGCTGCTCGGCGTGCCGTTGTCCACGTACCAGGTCATCTTCCTGATCGGCTTCGCGCTGTCCGTGCCGAATCTCGTGCTGATGCTGCTGATGCGCGACGGCGTCGAGATGACCGACGACCGCGGCGTGGTCATCCGGCCGGCGCCGCCGTCGGCCGGGAATATCCTGGTTGCGTCGTGGCGGACGATGCGCACGGCCGCGGTCGACACCGGCCGCATTTTCCGCGAGGTGTTCCGCGAGCGCGCCTTCTGGCGTTACCTGCTGATGCTGGGCCTGCTGGTGTTCGTGCGGCTCGTGTTTTATCACTTTCACTACACCTTCCCGAAATACGGCATTCGCGTGCTCGGCCCCGGCTTGCCGATCGGCCACATCTACAGCGCGCTCAACCCGGCGATGATCGTCTTTCTCGTGCCGCTGCTCGGCTGGCTGACGCGCAAGACCAGTTCCTACAAGGTGATGATGATCGGCACGTGGGTCTCGGCGCTGTCGGTGTTCATCGCCGTCGTGCCGGCGCGCCTGCTCGCGCCGCTGCGCGACACCTGGGTCGGCGAACTGATCTTCGTCCGCTGGCTCCACATTCCGGAGGCGCAGCGCAACCCGCTATTCCTGACGCTGATCGCGTTTGTGATCGTCTTCACGGTCGGCGAGGCGCTCTGGTCGCCGCGGCTCATGCAATTCACCGCCGAAATCGCACCGAAGGGCCGCGAGGGCTCCTACATTTCGCTGTCGTACTTGCCGTATTTCGCGGCGAAACCGATCGTCGGCGTAATGTCCGGTTGGCTCTTGCAAACCTACGTTCCGAAGGATGCGCCGGCGTATCCGCACCATTGGATGATCTGGCTCTGGATCGGCGGCATGGCCCTGATCTCGCCGCTGGCGCTGGTGGTTTTCCGGAAGATGTTCCGCCGCGCCGAACAGCCGGAAGCGGCCCACTGACGCCGCAAACGGGGATCGCGCGGCGACGCGGAGATCGCGGCGAGGCAAGAAGGGCGCAATCTTATCGGTGTCGTTGATCCGATTCGCAAAAAACCATAAAATGCCGTCGTAGTCGCGGGCGCGGCAATCGCCGCCCAACGTTGGTCAGGAAACGTTCACCGGTCGTTGACCAAGGGGTTTCTTATGCGTCGGCTCGTCATCCTCGCGTTGGCGGCGTTGTCGTTCACGGCTGGGGCGTCCGCGTTCGCCACGGACTTCGATCCGGTTCTTCAGGCCAAGACCGACGGCCACGAGGCGTTCATCGGCAAGTGGCTGGTTACGCCGTTGGGCGCGATCACCGGCGCGGTGTCGTTCAGCGACAACACGTACACGCAAGTCGCCTGCACGCATTACCAGGGCGACAGCCTGATCTGGACCGGCATGTACCTCGGCGCCGAAGCGCTGCGCTATCGCATCACGCAGGATCCGGAGGCGCGGCAAAACATCATTAATCTCGTGCAGTACATGCAGTGGAACCACGAGATCACGCACACGCCCGGATACCTGGCGCGGTTCGCCGGCCCGTCGCAATCGCCGTGGAATTGCGGCGTCGGCGGACAGATCGACGGCACGGGCGACTGGGGCGGTTACTACTGGATCGACCAGACCAGCCGCGACCAGTACAGCGGCTTCATGTTCGGCATGGTGCAGGCCTACGACTCGATCGACGACGAGCCGAGCCGGGCGATCATCCGCAATCTGATGCGGGAAATCTGCGACATGCTGACCGCCAACTACTGGAACATCACTGACGAGAACGGGCAATACACCGGCAACGACGCGGCCTGGATCGGGCCGGCGATGCGTCTGGGCTGGCTAGTGATCATCGCCCACATCCTCGACGACGAGGAGCACTGGACGCTGCTGAACCAGCAATACGACGCGATGAAGCCTCTGCTCGGCATCGACCTGTGGTCGTGGTACAACCGCTACGATCAGTTCTTCGGCAACAACCTGCGCTACCTGACGCTGCAATCGATCTTTCGCCTCTGGCCCGACCGCAAGCGCCTGCAGGAAATCTGGGATATCCACATGCAGTGGAACCGGCCATGGACCAAGGAGATTCTCAATCCGTGGTTCGACGCGGTGCAGGTCGGCGGCTGCCTGCGCCTGGGCAATTGCGATCCGGCGGAAATGGCGCAAATCAAGGCCGACAACACCCGCGTGCTCGACGATTACTGGCCCGCGCCGAGCTATCAGCGGGCGATCGTTTGCTCGACGCAGCCGCTCGATCCCTTCTCGGTTTGGATGGCCAACCTCGACCAGAAATATCCGTGGCTGCAGCAAATCATGAACGTCAGCCCGCAAACCGAGAACGCGCGCGAAATTCCCGACCGGCCGTGGACCGACATGTACTGGCAGGACGGCGGCGTCTTCGCCGCCTCGTGCAACACGAGCGAGGACCAGACCTTTGTCGGCTCCGGCTTCGATTACGTGCTCGCCTACTGGATGAATGTCTACTACGGCATCCTGCCCGGCGACGGCCCGTATGGCGATGACGAACTGCTCGACGACGACGAGTCGCCCGACGACGACGAGTCGCCGGATGACGACGGCTCGCCGGACGATGACGTTTCGCCCGACGACGACGTTTCGCCCGACGACGATGAGTCGCCCGACGATGACGACGACGATAATGACAACGATTCGGGCGGCGGCGGCGTCGTGCCCGTGCCGGGCGCCCCGGCCAGCGCTCCCTCCGACGGCTGCGGCTGCTGACGCACGCGGAACGGCGCGGATTCGATTCAAGAGCGAGCAGCTGTTTCGACGCCCGCCGGCCGGCAGCGCCGGCGCGGGCAAAACTGCGGAGTGACGATATGCCACGGAAAATCCTCGCCTCGTTTGTGTTCTGTAGTTTGTTGGCGCTGGCGGCGGTGTTTTTCGCCGGCTGCGACTACCATGCCGCGACGAGCGCCGATCGCGGCGGGAACGCCGACGACGACGACAATGACAATGACAACGACAACGATAATGACGACGCGACGCCGGACCGCACATGGTGGCGCGGCGTGGTGTTTCAGGAGATTTACATCCGCAGTTATCAGGATTCCAACGGCGACGGGATCGGCGATTTTCCGGGCCTGATCTCGCACCTGCCGTATCTGGCGGAACTCGGTGTCGGCGGCGTCTGGCTGATGCCGATGTACCCGACGCCGTTCTTCGATTCCGGCTACGACGTCGCCGACTACGAGGCGATCAATCCCGATTACGGCACGATGAACGATTTTCAGACGTTTCTGGCCGAGGCGCACAAGCTCGGCATCAAGGTCTTCATCGACGGCGTGTTCAATCACACGTCATGGGACCACGCGTGGTTCAAGGAATCGCATGCGAGCCGAGCCAACCCGAAACGGGATTGGTACGAGTGGGCGGACAAGCCGCTGTGGGATTGCGGCGGCGCCGGCGCGCAGTTCGGCAGCAGCCGCTGGCAATGGGATGCGACGACGCAGCAATATTATTATCACCGTTTCCTGGTTCAGCAGCCGGATCTGAACTGGGCGAACCCCGACGTGCTCGCGGCGATCGAGGACGTGCTGCGCTTCTGGTTCGACATGGGCGTCGACGGCTTCCGGCTCGATGCGGTCGGCGCGTATTACGAAAGTCCGATCATCTGCGACAACGCGCCGCAGACGCACGCGATCCTCCAAGCGTTTCGGACGGTCGCCGACGAGTACCCGGACCGCGCCTTCGTCGCCGAAGCGGACGGCGATTTCGATCAATGGCTGCAGTTCTTCGGCAATGGAACCGACGAAATGCACATGGCCTTCAATTTCAATCTGACGTACGGCCTCTACGCGGCGTTTTACTCCCAGGATTCGTTTCCGATTTCGATGCTGATGGCGTCGTCGTACGCGCGGCTTCCGCCCGGCGGCCAGCAGGCCGTGTTCGTCAACAACCACGATTTCTTCCGGTACTACGACCTGCTGTTCCGCGACGAGCGGCGGTCGAAGCTCGCCGGCGTCGTGGAATTGACCCTGCCGGGCACGCCGTTCATTTATTACGGCGAGGAGATCGGCCTGGCGGACGGCGATCATGTCGTCATCGATTACCGCGATTTTGCGCGCACGCCAATGGCCTGGGACGCGACCGCGGAAGCGGGCTTCACGACCGGCAAGCCTTGGCTGCCGCTCTCGTGGAACCACGCGACGAACAATGTGGCGCTGGAGGGCGCCGACCCGCAATCGCTGCTCCAGCACTTCCGCAAGATGATCGCCATTCGCAACGCGTCGGACGCCCTGCGCTTCGGCGACTATCGGGAAGTCGAGTCGTTCGACTCGTCGGTCTTCGCGTTTTTCCGCACGACCGACCGGGAAATCGTGATGGTCGTGATCAACCTGTCGCATTTGGCGCAGCAGTTCTATCTCAACTTGTCGCTGAGCCCGTGGGACGGGTCGGCCGGCGACGTGCACGATCTCTACGCCGACGCCGACGTGCAGCAACTGACGCTGGCGAATACGAACATGTATCCGGGCTCGCTGCCGCCGTTTGGGTTTGAGATATTGAAACTGGAAGCGAATTGAGGGGAATCTTAAACGCAGAGGGCTTAGCGCGACCCTTCGGCCGCAACCAAAGTGTCGGGCATTCACAGATTAGTTAGTGGTGGAGATGGACGGCCAGACCGTCGGCGGCAACCAGGCAGCTTTACGCAGCGCAACGCTTTACCCCTCACCCCTTCCCCTTCTACCACGTCCGGGAGAGGGGAACCAAGCCTCCCCTCTCCCCTCGGTGGGAGATGGGCCGGGGGTGAGGGGGGCAGACGCTGCGTATCGACCAGTTCATCGTGCAACCTTCGGCGGCATGAAAAAATCTGTGCGCAGAAATAAGAAACAGACCGTTAGTAGTACAGCGCAGCCGTTGGTCGCAACCAAATAGAGCCTGGGGTTAGAACCCCGGGCTAAGATCATGCAGCCCTCCCCGCGGCGGGGGGCGCTTGAGTTTAGCCTGGGACTTCAGTCCCGGGCTGATTCGCGGCGCGAAATTCTTCGCGCCGCGAAAAGAAATTTATGAAGAGCAGTACAGAGGCGGCCGGAACTCGTCGCGCGCGATCGTGCGCAAGGTGTTCTGCCTGCGCTCTTCGCTGTGCTCTCTGTGTCTTTCTCTGTGCCCTCCGTGTTTACAGTTAACCCACCATGGTGACCATGCCACCGCGTGTTCATTGTGGTGAAAAACCCTCGCCGCTTGTCACCTCGCGCGCCGGCTGCTACAAGACCGTTTTGTCGCGCCCGCGGCGTCAACCGCGGGCGCGCTGCCGGCGCGAACTCGTCGCCGCCCGCGAAGCAATTCGCGAATCGCCGTTCCGTTCGGAAAAGGAGTCCCCGATGCGCTCATTGATCAGCCGTGTTTTGTGGGCGGCGGCCGTGACGGCCGCACTTCTCGCGGTTTTCGCTGGTCCGGCGTGCGCGCAGGGCCTGTATCAACCCGACGTCGACGCGGCGCTCGCCTCGATGTCCGCCGCCGATTGGGCGGCCGCGCAACAGGCCTACGACGCCGCCCGGGCCGCCGTCGCCGATTTCCGCGTCGCCTCCGTCGTCGAGTTCATCAAAATCAATGCCTGGCATCGCGCCTTCGCGGGCGACGGCGCGGTGGTGCACCAGTTCACCATGAAATCCGGCGAGCCAATTTCGTGCATCGACATCCAGACCCAGCGCGCCCTGGCCGCCTCCGGCGCGGCCCTCGATCGCCTGCCCGCCGCTGACCCCGCCGCGTCCGCCCGCGCCGCCGCCGCCTTCGGCCTCGACGGCTCGCCGGACGAACTCGGCCGCGCCCGCCGCTGCCCAGCCGGCTCGTTCCCGAAGGTCATCGCGCCTCTCGCTCACTGGTATCGTTTCGCGACGCTGCGCGACATCTTCCGCAAAAACCGCGATGGCGCGAAACCGCCGGCCGCCCCGGCGCTCGCACCGGTCGGCGGCGTCAAAGCGCCGCACCATTACGGCGTTGTCTCGGCGAGCAGCACCGTGAATTACCTAGGCCTGCAGGCCGATTTCAGCCTGTGGCAGGTTTACACGCAGCTTCAGGCCGACATGTCGCTTATGCAGCTTTGGGTCACCGGCGGGTCCGACGGCGGCCTGCAAACGGCGGAGCTCGGCCTGCAGCACTGTTACGACAATTTCAGCAACGACAACACCGATCTTTTCGTCTATTACACGGCCGACGATTATCAATCGACCGGCTGTTACAATCTCGACTGCGGCGCGTTCGTGCAAACCAACGCGAACGTCGTGCTCGGCGCCGGCTTCGCGAACTACAGCTCGTTCGGCGGCGCGCCGGTCACGCTGACCCTGGCGTTCCTCCGCAACGAAAACGATGGCAATTGGTATGCCTGGGCCGCCGGCGCGTCGTTCGGCTATTATCCCAACAGCCTGTACAATTCCGCCGGCCTCGCCGACAACGGCCAGTCGCTGGGCGGCATCTTCGGCGGCGAGCTCGAGTGCGACACCTACGGCCTCGCCACGCTGACCGACATGGGCAGCGGCAAATTTCCCACGGCGGGGTACGAGTACGCCGCGTTTATCGAGAACATGAAATATGTCGATATGTCGTCGGCGCTCCAAGATTGGACCGACATCGCCAGCGCGGCGACCGATCCCAGCTACTGGGACGTCGGCGCCGTCGCCTTCTCCACCGACCGGAACCTGTCGGGAACGAGCTTTTACCTGGGCGGCCCCGGCTCGACCGACTGCAGCACCGCCGTCAATTGCTCGGGCCAGTGCTGCGACGCCAACGAGAACTGCGTGACCTGCGGCGACGATGACGACGATGACAACGACGACGATGACGACACGGCCGCCGCGTGCCAGAACCTTTACAACGACCTGTACGTCGTCTGCGGCGGTGGTTTTGACGACGGCTACGGGAACGAGATTCCCGAAAGCACGATCGTCGGCTATTGCGAGGCCGGCGAGTATTGCATGGGGCCGAACCAGCCGTACGGCCAGTGCATCGCCGAAAACATGGGCGCCGCCGACTGCACAGCGATGAGCGAGTGCCTCGGCGGCGTCGTTTGCGACGACGACGATAATGACGACAACGACGACGACAACGACAACGACGACAACGAC